>NZ_NRDQ01000122.1 GCF_002878455.1 Janthinobacterium sp. AD80
CTTGCCGGTGAAGCATGTGGGCGACGCGATCGATCCTGTAGACCGCTGTTGCCTTGCCCGCGGTGGCGTTCCAGCCACTTATACGCCGTCTTGCGGCTGATGCCAAAGTTGCGGCACAGCGCCGCGATATTGGCGCCTGGCTGCTGTGTCAGCAGGACAAATTCCAGTCGGGTAGACATGAGGGTGGTTTCCTTCCAGGGCATTGCACGCTCCAGTTCGTGGCGGTGCAATCATCATAAAAGGTGTTACCCATGTCTCCCGACAAGTGTTACCTATGTGTCCCGGCTATACACCCGTCGGGTCTGACCCCGGATGTCGATTGAGTCGTAGGTCGGATTAGCGGGGCGGAGCCCCGCGTAATCCGACAACATTGTGGGCGAAGGCCGCTGGTGATGTCGGCTTGCGCGCTTTGCGCTAACCCGACCTGCGCATCAATTCAGCAGGTTCTGCGCGATGATCGTGTCGGCGATCTTCTCCGCCTCATCCACGGGCTGGCTCAGGGCCTTGGTGGTGTACAGGGTCGAGGCGACCATCGGCTGGTCCAGGGTTGCGCCTTCGCCATGGCTGGTGTCGACCGTCACGGTGGTCGACAGGCCGATGCGCAGCGGGTGGGCGGCCAGTTCCTGCGGGTCCAGGGTGATGCGCACGGGCACGCGCTGCACCACCTTGATCCAGTTGCCCGTGGCGTTTTGCGCCGGCAGCAGGGAAAACGCGCTGCCCGTGCCGGCCGACATGCCCAGCACCTTGCCGTGGTACACCACCTTGCTGCCATACAGGTCCGTTTCTATCGTCGCGGCCTGGCCCACGCGGATGTTGCGCAATTCCGCTTCCTTGAAGTTGGCGTCGACCCACAGCTGGTCCAGCGGCACGATGGACATCAAGGGCGTGCCCGGCGTCACGTGCGTGCCCAACTGCACGCTGCGCTTGGCGACATAGCCTGAAACGGGCGCGAGCACGGCGTTGCGGCGCACGGCCAGCCACGCCTGCAGCACGTCGCCCCTGGCGGACAAGACGGCCGGATGGCTGGCCAGATGCACGCCGGCCACGCCGGACTTGGCCGATTCCGCCTGGCGCTGCGCCACGGCCAATGCCGCTTTCGCATCATCGACGGCCTGTTTCGCATGCACCAGGTCCTCGCCGGAAATCGTGTGGTCCAGCGCCAGCGGCGCGCGGCGCGCCAGGTTGCCCTGCGCCGTGGCCAGGGCCAGGCGGCGCTGTTCGATGACGGCGTCGTACTGCGCCACGCTGGCATAGCGCTCGCGCTCCTGGCGCACCACGTTGCCGAGGCGCGCTTCCGCCTGGCTCAGGGCCAGGTCCGCATCGATGCCGTTCAGGGTGATCAGGGGCGCGCCCGCTTTCACCATCTGCGTCTCGTCGGCGCGGATTTCATCGACATTGCCCGTCACTTGCGCCGACAGGGTGACCATATTGCCGCCCACATAGGCGTTGTCCGTGATTTCTTCCTTGGCCAGCACCAGCTGGTAATAGGCGCCCCAGGCCACGCCCGCCACGAGGAAGGCGGCCGTGATGGCGCTGAGGACAGTCTTGCGCTTGCCCGGCTGGTCAGGCGTGGCTGCAGTGGAAGTGGAGGAGTTATCGCTGCTCATGATGTGTTCCGTAGTCAAATGTTGGATTTCTTATTGCTGGGCGCTGGCGGCAAAATCGCTGCTGCCCCGGTAGCCGCCGCCCAGCGCCACGGTCAGGCTGATTTCCGCGTTCTGGCGCTGGTTTTGCAGCTGCATGCCCAGGTCAACCTGGCCGCGCACGGTCATTTCCGCGTTGAGCTGGCTGGCGCGGTCGGCCAGTCCCTGCTGCATGCGGGCATTAGCGTTGCGCAGCTGCGCCTCGGCGGCGCGCAGATTTTCCTCCTGCAGGCGCAGCTGGTTTTCCACGCCCTGCACCTTGGCGCCGGCCTGCGCCACGTCGCGCACCACGTTAAAGACATTCTGGTTGTAGTCGGCGATCAGCGCATTGCGCTCGCTGCGCGCGCCACCGAGCTGCGCCTGCAGCCGGCCGCTGTCGAACAGGGGCAGCGACAAGGCGGGGCCGATGAACAGGGTGCGGCTGCCCGACTCCAGCAGCTTGCCCAGCTTGATGGCGTCCAGGCCGAACGACGCGCCCAGGTCGATATCGGGATAGAACGACGCCTGCGCCGCTTCGATATTGCTCAGCGATGCCTGCACCCGCCAGCGCGCCGCCTGCAAGTCGGGGCGGCGCGCCAGCAATTCCATGCCCAGCTTGCCGGGCAGGGCGTGCGGCAGCGGCTGCGCCTGTTTCGGCTGCAGGCTGGCAAGCGCCGAGGCATCCGCACCCAAGGATGTTCCCAACAGCGCGCGCAAGGCTTCGCGCTCCGTGATGATCTGTGTTGCCAGCAAGGCAATTTGTTGCTGCAGCAGGCTCAAGCGTGTTTGCGCGGACAGATGGTCGTCGCTGATACCGAGGCCATAGGCGATGCGCTTTTCCTTGTCGGCCACCAGCTGGCGCTGCAGGCCGACCAGCGCCTGCAGGTTGTCCATGCGGGCCCAGCCGCTTTGCATGCTGAAATAGTGGCGGGCGATCTCGGCGGCCAGCATCTGTTCCGCCATCGCGTACTCTGCGCGGCGCGCATTGACTTCGCCCAGGCTGGCGGCGATCTGCGCCTTGTGCTTGCCCCACCAGTCCAGGTCGTAATGGGCTTGCACGCCCACCGTCACCTCGTTGTAGTAATTGCCGCCGATGGGGGCCGGCATCAGGCCGTTGGCGGAATAGCGCTGGCGGCTGGCATCGGCGCCCATTTCCAGCGTCGGGCCGCGCTGCGCATGCTGCAGGTCAAAAGCAGACAGGGCCGCGCCGATGCGGGCATTTGCCACCGCCAGGCTAGGGCTGGAAGACAGCGCGTTGTCAATCAGCCGGTCCAGCTGGTCGTCGTGGAACTGATGCCACCACCGGGCGGCGGGCCAGCCTTCGCTGGCCAGGTGGATGTCGGCCGCCAGTTGCACCTTGGCCAGGTCTTGCTGCGGCAGCACGTGGGTGTCGGGTGGAATGCTGGCGCAGCCGGCTAAAGCCAGGCTCAACGTTAATACGCTCAGGGAAAGTTTCATAGGTGTGTGCATGAGGGTTATTCCATCGCCGCGTGGTCGACCACGACAGGCGCATTCTTCTTCGGTGGTTTGATCAGGAGCAAGAGCGGCAGCACGAGGATGGTCAGCCACATCATCATCCAGAAGTCGTCGAGGTAGGCGATCATCGATGCCTGCCGCGTGATTTCGCCATTCAATGCCGCCATGCCCGTGCTCGTGCCCAGGTTGTAGACGCTGGCGATGGCGGGGTCGTGCAGGGCCGGATTGGCGATGTTGATGTGCTCCGTCAAGGAGGCATGGGCGATCTGCGTATTGCGCACCAACAAGGTTTGCACGAGGGCGATGCCGATGCTGCTGCCGATATTGCGCACCAGGCTGTAAATCGCCGTGCCTTCCGCCCGCATCTCGGGCGACAGGGTGGCGAACGTGGCCGCGCTCAGGGGCACGAAGACGAGGCCCAGGCCGATGCCCTGAATGATGCCGTTCCACACCACGGTCTTCGGCACCAGGTCCAGCGTAAAATTGGCCATCTGCCACAGCGAGAACGCGGTGATCGAAAAACCCACGCCCAGCAGGATGCGCGTATCGATTTTCCCCGTCAGCTTGCCGACGATTAGCATGGCCAGCATCGTGCCCAGGCCGCTGGGCGCCGTCACCAGGCCGGCGATCGCCGCCGGGTAATTCATCAAGCCTTGCAGCATCGACGGCGTCAGCGCGCGGGTGGCGAACAGCACCAGACCGACGATGAAAATAAACAGCAGGCCGCTGACATAGTTCGCGTTTTTCAGCAGGCGGTAGTCGAGAAAGGACTTGCCGGCCGGACGCAGGGCCGTGTGGGCAATGAAGTAGCACAAGCTCATGGCCAGCACGATGGCTTCGATCCACGTTTCCGTGGAAGAAAACCAGTCATTCTGCTCACCCCGGTCCAGCAGCATCTGCAGCGCGCCGATGGACAGGCTCAAGGTGGCGAAGCCGAACATGTCGAAAGTCATGCGGCCCTTGGGCGCATCCCTGCGGATGTAGCGCCAGATGCCATAGAAGGCCATGGCGCCGATGGGGATGTTGATGAAGAAGACCCAGCGCCAGCTGTAGCTGTCCGTCAGCCAGCCGCCCAGGGTGGGTCCCAGGATGGGGCCGATCATCACGCCCATGCCCCAGATGGCCATGGCCGAGCCGTGTTTCTCGCGCGGATTGATGTCCAGCAGCACCGCCTGCGACAGCGGCACCAGCGCCGCGCCGAACACGCCTTGCAGCAGGCGGGCGGCAACGATTTCGGAAAGCGTGCCCGACAGGCCGCACAGCACGGAGGCGAGGGTGAAGCCGGCCACGGAAACGAGGAAAGTGTTTTTCTGGCCGAAGCGGTCGCACAGCCAGCCGGTGAGCGGCGTGGCGATGGCGGCGGCAACGATGAAGGAGGTCAGCACCCAGGTGATCTGGTCTTGCGAGGCGGACAGGCTGCCTTGCATGTGGGGCAGGGCGACGTTGGCGATGGTGCCGTCGAGCGCCTGGATGATGGTGGCAAGCATGATCGAGATGGTGATCATGCGCCGGTTCAGGGTGGGATCCTGTGAAGCGGGCAGCGCCGGTGCGGCGCTGGCTGTGGCCGAACTCATGCGGATTTCTCCGTGGCCGCCTGTAACGCTTCCAGCAGCTCGGTGGCCGCCAGCAACTGGATCGGGTCTATGCCTTGTAGCAGTTCCTTGCGGAAACCGTCCGCTTCCTTGCGCACGGTTTCATACACCTGCATGCCCGCCGCGGTCAGCACCACCAGCTTGACGCGGCGGTCCGTTTCCGACGGCTGGCGCTGCACGAAGCCCGATTTCACGAGCCGGTCCAGCATTGACACCATGGTGGGGTTTTCCACCCCCAGCTGGTGTGCCAGTTCGCTTTGCGAGGGCGGCTGCGGCGATTTGGCGATCATGGCGATGGCCATCCAACTGGCTTGCCCCAGGTCCAGTTCCTTCAGGCGCCGGTCGATCGCATGGCGCCAGCCGCGCGCCGTCTTGTGGAGCGCGGCGGAAAAGCGCTCTTCGATAGAGGTCATAAGGTGAGTCGTCTAATAGTTAGGGGTCGAACTAATATTCTAGCATGCCGCCCGGCACGATGTGCGGGGCTTTCCCATTTCCGGCGCGGCTGTTACATTGGCAGCCAGTCCATCATTTTCAGGAGACAGCATGACGACCGCAGAACAGCAGCAGGAAGGCCAGCACCGCGACAGCAGCGACTTTGTCATCACGCAAACTTTTGACGCGCCGCGCGAACTGGTATTCAAGGCATGGGTCGAACCGGAGCGCCTGGCGCAATGGTGGGGGCCTGTCGGTTTTGAATTGAGCGTGCTGGCACTCGACCTGAAGCCGGGCGGCGTATTCCACTATGGCATGCGCGCCGAGAATGGCTACGAGATGTGGGGCAAGTTCACCTACCAGCAGATCGAGGCGCCGGAAAAAATCGTCTCCATCCTGTCGTTCGCCGACAAACAGGGCAATGCCGTGCAGCACCCCGTCAGCGCCACCTGGCCGCTGGAGTCGTTCAATACCATGACCCTGACCGAGGAGGACGGCAAGACGACGATGACCTTGCGTTCCACGCCGCACCAGGCGACAGAGGAGCAGCATGAGACTTTCAAGCAGGGGTTCGAGTCGATGAAGCAGGGGTTCAAGGCTACTTTCGGACAGCTGGCCCAGTATCTGGCGCGGGTGCAGTGAGTGTTGCTTCGGCACTTGAGTGGCTTGGTGTTTGGCCTCTCGATGGCAAAGACCGGTTTGATACAGTTGGGCTTGGCAAGCATCGAGAAACCGATTCATGGGTGGTCGGCACCACCCTCTAACGTCTGCTTCGGGGCGGCATCCGCTAACGACGGCAACCGGCCAGGAGCAGACCTACCCCTTCACAAATGTTGAGAATGACAAATGACGTACCGCCCGGCATCTGATCCAAAAATTCATGAGCTTGTATCCGCTCTGTACACGGAAAGATGGACGAGTTCGGCCAGTGAGCGGCGGAGCCAGCTATTAAGAAAGGCGGGCCACACTCCCGGGCCCGGGTAGCCTTTGTCCGAGCCTCGGGCGTGTTCTTGCTGCCGCTGCCTGTTTGTGCCGTTGCCTGTTTGCGTTTTTTTGGGGCGTCTGCTTTCGCCCCAAAGCAGTCGTCCGCGATGACGAACGCATGGCAACTTTACCGTTGGGAGTCGAACAGCGTCATCGCTTGAAAATGGTTTCGTTCGACTGCCCAGTCACGGGGAGTTTTGCCCCCAGCGTCTGGTACGGACGGATCAGCGCAGAAATCAAGAAGCAGTTTCGTCAGGGCGGGAACTGGTGAGGCGTCAGCGTCACCGCTATCATATCGCCGACAGGCGTCCTCGCACTCAATGTCCACTGCAATGTGTAATGCGGTCGCCATCCCTACCTCTGGGTCTCTGGCATTAACGTTCGCGCCTTGCTCAAGCAAAGATCTCGCGGCCTTAATGTCCATTTGTTCAATTGCTGCATGGAGAGCGAACATTTGCAAAGGTTCCTATATTAACTAGCCCTTAATCGAAAGTCGGTTACCTCAACTGATTAATTGAACGTCCGCTTGTGGCCGTTCTCTGCCGGTCGCGCCAGCATAGCATGTTGCCGTTGCGAAAACATCATGGTCTGCCCTGACACGCCGTTGTCGCCCCGAAGCGGCCGTTCGATCTTGCGACAAAGCTTGGTAGCTGCAAAGTTCTAAACTGCATCGGAAGCATCGTCAATCACCGTGATCATGTGTCTGCCATACGATGTATCGGGACAGCAAGCACGAAGCTCCTCAAGGAGTTTGTGCTTGGTGTCCGGCATTGCAGTAGTAATGATCAGCTTGACGAAGGAGTGAAGGGTGTTCGACTCGGCACGGCCGATGAATGTACTGATCAAGGGTGTGATGAGATCAACGAAATCGAATGCAGCAATAATTTTCGCTGCGACGACCCGCTCCCTCCATCCTTCACTGGAAGTGAGAAGCTCGCAGATTTTCCAGGCGTCGGAAATTGCCACCAGTTGTTCAATCTTGCTGGCCGAACTCGTCCATCTTTCCGTGTACAGAGCGGATACAAGCTCATGAATTTTTGGATCAGATGCCGGGCGGTACGTCATTTGTCATTCTCAACATTTGTGAAGGGGTAGGTCTGCTCCTGGCCGGTTGCCGTCGTTAGCGGATGCCGCCCCGAAGCAGACGTTAGAGGGTGGTGCCGACCACCCATGAATCGGTTTCTCGATGCTTGCCAAGCCCAACTGTATCAAACCGGTCTTTGCCATCGAGAGGCCAAACACCAAGCCACTCAAGTGCCGAATTGATGGCGTCGTTAGAAACAGATACGAGCACATCTGTACCCCCCGCTGGAATCAATGTGTGTGCTTGCGTGCCACTCCCGCCAAAAATCTCTGCCTCCACATAAGCAACTGGTCCGTGAACACTAAGCGCTGAACATAGGCCACGCAAGACTGGCGGTAGCTCCTCGATGCCTTCATCTGTCAGCGGTAAAAAAGGGAGACCCAGGAGCTTTCTTGCCGTGCTCCCAAGGGCAATCATTTCTATGCCCCCATCGAGCTGGAGCACTTCCATTCCATTGGCAAGCTCCGCGGCAAAAGTCCCTTGTGCAGCAAGGATGGCTTGAATCGAATAACTCATACGTGTGGCCAATAGGTTTTAGATTGTTGACATTGATACGTCTGCTTTTGGCCGCTTTCAGTCAACCTCACTTGCTAGAAAACTATCCTACACTCCACGGCGCCATGCACGGTTGCTACATCTCTCTACATACTCCTGGCACCCAGTACCTGGCACACTGCATCAGTTCATTTTTTCGACATTTGACCATCTGAATGCACCAGTACGCCTTGCTCGTTGAACTGCTCAGTACTCAGCAGCTCGCCTTTCTCATTGTAAACTAGCCGAATGTATAGCTTGCCGTTACGGTGGTAACTGTTTTGCACACCTACGGGCAGACCATCGCGCCATTGCCCTAACGACTCCAGCTTGCCGTCGTCAAAATATGTAGTCGCGACTCCATGTTTGCGCCCATTTGCATCGAGCCTTACCTGTGATCCGATATTGCCATCGCTATCATAATCCCTGTAATCACCTACCATCTTGCCTGAAACAAAATCAGCGGCATCGGTCTGTCCGGAGATTCGCACCACGTCGCGTCTTATCGTATCGAAGATCTCCACCTTCCAAGTACCGGGCAAGGCTGCTTTCGGCAAGGGCAACACCAGCAGATAAGGCGAGCGCTCCTTGACCTGCGGCATGAGCTCTTCGTCCAAGTACAGACGCGCCTTATCGTCGAAACAAGAGCTGGGGCCGCAACCGGCAATCATGCGTGCAAACGGTACCGCCTCCTCGCCAGTTTTCCCTACAGGGCAGTCAAACAACGTCACGGCCATTGGTGTCTTATCGTGGATCCGTTGGATGAGTCCGGATCTGAGGTCCGCATATTCGTCTTCGTTCTCGAGCATTCCCTCCTTCATGCGCAGCTGATTGCCACCACATGCAGTAGCTTCCGCCACGGTGAGTACCTCGGCACCTTCGCTGTCCTGCCCGCTAGAAATAGCCGTAAACACATGCCGTTGAATAATATCGGCATTCGCAGTCATTGGCCAAAGGAGCATGGCACTTAACGCCATGCATATCATCTTCTGATTTATCAAGCACATCTCTAAACAATACGCCTCTAATAATAATGGTTGGGGGGAGCCAATGAGTGCTTTCCAATGTCCGCTTCTGGCCACTAGCTGAAGTCCAGAGGATGAAAATCCGACATTGCTTGACGCAGCAAAGGACGAGTATATACGTCTTCATCGCTACCAATTACTTGCCCTGGCTGCACATACTCGCCTTCATCAAAGGCTTGATACACCGCCCAGGTATAGGAAGGAAAATCTTCAGGTGGCGGCCGTGTGGCACTTGGCTGAGCGACCGATACGGTGCCTGCAGGAACCCCTCTCGTTTTTTCATTTGCCGTCAGCGCTACTTCACTTGGCGCAGCACTTCGAGGATGGCGTCAATGACGGCTTCCGGCTTATCTGCGTGTATCACGTGGCCGGCCCCAGGCACGACACGCTGCGTGCCGCGCGTGGACAGGGCGGCGATCTCTTGTTGAATGGCGGCATTCTCATCTTCCATCGCCTTGTTCAAGGCGCTCTGCGGCTTTCCCGGGACGGCATAGGGGCTAACGCCGCGTGTCAGCACCACTACCGGCAGATCACCGAACGGACGTCGATGCTTGCGTAGTTGGTCGTCGCTGATATGGATTGCTTCCCATTCGTCGATGGTGGCACGCCAGTAGGCAGGCTTGCTCGTCGCAGCCGCCACGGCCGCCCCCAGCGCGGGACCGTAGCTGTCCGCCGGATTGCCGATGCAATTCATTTGTTCTTCGCTGCCGGCCTTGAAACCCTTCTGGGCGGCGGCCAGGCAATAGTTGTTCTGCTCCTTTACCATCGCGTAGACCTTGCTGATATTGCCTTGGCTAGCCTTGTCCAGGCGCCGGGTTTCATCTTCGTGTTGCGGCTCGACGAGCACCAGTCCCTTGACCGCTGCCGGGTAGCGGTAGGCGTAAACCTGGACGTTCGCGCCGCCCAGTGAATTGCCCACCATGACATAGGGCGGCTTGATGCCAGCACCGGTCAACAGTTTGTGCAAGTCATCGACGACGTTCTCTGCAGTATTGCTACGCTGTGCCGGCTCGCTGAACCCGAGACCCGCGCGGTCATACACGCAGGCGCGCGTGTGCCTGGCGATCTCGGGCTGCACCTTGAACCAGTTCCAGCCGGCCTCGCCCGACGGCGCATCGAATACCACCGTGATCGCGCCTTGCCCGCTGCAATATAGATGCATCTTGCGGCCACCGATGTCGACAAGCTGATGCGGCTTCGCAAAAACGTCTCCGGCAGCCTGTTGGGCCGTTGGTGCAGCGAACGAGGAAAAGGAAGATCCGCCAGCCAATACCAACATTGCCAGTCCGGTCAAGTGTCTGCTCATCGAGTGATTCCTTTATAAAGGCGAAAAAACATGCAAAACTTCCGTTGATCCTGAAGTGACCTGAGGACTGCTTTTATCAATCAGGACTCGAAAGCTAGTTATCTCTGTACAAATAGTCTGGCCCCCCCGGGAGTGGCCATCACTCATCCCGCTCGGCATCGCGCTCGCGGCAGCTCAGCGACGCATAGTGGGCCTTGGGCACCTTGTTCCTGATCGCCACTTCGCGCAATGCCTGCGCAAAATCAACGTTTTCGGTGAGGGTGCAGCGGTTGGCGCGGGCGAACTGTTCCAGCTTGTGCGTGCTGCCGTGCACTTTCACGGTCACGCCCGCGCCAGGACTCACGCAGCAGCCTATGTATTGCGTGATGTATTCTTCTTCGATCAGCACCAGTTCGTGGCCCAGCAAGCTTGCCGGTTTCCTCAGCAGATAGTAATCGGTGTAGTCGTAGCGCTGGTTGGGTTTCTTTCCCAGCAGACCCGCATGCACATAAGCCTCGATGGCCTTGCCCGAGGTGCCCGTGCGTTCGCTCGTGCCTTTTTTGAGCTGCAAGGCATGCAGCAGGCCGCTTTCCAGCTCCTGCATGGTGGCGGCGCAGGCCAACGGGAAGCACGCCGCAAGCAAGAGGCAGGCGATAGTGTGACGGAAGTTGACAGGTTTCAGCATGTGCTTATGTTGGAGTTTGAAGGTTGCTCAGATGGCTCAGGCTTCGATATGCCGCACAGGAACGCCGTGCAGAATGGCAGCCTCGTACACGCGTTTTGCCAGGTTTTCATCGTCGATGAGCAATACCCTGTTGCTCAGTAGATTGGTTGGCAGGAAATGCACTGTGCTGCTCGGTTCTTCCAGCACGGTCAGGCCTTGCTGGCGCGCTTGGGCGGCAATGCGGCGCGCCTCCTTGGCCTCAAATTGGCCCAGAGGGAAAAGCTTGCATCCGTGCAGCCGCGTCGTGACTTGCTGGATCGACAGTGGCTTGAATTCCTCAATCGTCTTTCTTGCGGACAGGCGCTCCTGTGCCGATCCGCCAGGGACGGAAAATTGCAGCGCAAGTCCGGTATGCTGGCTATTGATGTGCGTCAGTCCCCAGCCTGGCTGGGAACCGTCCCATAGATATTGATACGGGTGCAAGTCGTCGGCTAGCGCCATGTTCAAGGCTGCATCCCCAGCATCTGCCGTATCACCGGCAAGATCAGCTGCCATGCGTTCGAGGTCGCGGCGATCTCGTCGTAATGGCTGGCGCCGGGCAGGATCAGCACTTCCGCATGGTCGCCGGCCAGCTTGGCCTTGGCCGCGTAGTCGTGCGCCACGCGCGGCGGGGAGATGGTGTCGAGCTCGCCCGTGGCCAGCACGGTGCGGCTGCCGTTGGGCATCAGGTCGGCGGCGTTGGTGTCGCTGTAGATGTCCGGGCGGTCACTACTGGCGCTGCCTGCCAGCTGCGCGATGTCGCGCTCGCAGCTGGTCTTGATCAAGGCTTGCTCGTGGCGCAGGTCGGCCAGTCCGCCCAGGCTGAGGATGTTTTTCACCGGCAGATACTGCTCGCGGTACAGGGGGCTGCCCTTCGGCAGTTTTTCGCGCCCCGCGATCCACTGCACCAGCTGGCCGCCGGCAGAATGGCCCATGGCCACGATGCGGCTCGTGTCGAGCTGGTACTGGCTGGCGTGCTGGCGCAGGCTGTCGAGCGCCGCGTGCATGTCCTGGTAGGTGCCCGGATAGCCGCCGCCTGGCTCATCGACCCGGCGGTACTCGACATTCCACACGGCGATGCCTTGCGCGGCGAGGGCGCCGGCCACGTTGTGCATCTGCGCGATGCCGCCGAACTCCACCGTCCAGCAGCCGCCATGCACCAGCACCACGACGGGAAACGGCCCCGCGCCGCTGGGACGGAACAGCTGCGCATATTGCGACGGCGCCGCGCCATAGGCGAGCTGTACAGTGGGCGCGGGGCCGTGCAAGGCCAGGTAGTCATCCAGGCTCATGGGAGCGGCGACGGTACCCTGGCTGCAAGCGAGCAGGGCGGTGGCAATCAATGAGGACGGCAGGGACATGGTCATGACGGCTTGTGCTTGAGGAAAGAGCAATACTCTAGCATAGGCAGGCGCCACTGCCGGCGCCGGACGGTGAAGGTGCGCCGCTTGCCGGCGTGCAGGCGACAGCGGCGGTGTCGGCGGAGGCGGAAAGCTGCTCTTTTCCCCATGAAGAGCCTTGCCACATGGTATATTCCGGGCATCAGTTTTCCGCTTATCGACACGGTGCAGCCAAACAACATCATCACATTACTGGACGCCGAGCATAATGCGCTGGGGAGCATCGCGGCCGGGGTCGACCTGGCCCATGCATTGGAACATTTATTGCTGGCGCTGCAAGGCCAGGCTGAGGACAGCGCACATGCCTGCCTCGTGCTGATCGACGAGTCCGACCGCTTTTGCGGCCTCTCCGCACCCAGCTTGCCACAGGACCTGTGCCTGGCCCTGCGCCACGGCGGCGAGCAGCCTTCACCGTTCGGCACGGCGGCCTTTTCCGGCGCGCCCGCGTATTGCGGCGACATCACGCGCGACCTGGGCTGGAGCGCGGGCCGCAAGGAAGCCTTGCTGCACGGCTATCGCGCCTGCTGGGTTGCGCCCGTGTTTGGCGCCAGCGGCCATATCCTGGGCGTGCTGGGCATGCTGTTTCCCACGCCATGCCATCCCACCCAGCCCGAGATCGAGCTGCTGGCCGTCGCCGCCAGGGTCGCCTCGCACGTCATCGAGCGGGGCCAGCTGGAACAGCAGCTGCGCGACAGCCGTGAACACTTTCACTACGCCATAGAAATGAATACCCAGGTGCTGTGGACGGCCGATGTCGACGGCAAGCTGGACTATGTTGCGCAGCGCTGGCGCGAATGGACGGGTGTCAACGGCTTGGGCACTGGCTGGCTGGATGCCATCCATCCGGAAGACGTGCCGCAGTCGCTGGCGGCCTGGAGCGAATCCGTGGGCAGCGCTCAGCCTTTTGATGCGGAAATGCGGGTGCGCCGGCAGGACGGTTTGTACCGCTGGGTGCATTCGCGCGCCTATTGCCGGCTAGATGCGTCTGGCAAACCGCTGAAATGGTACGGTTCCTGCGAAGACATCGATGAACACTGGCAGGCGCGCAATGCCTTGCTCGACAGCGAAGCGCAATTCCGTTCGCTGGCATCGACCATGCCCAACCAGGCCTGGCTGGCGCATGGCAATGGCACCACCTACTGGGTCAACGAGCAGGTTTGCCACTACACCGGGCAATCGCTGAAGTCGCTGGTCACCAGCGGTTTTCGCCATTGCGTGCACCCGGACGATCTGCTGACCACCCAGCACAGCTGGGAACGCGCCGTGTCCACCGCCAGCGCGTACGAGCACGAGTTCCGCATGCGCGGCGCCAGCGACGGCCAGTACCGCTGGTTCCTGGCGCGCGCCTTGCCCCTGTTCGACGAGGCGGGCACGGTGCTGCGCTGGGTGGGCACCAACACGGACGTGCAGGAACAAAAGAACGTGCTGGAAAAGATGGCCTATCTGAATTCCTCGCTGGAAGTGGAAATGGCCAACCGCACGGCCGACCGCGACCGCATGTGGCGCTTGTCGACCGACATCATGCTGGTGGCGGACTTGAGCGGCATGATCATCGCCGTCAATCCCGCCTGGACGAGCATTCTAGACCGGCCCGAAATCGAATCGCTGGGCATGGATTTCATCAGCCTCGTGCATCCGGACGACCGCATGGCGGCCTTGCAGGACCTGTCGCGCCTGGCCCATGGCGCGCCCACCTTGCGCATGGAAAACCGCTACCGGCGCCGCGATGGCGGCTACCGCTGGATTTCCTGGACGGCCGTGCCGGCGCAAAAGCTGATCCACGCCATCGGCCGCGACGTCACGGACGAGAAGGAGGCACGGCTGGCGCTGGTGCGCAGCGAGCAAGCCCTGCTGCAGGCGCAAAAGCTCGAATCGATCGGCAAGCTGACGGGCGGCGTGGCCCACGATTTCAATAACGTGCTGCAGATCATTTCCGGCAACTTGCAGCTGCTGAAACTGACGGTGGCCGACAACCCGCAGGCGGCCAGCCGCCTCGATTCGGCTGCCTCGGCCGTCGAGCGGGGCGCCAAGCTGTCGTCGCAGCTGCTGGCCTTTGCGCGGCGTCAACCATTAAAACCGCTGGTGACGGACCTGGGGCACTTGCTGCGCCGCATGCATGAGCTGATCCGCCGCGCCCTCGGTGAGGATGTTTTTGAGGAAACGTTCATCAGCGACGGCCTGTGGCACACGCTGGTCGACCCGAACCAGATGGAAAACGTGCTCCTGAACATGGCCATCAATGCGCGCGATGCCATGGACAAGGGCGGACGGCTGACCTTCACCTTGAGCAATGTCACGCTGGACGCCGCCTACGCCAGCCTGCATGCCGATGTGCTGGCGGGCCAGTATGTGCTGCTGACCATCACGGACACGGGCCACGGCATGGAGCGCGACGTGATCGACCAGATCTTCGAACCGTTCTTTACCACCAAGCGCGAAGGCGAGGGCACGGGCCTGGGGCTGTCGATGGCCTACGGTTTCATCCGCCAGAGCGCGGGGCACATCAAGGTGCACAGCGCCCCGGGTGCGGGCACGACCTTCAAGATTTACCTGCCGCGTTCGCTGGAAAAACTGGCCGAGCCGCCACCGGGGCTGGGCGGGCCGGTGCTGGGCGGCGGCGAAACCATACTCGTGGTGGAAGACGATGCCCCGGTGCAGCACACGGTGGTCGACATGCTGCGCGGCCTCGGCTATGAAGTGCTGCATGCGGACGATGGCGAATCGGCCTTGTCCCTGCTGCGCACGGGCGTGGCCATCGATTTATTGTTTACGGACGTGGTCATGCCCGGGCCCGTCAGCAGCAAGGAACTGGCGCAGCAGGCCAGGCTGCTGCTGCCGGAGCTGGCCGTGCTGTATACGTCGGGCTATACGCACAACGCCATCATGCAGGGCGGGCGGCTGGACCCCGGTGTCGAGCTGCTGAGCAAGCCTTACCGGCGCGAAGACCTGGCGCGGCGCCTGCGCCACCTGCTGGCCGACCGCCGCCTGGTGGGCGCGCCCGATCCGTCCGGACGGCGCATCCTGCTGGTGGAAGACAATGACGACGCGCGCGAAATGACGACGGAAATGCTCAACATGCTGGGACATACCGTGCATGGCGTGGCCAGCGCCGAGCAAGCCTTGCCGCTGCTGGCCATGCCTGGCCTCGATGTGCTGGTGACGGATATCAGCCTGCCCACCATGTCCGGCCTGGAACTGGCGCGCCATGCGCGCGAGCACTGGCCGCGGCTGGATGTGGTCTTCGCCTCCGGCCACGACTGGGGTGCCAGCCTGATGCAGGACGCCAGCGCGCGCTTCCTGCGCAAGCCCTTCAGCCTGGAAGAGCTGGCCGGCGCCCTGAAAGCGCGGCGTATCACGGATTGATCAGCGGTCCGGCGCCAGCAAGGCTTGCTGCAGCTGTTCGATGCTGAACGGTTTCACGAGAAAACGTGCGTGCGGGTCGCTGACGCCGGAGTTGGCCGGGGCGTGGCCCGTGGAAAATACCACTTCCAGCCGCGGATAGTCGCGCGCGGCGACCTCTGCCAATTCTGCGCCCGACATCTGCGGCAGGCTGATATCGGTCAGCAGCAGCTCCAGTCCCGGCGTGCCCAGCAGAGGCAGCGCTTCTTCCGCCGTGCCCACGGCCGTCACCGCATGCCCGAGCATGCCCAGCAGATCACCCGTCATGGCGCGCGCATCCGCGTTGTCTTCCACCAGCAAAATATTCCGCCCACCCGGCCGTGCGGGTGTGGGGGGCTGTGGCGCCAGCTGGGCGCGGTACTGCTGCAGCGCCGTCACGTGCTGGCCGTTGGCCAGCAAATGGCGGATGCGCCGCGCCAGGTCTTCGCACCGGTAGGGTTTGCTCAGCAGCTCGACGCCCGGCTCCAGCCGGCCACCCTGCATGATGGCATCCTGCGTGTAGCCCGAGGTAAACAGCACGGCCAGCTCCGGCAGCAGCAGCCGGGCCTGGCGCGCCAGTTCCGTGCTGGCTACCTTGCCGGGCATGACCACATCCGTAAACAGCAGGTCGATGGGGATGCCGCTGCCGACGATGTGCATGGCGCTTTCGCCATCGCTGGCGCGCAGCACGAAATAGCCGAGGCCGCGCAACATGTCCACCACCGTGGTCTGCACCTGTACGTCGTCTTCCACGACAAGGATGGTTTCCTTGCCACCCAGCACGGGGCCGCTCAGCTGCAGCGGCAGCTCGGTTTCCGCGTCCAGCGAGCGCGGCAGGTAAATGCGGAAGGTGCTGCCATGGCCAGGCAGGCTGTCCACCGTCAGGTGGCCGCCGCTCTGGCGCAGGAAACCATATGCCATGGACAGGCCCAGTCCCGTGCCTTCGCCTTCGCGCTTGGTGGTGAAGAAGGGCTCGAAAATCTTGTCCAGCAGTTCGGCCGGAATGCCCGTGCCCGTGTCGGAAATGGCCAGCTGCACGTAGTCGCCTGGCACCACGTCCGCATGGCGGGCCGCGTAGGCACAGTCGAGCACGCTGTTGCTCAGTTCGATGGTCAGCTGGCCCTGGCCCGCCATGGCGTCGCGCGCATTGATGGCCAGGTTGAGGATGACGTTTTCCAGCTGGTGCGGGTCGACCAGGGCGCGCCAGCTGTCGTCTGCCAGCATCATCCGCGTGTCGATGGTCTCGCCCGTGGCGCGGCGCAGCAGCTCTTCCATGGAGCGCAGCAGGTGGGCCAGGTCCGTTACCAGCGGTTTCAGGGGCTGGCGCCGGGCAAACGCCAGCAGCTGGGCCGACAGTTTCGCGCCACGCTCCACAGCGGCCGTGGAACTGGCGATGCGCTTGGCGGCCAGCGGGTCGTCGCCCACGGTCATCTGCAGCAGTTGCAGGTTGCCGGAAATAATTTGCAGCACGTTGTTGAAATCGTGGGCCACGCCGCCCGTCAGCTTGCCCAGGGCTTCGAGTTTTTGCGATTGCAGCAGCGCCGTCTCGCTGTGGCGCAAGGATTCCTGCATGCTGCGCAAGGTGCTTTCCGCCTCTTTTTCCACGGTGATGTGGCGGCCCGTGGCAAAAATCAGGTCGCCTTCGGCCGCGGCCACCCAGGACAGCCAGCGGTAGCCGCCATCGCGGTGGCGGTAGCGGTTTTCAAAGCTGGGCACGCTCTCGTGCGGCGCTTGCGCCACTTGCGCCAGGGCCTGGCGCGTGGCGCCCGCGTCGTCGGGCACGATGAAATCGAACAGGCTGCGGCCCAGCATTTCCTCGGGCAGCCAGCCCAGGATGGCGGCCGCGGCAGGGTTGACCGCGGTGAAACAGTGTTCGGCGTCAACGGCCACCATCAGGTCTTGCGCGCTGCGCCACAACCTTTCGCGCTCGCTGTTGCGCGCCGCCAGGTCCGCTTCAAGCTTCTTTTCCACGCTGATGTCGCGCGCGCTGCAATACACCTTGTCGCCTTCCGGCACGGCCACCCACGACAGCCAGCGCCAGCCGCCCAGCTTGTGGCGGTAGCGGTTCTCGAAGCGCAGCGCCGGCTGCCCCTGGCTGGCCGCATCCCAGGCCGCATAGGTGCGCGGCAAGTCGTCGGGATGGATCAGATTGAAAAACTTCGTCGTGCGGATTTCCTCTTCCGACCAGCCCAAGGTGGCTTGCCAGGCGGGATTCGAGTGCTCGAAGTAGCCGTCCAGGTTGAGCACGCCATGCAGATCGGGGCTGACTTGCCAGGTGCGGCCAAATTCGCGCGTGCGCTCGGCGATTTTGCGCTCCATGCCGGCATTGAGCAGACGCAGCTGTTCTTCCGCCTGGGCCCGTACGATGGTGGACCAGACGCGCTCCGACACTTGCACGGCCAGTTCGATCTCGTCCGCCCGCCACAGGCGCGCCGCGCGGCTGTGCACGACGAACAGGGCGGCCAGGCGGCCATCCTTGGCGATGGGAATGTTCAAAAAGGCACGGATGCCCAGGCGCGTAAAGGCGGCCAGCGTGGCCGGCAAGGCCGTGCGCGGATCGCTGGCCACGTCGCTGACGGCCACGGCCTGGCCGGCGGCCAGCGCGTCGGCCAGGCTGGCCGCATAATCTCCCAGGAAATATTCGCCGGCCGCGCCCGGTGCCAGGCCATCGCTCCACGCATGCTGCAGGGTAGGGGCATGCAGCGCCTGGCCGATGTCGAAACAGGCTACCTGCTGCGCGCCGAGGCGCTGGCCCAGCATCTGCGCGGATAAGGCGAGGATGTCGCCCGTGTCGTGCAGCGGGCGCAGCCGGCGCTCCAGTTGCAGCAGGAAGGCCACGCCGCTGGCGCCGCCCTGGCCATCCGGGTGCAGTTGCGTCGTCATGCCGGCCTCAGCTGCCGGCCAGCGGCAGGGTGACGCTGAACAGGGCGCCATTGCCGGGCTGGCTTTGCAGGGTGATGGCGCCGCCATGCGCGTCCACCAGCTGCTTGGTGATGAACAGGCCCAGGCCCAGGCCGCCCGTGCGGTCCTGGTGCACGACGCGTTCGAAGGCGTCAAAGATGCGCTCCTGGTCGCGGCTGTTGATGCCGATGCCATGGTCGCGCACTTCGATGACGGCGCTGTTCTGCGTATGGCCCAGGCTGATCTCCACCGGCTGGCCCTGGCCGTAGCGCACGGCGTTGCTGATCAGGTTGACGACGATCTGCTCGACGCGGAAGGCGTCCCAAAAGCCGTGGATCGGCTCGAAGGCCAGCACTTCGAGCACGCTGCCCGTGGCGGCCGCGTGCGGACCGAGGTCGTCGGCCACCCTGCGTACCAGGCTCGTCAGGTCGACGGCTTCGCGGCGGATCGACAGCTTGCCGCTGCTGATGCGCGAGACGTCGAGCATGTCGTCGATCAGGCGCACCATGCTGCGGATCTGCCGCCCGTCGCGCGCCACCATCTTGTTCAGCTTGTCCGGTTCGAAGGCGGCCAGGTTGCCCCGTTCCAGGTTGACGGTGCGCATCTGTGTTTCCAGGAACAGGGTGTTCAAGGGCGTGCGCAGCTCATGCGCCACCATGGACATGAACTCATCGCGCAGGCGCAGCGAGCGCTGCAGCTCCGCTTGCGTGGCGCGCAATTCCTTCAGCAGCGCTTCCTGCTGCTGGCGGCTGTATTCGAGGGCCTGCACCTGGCGCCGGGTCTCGCTGCGCTGCTGGTGCAGGGCGACAAACACATTGACCTTGCTTTGCACGGCATTGATGTCAAGCGGCTTGTGCAGGAAATCGACGGCGCCGCTTTCATAACCCTGGAAGGCGAAATTCATTTCCTTGCCGGCCGCCGTGACGAAAACGATGGGGATGTGGCGCGTCTTTTCCGTGCCGCGCATCAGCTGCGCCAGCTCGAAGCCATCCATTTCCGGCATTTGCACGTCGAGGATGGCCAGCGCGAAATCGTGTTCCAGCAGCAAGGCCAGCGCTTCTTCGCCGGACGAGGCCTGGTAGACGCTGCGGTCGCTCTCGCGGATCAGCGCGTTGAGTGCGCGCAGGTTCTCCGGCAAGTCGTCGACGATGAGTAATTTGGTACTGGTTTCAGTGTTCATGTTTCATTCCTGGCACTTGGCGTCCAGCGTAGTGGGATGCGGCGGGCGATGGCGCACGCTTGCGGTAGAGTTTTTCCTGCCCCGCCACGGGCTCGAAATCGGTGGCAAAGCGCGTAAACTGCACGCTTTCCTTGCTGCCCAGGCCGAGGAAACCCCGGTGGCACAGCGATTCGTGGAACAGGGCCAGCGAGCGTTCCTGCAAGGTCTTATTGAAATAAATCAAGACGTTACGGCACAAAACCAATTGCGTTTCGACGAAGACGCTGTCCGTGGCCAGGCTGTGGTCGGCAAAGTTGATCTTCTCGAGCAGGCGCGCGTCGAAGCGCGCCGTGGCGTGCTCCAGGGTGTAATACTCGCTCAGCTGGCCCAGGCCGCCCGCTGCCACGTAATTGTCCGCATATTCCTGCATGCGGTGCAACGGATAGGCGCCGCGCGCGGCCGTGGCCAGCGCCTGCGGATTGATGTCGGTGGCGTAGATGCGGCTGCGTTCCAGCAAGCCTTCCTCGTGCAGCAGTATGGCCAGCGACAGGGCTTCCTCGCCCGTGCAGCAGCCGGCCACCCAGATGGTGGGCGAGGGATAGGTCTTGAGCACCGGCACCACGTGTTCGCGCAAGGCGAGAAAAAAGGCCGGATCGCGGAACATTTGCGTGACGGGCACGGTCAAAATCTGCAGCAGTTCGCCAAAGCAGGCCGGCTCGTCCAGCACGCGCTGCTGCAAGGCAGCCAGATCCGCGCAATGCAAACGCTCGAGCGCGTGGTGCAAACGGCGCAGCTGCGATGCTGGCGAATAGTCGCGGAAGTCGTAGCTGTAGCGCTGATAGATGGCTTCCATCAGCGCCTGCAGTTGTGCGCGTTCCGTATCTTTCATGCCAGTAGGCATCAGCGGTACTCCGTCCGCCGGCGTTCCCACAGGCGCGCCATCAGATGCGTTCCATCTTCGGCATCCACACGCGCAGCAGCGAGTACAGGCGGTCCAGGTCGATCGGTTTGGCCAGGTAGTCGGAGGCGCCCGCCTGCAGGCATTCTTCCTGGTCGTTTTTCATGGCCTTGGCGGTGATGGCGATGATCGGCAGCTTGTTGTAGCGGCCATCGGCGCGGATCAGACGCGTCGCTTCCAGGCCGTCCATGCCCGGCATCATGACATCCATCAGGACCAGGTCGATATCCTCCGTGCTGTTGAGCTTGCTGATGGCTTCAAAGCCGTTGCGGCCGATTTCCACCACCACGCCTTTCTGTTCCAGCGCATTGGTCAGCGCAAAGATGTTGCGCACATCGTCGTCCACCAGCAGGATCTTGCGTCCTTCAAACACGCGTTCGCGGCTGCGCACCTGCTGCAGCATGCCCTGGCGCTCGCTCGACAGTTCCGATTCCACCTTGTGCAGGAAGAGGGTCACTTCGTCGAGCAGGCGCTCGGGCGAACGGGCGCCCTTGATGATGATCGAGCGCGAATACTTCATCAGGTCTGCTTCTTCCTCGCGGCTCAGGTTGCGGCCCGTATAGACGATCACGGGCGGGAACGAGCACAGTTCCTCGTGCTCCATGCGTTCGAGCAATTCGTTGCCCTGGATGTCGGGCAGCTTGAGGTCAATGATCATGCAGTCGAAAATCTGCGTCTTCAGCAATTCCAGCGCCTGTTCGCCCAGCGCCACGGCCGTGATTTCCACGTCGTCATCGCTGATCAGGTGCACCACGCTTTCACGCTGGCGTTCGTCATCCTCGACCAGCAGGATGCGTTTCATTTTCTGTGTGAACTTCGATTCGAGCTTGCGGAACACTTCTTTCAGCTGCTCGCGCGTGCGCGGCTTGGTGGCGTAGCCGATGGCGCCCAGCTGCATGGCTTCCTGCATCTGGTCATTGCCGGACACGATGTGCACGGGAATATGGCGGGTCAGCGGGTTTTCCTTGAGTTGCTGCAAGACCAGCAGGCCGGGACGGTCCGGCAAGCCCATGTCGAGCAGGATGGCGTCGGGCAGGAATTCTTCAGCCAGGCGCAAGCCTTCCTCGGCGCCATGCGCCACCAGGCAGCGGTATTGCATTTCGTGCGCCAGGTCGAACAGGATGCCGGCAAACGACGGCTCATCCTCAATCACCAGCACGGAACGCTGGCCGCTTCTGGGGGCGGGCGCGCTGTCGCGGTCATCCTGGAAGGTGGGCAAGGGCACGGGCTTGGCGGCGGGCGCTGCTTTCGGCACGGCAGCGGTGGCAGGCGCGGCATGTGCGGCCGCTTTCGCCGTTGACTGGAACGGTGCGGGCGCTGCTGCCGGCGCATCGGTCGGCACGGCGCGTTCCGGCATGCTGGCCGGCAGCACCAGGGTGAACGTGCTGCCCTGGCCTGGCGTGCTGGACAACTCGATGCTGCCGCCCAACAAGGCCGCCAGGTCGCGCGAAATCGACAGGCCCAGGCCCGTGCCGCCATAGCGGCGACTGGTCGTGCCATCGGCCTGGTGGAAGGCGTCGAAGACTTTCTGCTGCTGCTCGTCGGCGATGCCGATGCCGGAATCCTCTACCTGGAAGCGCACGTTGCCGGCTGCATCGGTGCCGACGTGCAGGGCCACGGTGCCCGCATCCGTGAATTTGATGGCGTTCGACAGCAGGTTTTTCAGGATCTGCTCCAGGCGCTGGCGGTCGCTGACAAAGGCGGCGGGCGCGTCGGGCGCAACGCTGACGTTAAAGGCCAGTTTCTTTTGCTGCGCTTGCGGGCCGAACAGCATCTTCATGCTGCTGAGCAGTTCGTCGAAGGGCACGCTCTCCGGCGTCAATTCCAGTTTACCGGCTTCGACCTTGGAAATATCGAGGATATCGTTGATCAGGGTCAATAAATCGTTGCCGGCAGAGTAAATGGTTTGCGCAAACGTTACTTGCTCTGGCGTCAGGTTGCCGCTGCTATTGTCGGACAGCAGCTTGGACAGGATCAACGAGCTGTTCAATGGCGTGCGCAGTTCGTGCGACATATTGGCCAGGAATTCGGACTTGTAGCGGCTGGCCCGCTGCAATTCTTCGGCGCGTGCTTCCAGCTGCGCGTGCGCCTGGCCGATGGCCATGTTTTTCTGGTCCAGCGACAGCGCCTGCACGGCCAGCTGTTCGTTCGACTGCTCCAGCGCCGACTTTTGCTCTTCCAGGTGGGCTTGCGACTGTTCCAGCACGCGCGACTGTTCGCCCAGCTCTTCATTGGCCGTGCGCAGCTCTTCCTGCTGCACTTCCAGCTCTTCATTCAATTGCTGGGTTTCTTCCAGCACGTTTTGCAGACGCTGGCGGTACAGCGCCGCTTCCACGGAAGTGCCGACATTCGCGGCGATCAGGTTCAGCAGTTCCTTGGCGCGCTGGCTGACGGGATGCGTAAAGCCCAGTTCGATCACGCCATTCACCTCGCCTTCATTATTTACCGGCGTCAAGACCAGCTCCAGCGGCGCACCGCGGCCCAGGCTGGACGTCACGGTCAGATAGTTGTCCGGCACCTGCTTGATGTGCTTGAGTTTCTTTTCGCGCGCCGTCTCGCCCACCAGGCCTTCGCCCAGCTTGAAGACCTGCTTGTCTTTCACGCCAGCATCGTTGAAACCGTACACGGCCGTGCGGCGCAGGCTGCCGTCGTCATCGGTGACATACAGGGTGGCCACGGCCACGTCCAGGCGGTTGGCGAGGAAATCGAGCACCTGCCGTCCCAGCTGCGGCAAGGCCAGCTGGCCGCTGGTGTGGGCCGCCAGCTCCGTCTGCCCCGTGCGCAGCCACGCTTGTTCCTGCAAGACGTCATTGTCCTTGCCGCGCTGTTCCAGCGCCTCGTTGTAGATGTCGGACAGGCGCAGCAGTTCGCGCCGGCCCAGGTAGGCCAGCATGCCGGACAGTCCCAGGCTGAGGAGCAGGAACACGACCACCGCCTGGATGGTGCGGCTTTCCGCCGAATCGGCCCGTTCCTGGCGCAAACGCTGCTCCATGGCCAGGAAGGAGAGGAATTCGCGGCGGATCTCATCGAATTCCAGCTTGCCTTCGCCCTGGCGCACGCGCGCGAGGAATTCCTGGTTGCTGCGGCGCTGGCCGATCACGCTTTCCGCATAGTCGAGCCATTGGCCTTGCAGCGCGCGGATGCGGCGCAGCCGGTCCACCTGCATGGGGCTGTCGGACACCAGTTCGAGCAGGGTATTCATTTCCACGGCAATCTTCGCCTTGCCCGATTTGTACGGGGCAAGGAAGGTTTCATCGCCCGTCAGCAAATAGCCGCGCATGCCCGTTTCCAGGTCCACGGACAGTTTCATGACCTCGTTGGCGTTGCCGATGACCCTTTCCGAATGCTCGACCGAGCGCAGCGCGGAAAGCAGGTAGGCGATCAAACCAACAAAGACGAGGGCGGTGACGACCCCGATGACGAGTGGCAAGGTGACGTTGCGGGCCAGGATGCGGCGGAAGCTGAAGGAGTCGATCGGAGTCTTGGTATTCATCTTGTCCGTGGAGATATGAGCGGGTGAAATAGTTTAACTGAAATGCAATATTTTTGATGCGTCCGCGTGCGGCAGGCGCTAGCATAGCAGGCAGGGAAGGGCGCGCGCCCCTGCATGCTCGTATCGCAGTCAAAAGATGGGAGATTTATGCATCCAGCAGTCATCGCCTGCGCGCTTGTCGCCAGCCTCGTACCCATGGGGGTCCGGGCGGTCGTGCTTGGCAACCAGCAAAGCCAGGAGCTGGCGCAGCGGGGGCTGACCTTCGTGACCAAAGGACAATTGCCGGAGGCGCGGGAGCAGTTCGAGCTGGCGGCCAAGGCCGATCCGCTTGCCTCGAATCCCGTGGGCTCGTTGGCCTTGCTGTATTACATCGTGTCGGATGCCAACAACCTGGACGACAAGCAGCGCCAGGCGGCCCGCAAGTCCGCTGCCGAGATGGCACGGCGGGCACTCGCGCTCGATGCGCAAGATCCACTGGCACAGGAAGTGGCGCGCCGGCTGGCAGGTGGCGGCGTGCGCGCCAAGTACGCGCCGGCTGGCAACGCCATGCAACTGGTGGTGGAAGGCGAGCAATTGTTCAGCCAGAAGGAATATGCTGCCGCCTTGCAAAAGTACAAGCAGGCCATCGCCGTCGATCCTGGCTTTGCCGATGCCTGGCTGTTTGCGGGCGATTGCTATTTTGTGCAGCGCCAGTGGGAGCCGGCCGCCGAGCACTTCCGCAAGGCGGCACAGATCGAACCCCTGCACGAGCAGGCATGGCGCTACCTCGCCGATGCCTTGCAGGAACAGCAGAAATGGCCGGAAATGGCGCTTGCGCTGGTCGGTGCCATCGGCGCCCATCCCGACCAGCGGTCGGCCTGGCAGCGGATGGAGCAATTCCAGGCCAATCACGGCATCCCCATGATATCGCTGAACTTGAAGCCGGGGGCGACGGGTGGCATCGATGCGGGGACGGGCCAGGCCACTGTGCAGATCCAGGCCGAGGCGACTGCGGGCGATGCCGATGCCGGCAGCTTCGACGGCGCGTTCTGGATGGCGCTGGCGGCGGGCCAGGTGAATGCGGCGGCCGCCGTGCAGCGCGGCGACAAGACGGCGTTCCAGGCAGACCTGGAGGCCTGGAACGCCGCTTTCCTGGTCCTGGACAAGATGGCAGGAACCAGGCTGGAGCGGCTGCGCGATCCGGCCCTGCGCATTCTGCGTTCCCTTTCCTTCAAGGGCGAGCTGGAGCCGGCGCTGTTGCTGCTGCAATACAAGGAAGCCTATCGCCCCGCGCTGGAAGCATGGAAGACGGCCCATCCCGGAGGCGTCGGCAAATTCATCGACACCTGGCATCTGATGCCATGATTTGATCTGCATCAAGCGCCCACCATGGCCATCGCCTAGCATGTATGCACCGGCATGGCCGGCCCCGGACGCGACGCTTGCGTCCGCCGCTGCCGGCCATGTGCTCACATGGACATGCCAGCAAGGAGGACATCATGGCCAATCAATTGATACACCGCGATCCACAGCGTTCGCTGGCGCGGCTTGACCCGTTCAGCGACATGGAAGAATTCATGCACGACTTTTTCGCACCCGCCTTGCGCTTGCGCGATGGCGCTTCGTCACGCATGCGCGCCGACATTTCGGAAACCGAGCAAGCCTATCAGGTACAGGCGGACATTCCCGGCGTCAACAAGGACGATATCAAGGTGTCCATCGACGGCAACCGCGTCTCCATCAGTGCCGAACTCAAGGATGAAAGAGTGACGCGCGACGGTGGCGGCAAGACCGTGCGCAGCGAACGCGAGTACGGGCAGCAATACCGCAGCTTCGTGCTGCCGCACGAGGTGGACGAGGCGGGCGCCCGTGCGCGCTATGAAAATGGCGTGCTGCTGCTGGATTTGCCGAAGCGGGCAGGCACGGGAGGCAGGCAGCTGGAGATCCAGTGACCGGCTGATCCAGTGCGCAGGTCAGATTAGCGCAGCGTAATCTGACAATCGTCGTGGCGGCCCTGTCGGCTTACGCCCTGCGGGCTAAGCCGACCTACGAAAAACCCCCGGACGGTGGCGGCGTTTTTGGGGTGATTTGGGGCGATGTTGATAGCAGCGCGCTGCCACCCCAATGGCCAGCATATATGCGAGGTTTCGCTGCGTAGGTCAGATTAGCGCAGCGTAATCTGACAATCGTCGTGGCGGCGCCTGTCGGCTTACGCCCTGCGGGCTAAGCGACCTGCTGAAAAAAAACGCGGGGCAGTGCCGGCGTTTTTGCGAGGATTTGGGACGATTGAGGGTAGCAGCGCGCTGCCACCCCAATGGCCAGCATATATGCGAGGTTTCGCTGCGCAGGTCAGATTAGCGCAGCGTAATCTGACACTCTGCGTGGCGGCGCCTGTCGGCTTACGCCCTGCGGGCTAGGCCGACCTACGAAAAAAACGCGGACGGTGCCGGCGTTTTTTTTTGGGGATTTTTTTTGGGGGGGGCAGCGTATTGCCACCCCCATTGCTTCTGTATATATGTCAGCCTGTCTGTCAGTCGCGGATTTCCAGCGCCCGGTTCAGGCTCAGGGCGGCCAGCGAGGCGACGGCGCCCGACAACAGGTAGAAGCTGACATACGCAAGGCCGAAGTTGGCCGACAGGCCCAGCGCCACCAGCGGGGCGAAGCCGGCGCCGACCAGCCAGGCCAGGTCGGACGTCAGGGCTGCACCCGTGTAGCGGAAGCGGGCAGGGAAGTTGGCCGTCACGGCGCCGGCTGCCTGGCCGTAGGACAAGCCCAGCAGGCTGAAGCCGACGAGGATGAAGACGTCCTGGCCCGTATTGCCGCCGCCCATCAGGGTCGGCACGAAGGCGCTGAAGATGGCGATCAGCACGGCCAGCACGCCCAAGGTGGTGCGGCGGCCCACTTTATCGGCCAGCAAGCCCGAGATCACGATGCCGACGGCGGCCAGCACGGCGCCCAGCATCTGGATTTGCAGGAAATCCGAAGCCGAGCGCGTCTGGTAGACGGAAATCCACGACAGCGGGAATACGGTGACCAGGTGGAACAGCGCGTAGCTGGCCAGCGCGGCAAGGGCGCCGATCAGCACGTTGCGGCCCTGGCCGCGGCCCATTTCAAACACGCTCACGGGCTGCAGTTCGCGTTCATCGAGCAGGCGCGCATATTCATTCGTCGACACCAGGCGCAGGCGGGCAAACAGGGCCACCACGTTGATGGCGAAGGCCACATAGAACGGATAGCGCCAGCCCCAGTCGAGGAACTCTTCATCCGACAGCGTGATCAGCATGAAGCAGAACAGGCCGGCGGCGAGCAGGAAGCCGACGGGCGCGCCCAGCTGGCCCAGCATGGCGTACCAGCCGCGCTTGTTTTCCGGCGCGTTCAGTGCCAGCAGCGACGGCAGGCCATCCCACGAGCCGCCCAACGCCACGCCCTGGCCGATGCGCAGCACGGACAGCCAGATGATGGCGGCAAAGCCCAGGTGGGAATAGGTTGGCAGGAAGGCGATGCCGGCCGTCGATACGCCCAGCAGGAAAAGGGCGATCGTCAGCTTGGCGCTGCGCCCCATGCGGCGCTGGATCTCCATGAAGATCACGGTGCCGAACGGACGCGCGATGAAGGCGAACGAGAAAATCAGGAAGGCATATAATGTGCCCTCCAGGCGTTCTTCGAATGGAAAGAAGACGCGCGGAAACACCAGCACCGAGGCGATGGCGTACACAAAAAAGTCGAAGTATTCGGAGGCACGGCCGATGATCACGCCGACGGCGATCTCACCGGGGTCGATGTGTGACTCGACCAGGCCGGCCCCGCGTGCGTCGCGCAGGGAGTGGGGGGAAAAGTCAGCGGGTACATCCCCGCTGTGTATGCGCGTGCTGGACATGATGATCGTCTCCAATATAGTTTCGAGTTCGGCCAACGCGTAACATACCCCGGGTGTCTCATGCCCGGAGTAGGACTATTCATCAGGTAGTTGTAGGAAAAATCCGCTACTGCCATGTGAAAGTCCGAGCAAGGGGGTGGACAAAACGTCCAATTGCCAACGCGCTCCAGTGAGAATACAGTACCATATCTTCATCCCCTGTACTGGACTTTCCTGTATGTTTTCATTAAAAGTTCGTCGCGGACTGCTTCTTTTACCTCTCGCATTGTTGGCTGGTTGCAATACGGTGGTACTGAATCCGTCCGGAGACATCGCAGTTCAGCAAGGCAATCTGATTGTCATCTCGACATTGCTGATGCTGTTGATTATCGTTCCGGTAATCGCCCTGACCCTGCTTTTCGCATGGCGCTATAGAAAAAACAACACCGCGGCCAAATACGAGCCGGACTGGGACCACTCGACTCGCCTCGAGCTGATTATCTGGGGCGCGCCTCTGCTGATCATCATCGTGCTGGGCCTGCTGACCTGGATCAGCACCCACACCCTCGATCCATACCGCCCATTGAGCCGTATCGACGCCAACCGCCCAATTCCTGCCAGCCACAAGCCGATGATCGTCGAAGTCGTGGCCTTGGACTGGAAATGGCTGTTCATCTACCCTGAGCAAGGTATCGCTTCGGTCAATGAATTGTATGCGCCCGTCGATCGTCCGATCCGCTTCAAGATCACCGCATCGTCCGTCATGAACTCGTTCTTCATCCCCGCACTGGCCGGTCAGATCTACGCCATGCCGGGCATGGAAACGCAGTTGAATGCCGTCATCAACAAGCCTGGTGTATACAAAGGCTTTTCCGCCAACTACAGCGGTGCCGGTTTCTCGGGCATGCGCTTCAAGTTCCACGGCGTGAATGATGCGGACTTCGACAAGTGGGTAGCCTCGGCACGCGCCGGTGGCGGCGCGCTGAACCGCGACGACTACCTGTCGCTGGCCCAGCCTAGCGAACGCGACCCCGTGCGCCGCTACAGCGCTGTTCCTAGCGACCTGTACAAGGCAATCCTGAACCGCACCATCGTTTCCGACGCCCTGTGCGTGACGCCGGTCGAGCCATACAAAATGACGGTGGCAGATAGCCCGGTAGCGGCCGTAACGGCAGTAGTCGCTAGCGATGCAGTGGTTGAAAAGGGCGTTCAAGCCAAGTAACGACTGCATGAATCCCGCAGCGCATGGTTTTAGCGCTGCAGATACTGGCGCCGCTTGCCTGGCGCCTCCCTTTTTTCTCTGAGAGTAACAATGCTAGACCATATTGATCTGACGAAGCTTATATTCGGCCGTCTGACTTGGGATGCAATTCCATTTCACGAACCTATCCTGCTGGTGACCTTTGCCATGGTTGCCCTGGGCGGTATCGCACTCGTTGCGGCACTGACGTATTTCCGCGTCTGGGGTACCCTGTGGCGCGACTGGATCACCAGTATCGACCATAAAAAAATCGGTATCATGTACATGATCCTGGGCCTGATCATGCTGCTGCGCGGCTTTGCCGACGCGCTCATGATGCGTACCCAGCAGGCAATCGCCTTTGGCGACAATGCCGGCTTCCTGCCACCGCATCACTACGACCAGATCTTCACCGCCCACGGCGTGATCATGATCTTCTTCGTCGCGATGCCTTTCGTGACGGGTCTGATGAACTACGTGGTGCCGCTGCAGATCGGCGCGCGCGACGTGGCTTTCCCATTCCTCAACAACTTCAGCTTCTGGATGACCACCATGGGCGCCGTCCTGGTGATGGCCTCGCTGTTCGTCGGCGAATTCGCCCGCACGGGCTGGCTGGCCTATCCGCCGCTGTCGGGCATCGTCGGCAGTCCGGACGTGGGGGTAGACTATTACATATGGTCCTTGCAGATTGCCGGGGTCGGGACGCTGTTGTCCGGTGTCAACCTGATCGCCACCATCGTCAAGATGCGCGCGCCGGGCATGACCTGGATGAAAATGCCGGTCTTCACCTGGACCGCACTGTGCACCAACATCCTGATCGTCGCCGCCTTCCCGGTGCTGACGGCTGTTCTGGCCATGCTGTCGCTGGACCGCGTTGCCGGCTTTAACTTCTTCACCACCGAACTGGGCGGCAACGCCATGATGTACGTCAACCTGATCTGGATCTGGGGCCACCCAGAGGTGTACATCCTGATCCTGCCACTGTTCGGCGTGTTCTCGGAAGTCGTCGCCACCTTCAGCAGCAAGCGCCTGTTCGGCTATGCGTCGATGGTCTACGCCACCTGCGTCATCATGATCCTGTCGTACCTGGTATGGCTGCATCACTTCTTCACCATGGGTTCGGGCGCCAGCGTCAACTCCTTCTTCGGCATCACGACGATGATCATTTCGATCCCGACGGGCGCGAAGATCTTCAACTGGCTGTTTACCATGTACCGCGGCCGTATCCGTTTTGAACTGCCTATGCTGTGGACGATCGGCTTCATGGTCACCTTCACCATCGGCGGCATGACCGGCGTGCTGCTGGCCGTACCACCAGCGGACTTCGTGCTGCACAACAGCCTGTTCCTGATCGCCCACTTCCATAACGTGATTATCGGCGGCGTGGTCTTCGGCGTGTTCGCTGCGATCAACTACTGGTATCCGAAAGCCTTCGGCTACAAGCTCGACGCGTTCTGGGGCAAGTGCTCGTTCTGGTTCTGGTTCGTCGGCTTCTACCTGGCCTTCATGCCGCTGTACGTGCTGGGCCTGATGGGCGTGACCCGCCGTGTCAACCACTTTGAAGATCCATCGCTGCAAATCTGGACCATCATCGCCTGGTTTGGCGCCGTCTCGATCGCACTGGGTATCGGCTCGCTGCTGATGCAGTTCTATGTCAGCTACCGCAACCGTCACGCCCTGCGCGATGTCACCGGCGACCCATGGGGCGGCCGTACGCTGGAGTGGGCGACCTCGTCGCCACCGCCAGACTATAACTTCGCCTTCACGCCGCAAGTGCACGAACTCGATGCATGGACTGACATGAAGAAACACGGTTACCAGCGTCCGACGTCCGGTTTCACGAAGATCCACATGCCGAAGAACACCTGGGCCGGTTTCGTGATCGCCGCACTGTCCGCACTGGTTGGTTTTGGCCTGATCTGGCAAATGTGGCTCGTCGCCGCCATCGGCTTCGTGATCATGTTGATCACCATCATCGTCCATACCTTTAACTACAAGCGTGATTACTACATTCCTGCGGAAGAAGTCGTCCGCACCGAAGACGCTTATACTAAATTGCTGAGCAGCCATGTCTGATACCATCGCCCATAACACCGGCGCCGCTGGCGCCGCACCAAGCTCGCGCAGCTACTTCGTGCGCGAGCACCACCCGGAAAACGGCAGCCTGCTGGGTTTCTGGCTCTACCTGATGAGCGATTGCCTGATCTTCGCCTGTCTGTTCGCTACCTATGCGGTGGTGGGCCGCAACTACGCGGACGGCCCGACGGGCGCCGCGTTGTTCGACCTGCCGCTGGTCGCCGCCAACACGGCCATGCTGCTGTTGTCGTCGATTACCTACGGCTTTGCCATGCTGGCCATGCAGCGCAAGAACTTGCGCAGCACCCTGGTCTGGCTGGGCATCACGGGCCTGTTCGGCCTGGCCTTCCTGTCGCTGGAAATGTATGAATTCGTGCATCTGATCCACGAAGGTGCCGGTCCGCAGCGCAGCGCGTTCCTGTCGTCGTTCTTCGCCCTGGTCGGTACCCACGGCCTGCACGTGATGTTTGGCGTGATCTGGCTCGTGACCCTGATGTTCCAGCTGAACAAGCATGGTCTGACCCCGGAAAACGGCCGCCGCATGATGTGCCTGTCGCTGTTCTGGCACTTCCTGGACGTCATCTGGATTGGCGTCTTCACCTTTGTCTACCTGATGGGAGTCCTGCCATGAGCGACCATACACACGGCGATAGCCACCACCATGACAACCACGATCATGGCAGCCTGAAAAGCTACGCCATCGGTTTCATCCTGTCGGTGATCCTGACGGCCATTCCTTTCTGGCTGGTGATGACGAAAGCCATCACCAACTCGGGCACCATGGGCCTGGTCCTGCTGGCGTTCGCGGCGGTGCAAGTGGTGGTGCACATGGTGTACTTCCTGCACATGAACACCAAGTCGGAAGGCGGCTGGAACATGATGGCGCTGATCTTCACCATCATGATCGTCGGCATTGCCATGGCCGGTTCGCTGTGGGTCATGTACCACATGAACCACAACATGATGCCGGATCTGATGCCTGAGTACATGCATACGAAAACGGCTCCATGATGAGTAATACGCGCCCTAGCAACACCGGGCGCGCCCCTGGCGCGGCATCGCAAGATGCCGCGCCAGGCCCACGCGGCATGGCTGTGCATTATTCAAAAATTGCACTGGCCTTGCTGGCGGGGATCGTTTTTGCCGGTTTCTGTGCCCTGGGCACCTGGCAAGTCAAGCGCCTGTTCTGGAAGCTTGACCTGATCGAGCGCGTCGAACAACGCGTACATGCGCCCGCAACGGACGCACCTGGACCCGCAGCCTGGGCCAAGGTCACGCAGCAAACGGATGAATACCGCCATGTGCGACTCTCCGGTACCTATCTCCCCATTTTCAATACCCTGGTGCAAGCGACGACGGCACTGGGCAGCGGCTACTGGCTGATGACGCCCCTGCGCCTGGCCGATGGCAGCACCGTGCTGGTCAACCGCGGCTTTGTACCCAAGCGCACCGGCATCGGCGCCAGCACCCCGGCCGGCATTGTGCAGGTCGACGGCTTGCTGCGCGTGAGCGAAACGGGCGGCGGCTTTCTGCGCGAAAACAGTCCTGCCACGCAGCACTGGTATTCGCGCGACGTGGCCGCCATCGCCGCCTCGCACATGCTCACCAATGTGGCGCCGTATTTTGTCGATGCGCAAGCAAAATCCGAAACGGCCGTTGACGCTCCCGTCGGCGGCCTGACCGTGGTTTCCTTCCACAACAATCATCTGGTGTATGCGCTGACCTGGTTCGCGCTGGCCCTGATGGTGGCGGGCATCAGCTGGTGGATCGTGCGCGAAGACAAGCGCCGCCGCGCGCGCCGCGCCGGTAATGCTGGCAACAACACTGTGGAAAGCGACCATGCCGGGCAGGATTGAGATCCTGCCCAACCGCGAGGTACTGGAACGCGGTGCGGTGGCGGCCGAGATGGAACATCCGGCCGGCCACCAGAACATGAAGCTGCTGATCCAGCTGCGCTGGCTGGCCGTGATCGGCCAGATCAGCACCATCTTCGGCGTGGGCGTAGGGCTGGGCATCGCCTTGCCTGTGCCCTACATGCTCGAAGTGCTGTCCTGCCTCATCGCCTTCAACCTGGCCAGCCTGTTGCGCTGGCATGAACGCCAGCCCGTCTCCAACACGGCACTGTTCCTCGCCCTGCTGGTCGACGTCACCGTGCTGACAGCCCAGCTCTATCTGAGCGGCGGCATCAGCAACCCCTTTGCCTTCCTGTATCTGCTGCAAGTCATCCTCAGCGCCGTGCTGCTGGAAGTGTGGTCGACCTGGATCATGGTGGCCATCACCAGCCTGTGCCTGGCCGGCCTGGCCTTGCTGCCCGGCCCCTTGATCCTGCCGATCGATCCGGAGCGGGGCTTTGCCAGCCTGTATGTGCAGGGGCTGCTGATCTGTTTCATCCTGAACGCGGCCTTGCTGGTGGTGTTTATCACGCGCATCAACCGCAACCAGCGCGCCGGCGACGCCAAGGTGGCCGACTTGCGCCAGCGCGCGGCGGAAGAAGAGCACATCATCCGCATGGGCCTGCTGGCATCGGGCGCCGCGCACGAACTGGGCACGCCGCTGGCAACCCTCTCCGTGATCCTCGGCGACTGGCGCCGCATGCCGGAACTGAGCAAGAATGGCGAACTGCTGGAAGAAATCACGGAAATGCAGGCGCAGTTGCAGCGCTGCAAGAGCATTGTCAGCGGCATTTTATTGTCGGCGGGCGAGGCGCGCGGGGAATCTTCCGTCAAGACGACGATCAATACCTTCCTCAACGACCTGGTCGACGAGTGGCGCGGCAGCCGCCCGATCCATGATTTCGAGTACGATAACCGCATCGAGCACGACGTCCCCGTGGTCTTCGATTCGACCCTGAAACAAACCATCTGCAACGTGCTCGACAACGCGCTGGAAGCGTCGCCCGACTGGCTGCGCTTTGAAGCCACGCGCGAAGCGGACGCCTTGCACCTGGTGATCACCGACGCGGGTCCCGGCTTCGAGCCGTCGATGCTGACGCACCTGGGCAAGCCCTACCAAAGCAGCAAGGGCAAGCCCGGCGGGGGCCTCGGCCTGTTCCTGGTGGTCAACGTCGCGCGCACCCTGGGCGGCACGGTGACGGCGCGCAACCGCGTGCAGGGCGGGGCGGTAGTGCACCTGGCCTTGCCGTTGGCGGCCATCAAACTGGAAAGAGAAAGCGACCACCATGCAGGATGACCGTCTGTTACTGATCGTGGAAGACGACGCCGCGTTTGCCCGCACCCTGGGCCGCTCGTTCGAGCGGCGCGGCTACCAGGTCATCCTGGCCACCAATTTCGACGAGGCCAGCGCCTTGCTGGAGCAGCATTGCCCCGACTACGCCGTCGTCGATTTGAAACTCAATGGCAATACCTCGGGCCTGGCCTGCGTGCAGATGCTGCACCAGCACGACCCGGAAATGCTGATCGTCGTGCTGACCGGCTACGCCAGCATCGGCACGGCCGTCGAAGCCATCAAGCTGGGCGCCTGCCAGTACCTGGCCAAACCGTCGAACACGGACGATATCGAAGCGGCCTTCGGCCACATCGCCGGCAATGCCGACATCGAACTGACCAACCGCGCCACCAACATCAAGACCCTGGAATGGGAACGCATCCACGAAATGCTGGCCGAGACGGACTTCAATATCTCGGAAACGGCAAGGCGGCTGGGCATGCACCGGCGCACCCTGGCGCGCAAGCTGGAAAAGCAGCGGGTGAAGTAGCCGCCTCGATCATGCGTCGCGGGCACGTGCGCCTGGCGTGCAATTTCCGGCCGCCTGGCTGTCCGGGCTGCACCCAGGAGCAGTCGCTGCAGCCTGCTTGACCTTTTGCGCAGCATACTTCTGAACGAAGTCTCTGGCTTCGGCCAGGGTGGCGGGATAGCGGACGGCTTTCATGCCGCCACATGCGGGTTCGTAGACCGAGTAAAAGCGAAAGCCATGCCCGATCAAGAACCGGATCTTTGCCCATTGCGCCGCATCCCGTGCGGGAGGTGCGGAAAATTTCCGGCTCAGCATCACCAAAGCGGCGCGGCACTGCGGACAACAACGTTCTTCTGTCGTGGCCGGATACTTGAATGACTTCCTGCAGTGCAGGCAAACATGGGGGAAACGAAACGCTTGTATATGTTTCAGCTTTGGAAAAAGCTGGTGATGACGATAATTTCCCATCGGCGATCTCATTAAATTTTCACGCTTGCACCCACGTGGGCGTGCTGTGCGTGTCGCGCGCGCATGCGCAGGAAGATGCGTTTCTGGCAGCAGGACAATTCAGCCAGGTCATGCCGCCGCCAGCCACGCCATCTTCTGCACCTGGATATGCGGATGGCTTTCCAGCGCTTCCCATTCCGGTAAAAAGACAAAACCCTGTTTCTGGTAGAACGCCGCCGCGCGCGCATTTTCCTGTGCGACGTCCAGCACCAGCCGCGCGTGGCCGTTGTGCACGGCGCACTGTTTGACGGCATCGACGAGGGCCGCCGCCACGGCCATGCCGCGATATTCTTGCTGTACCCACATGGCGATCAGGTGGCACTCGCCATTGCCGGCGACCACCTGTGCGGCCAGGCCGATGGATTGCTCGCCGTCAAAGGCGAGGAAGAAGGTGCGCTGCGGCGTGCTGACCGAGCGTTGTTGCCAGTCTGCGTCGCTAAAGCGGGCCGCGCTGGCGTGGCTGGCGCCAAAGGCGGTTGGAGCGTCGAGCAGGGCGGCCAGGCGCGCCGCTTTCAGGGCCGGCCAGTCGGCGGCATCGGTGGGGCGGATGATGATGTTGTTCAAACCTGTGTGATTCCTTAGCTGGTGGGTGCGGCCGTGGACGACGAAATCTTCTTGTACGCTTCAGCCAGCATGGTCACGGTGGCGACGTCGTTGACGCTGCGCGCTTCGATCACCGTCTCGCCGGAAGCGATGCTGACATCGCCGTTCGCATAGCTGGCAGGAAAGCGCCGCTCGGTAATCTTGTTGGACAGGACATTGCGCGTATAGCGCAGCGCGACAAGCCGCTCGCCTTCCTGTTTGATGACGACGTAGTTCGGTACGCTGGTGCGTTCCAGTTTCCAGGTGCCGATAAAGTCTTCCACAGGGGCGGCGCTGGCATTGGCAAGCAGCACGCAGGCGGCGAAGGTGCCCAGGAGCAGTTTTTTCATGGTGATGACAGTCTATGCAAAGGTGGCCGCAGCGCAGGAAAATACGTCACATTGCCTGAATGGCGTGCTGCTGGCAAAAGAACAGCGCCGGCCATTTAAGTATTTGATAATATTAACAGGATCACTGCCTTCTCTGCCGCCGTTCGCACAATTTTGCTCACGCCTTGTTGCAGGCTCGCCCGGACAGTTCCAGCAACGCCTTTGCCTGGGCTACCACCAGGAGCCCTGCGCGGTAAAAGGCATCGGACGAAGCGCTGACGTCGTCGGCCAGCACTTCCGTGATCCACACGCCGTTGCTTGCCAGATACTGCGGAAAAGTATCCTGCATGCCCTCGTGCCAGCCTTGCAGAATGGCGGCCTGGTATTCATCGGGACACGCCACCTTCCAATGGATGCCAGCTTCCTGATTGTCATGACACTGAATGCGCAATCCTGCCGCGCGGAAGCGCCTGCCGAGGTGCTGGCTGAACCAGGCGAGATGTTCTATTTGCAAGGGAATGCCGATACGCTCAGTTGTCATGACTGGTCCCATATTTCGATCGTCAACACCTGCCCGGGCACGCAGGCCGCGATGCGTTCTGGGTGCACGGTGATGCTGCCTGGCCAGCCCGTGGGCTTGTCTTGCGGGAATTCGCCATCCTGCGCTTCCGCGATGCCGGCCAGCAGCAGGGGGGCAATGTCCTCCGATAGCGCCGTGTAGCGGTTGGGAAAGCCGTTCGACGACAGCTGGGTCGCCTTGCCATCGTGGCACAGCTGTGCGATCCAGTCGGCGCCGAACAGGCCCGCTTCCCAGGTGGCGAGAAACGCTTCCTTGTTGACCTGCGTCATGTCGGCCATGCGCTCCGGCGTGTCTGTCGAAATAATGGTCCACCAGCCTGACATGGGCATTCCTTGTAAAAAGTAAAATTTAACGGGTCATGGCGCGGCGCAGCAGGTAGCTGAGGCCGTCCACTGCCGCCACCATCAGCAGCATGGCGATGATGACGGTGGCCGCGCTCTGCATCTGGAACAGCGACAAATGGTATTTCAGCATCTGCCCCAGGCCGCCCGCGCCGACGACGCCGAGGATGGCGGCGGCGCGGATATTGTTTTCCCAGCGGTAAAGGGTGTAGGACATCATTTGCGGGCTGCATTGCGGCAAGGTGGCGTACAAAAACGCCACGGCCGGGCGGGCGCCATTGATGCGCAGGGTGGCGGCCGGCAGCGGCGGGCAATTCTCAAACGCATCGGCAAACAGCCGCCCCAGCACGCCGACCGTGTGCAAGGCCAGCGCCAGGGTGCCGGCGAATGGGCCCAGGCCGGCGGCGATCAGCAGGATCGACGCCCACACCAGTTCGGGAATCGAGCGCAGCACATTCAGGACCGCGCGCGTGGCATTGCGCGCCAGGGAGCCAAAGCGGCCGCTGGCGGGCAGGGCCAGCAGCGCGCCCAGGATGGCGGCGATCAGCGTGCCGATGGCCGACATGGCCAGGGTCTCGAAGGTGGCCACGCCAACTTTGATCAGGAAGTTGGGCGCCAGTTCCGGCGGCGCGAAGCCATGCAGGAAGTCGGCTGTCGTGCGCACGGCGTCGGCGCTGAAGAATTCTCCCCATTTCAGGGGCAGGGTGGCGAAGCTGGCGATGACCAGCAGCAATAAGCCGCACAGCAAGGCCCAGGTCGACCAGCGCACGGGCACAGCGGCAGGCAATGCTGGCTGCAGGCGGGCATCCAGATGCTTCATGCCAGCCTCCGGCGCAGCATGGCGGAGACGGCGTCGGCACCAGCCACCAGCAGCACGAAGACCATCAGCATGGTGGCCAGTTCGCTGCCTGCCATCATTTTCATCGATTCATCCATGCGCTGGCCCAGTCCGCCCGCGCCGACAAAACCCATGACGACGGAGCCGCGGATCGCACATTCCCAGCGGTAAATCGTGTACGACACCAGTTCGGCGGCAGACTCGGGCAGGGCGCCATACAGCAGGGCCTGCAGGCGGCCACCGCCGTTGTTGAGTATAGTGTTGCAGGCGGCCGCATCCGACGATTCAAGGATTTCCGCATACACCTTGCCCAGCATGCCGCAATAGGTGAGGGCGATGGCGATTACGCCCGCCGTCGGCCCCAGGCCCACGATGCGCACCAGCAGCAAGGCCCACACCAGTTCAGGCACGCTGCGCAGCAGTACCAGCAAGGCGCGTACGGCGTGGCGCACGCTGGCGGCCAGCGGCGATACCCGGCCTGAGCCGATGCGCGAAATCGACAATCGCTCCGTTACCAGCAGGGTCAGCGGGATGGCGCCCAGCATGGCCAGCGCCATGCCGGCCGTGGCCATGGCAATGGTTTCCCAGCTCGATACGGCCACCAGTTGCAAAAATTCCAGCGAGTGGGCCGGCGGCACGAAGCTGGCAAGGAATTGCCAGGTGGCGGCCAGGCTTTGCGCGTCGAATAAAATCCACGGCTTGAATTCGGCCTGCACCAGCATCGGCCACAGCACGAGCAGCACCACGGCGGCGCCGGCCAGGCGGCCGCGCCAGGCGGGGTCGCGCGGCATGGCGGGGTTTGCGGTCTTCAGCAACGGGGCCTCGCCGCATTGAGGTCAATATCGATGGGCTCGAAGTCGGGCGACGTGTCCATCTTGTTGCGATACAACTGCTCGATCAAGGCATCGCTGACTTCGCTGCTGGGTAAGTCGAACACGACCTGGCCATCGCGCAAGGCGATGATGCGCGCAAAGCAGGCGCGCGCGATCTCGACCTGGTGCAGGCTGCAGATCAAGGTGGCGTTGCGTGCCTGCGCTTCCGCCTGCAGCACATGGATCGTCTGCACTGCGAGAGTGGGGTCGAGCGCGGACAGCGGTTCGTCAACGAGGAAAACCTCGGCATTTGAAACGAGGGCGCGGGCCATGCCGCAGCGCTGGCGTTCGCCGCCGGACAGGCGGTCGACGCGCGCATACAGTTTGTCCTGCAGGTTGAATTTTCCCAGCGCTTCCCACGCGGCGCGCGGATCGACGGGGGCCAGCAGCGAGCGGATGGCTGTCCATAGACTCCATTGCGGCAGGCGGCCCGCCAGCACGGCGTTGACCACGCGCTGGCGCGGCGGCAGGGGCGGCGTCTGCGGCGCCAGGAACATGCGCGCGCGCAAGGCGTGGCGTTCACTACTGGCAATCTGCCATGGGGAACTGCCGAGGATATGCAGGCTGCCCGATGCCGGGCGCAGCGCGCAGGCCAGGGTATGCAGCAGGCTGGTCTTGCCGGCGCCCGAGGGGCCGATCAGGGCGATCTGTTCACCTTGGGCCACGTCCAGGCTGAGCTCGCGCAGCGCCAGTGCATGAGCAGCGGCGCCCGCGTGGTGGACGCTGACCTTGTGAAGTTGGAGTGTCATGCGATGTGTCGGTTTTTCGGTGGCGGTGTCGGATTACGCGGCTGCGCCGCTAATCCGACCTACGCCATCCAACGGCAGCGTAGGTCGGATTAGGCCGGAGGCCGTAATCCGACAACATTGTTGGCATTATTGCTGGTGTCGGCTAACGCATCGGCCTACATTACTTCAACAGCTTCGCATCGCGCGCGGCCGCTTCGATATCCTTGTAGTTCTCGGCCTTGGTCGGGATGAACTTGGTGGCGCGCTGCAGTTCCAGGATTTCCTTGCCTTCCGGCGTGGCAGGGTCCAGCGCCAGGAAGGCGTCCGTCAGCTTCTTGCGCACGACGGGGTTCATGTCGGCGCGCACGCTCCAGTTGTAATCGTAGTAGCCGGGAGTCGTGTAGAACACGCGCACCTTGGCCGGATCGACCTTTTTCGCTTCGACCAGTTTTTCCCAAACGGAAATGTTTAAAGTGCCCGCATCGACCTTGCCGCCAGCGACAGCGGCGACCGTGGCGTCATGCGCGCCCGAGAAGGCGATGCGCTTCATATCGGTATCCGGGTTGATCTTGGCGGCCAGCAAGTAGTAGCGCGGCATCAGGTGGCCGGAGGTCGACGATTCCGAGCCGAAGGTGAAGTTCTTGCCCTTCAGGTCGGACAACTGGTTGATGTCCTTGCTGGTGGTGACGAACACCGAGCGGAATTTCGTGTCTTCCTCGCGCTGCACCAGCGGCACGATCTTGCCGCCGCTGCGCACGTTGGCTTGCACGAAGGTAAAGCCGCCGAACCAGACCATGTCGAGCTTGTTATTGATCAAGCCTTCCACGGATGCCGCGTAATCGGTGACGGGCGTAAATTCCACCTTCATGCCCAGCTTTTTCTCCAGGTAGCTGCCCAGCGGCTTGAACTTGCGCTGCAATTCCGTCGGCGCTTCGTCGGGAATGGCGGACACGCGCAGCACTTGCTGCGCCTGTGCGATGCCGCTGTGGATGGCCAGGGTGGCGGCGACGGTGGCCACGATGGCAGGGAATTTGGAGAATGTGGTCATGGAACGGCCTTTGAAATAGTTGTACATTAAATTACGGAAACCCCGGTCGTGCCTTCCAGCACGTCGCCAATCACCGTGGCGTCGGCAAAGCCTTCTGCGCGGAAAATCGCCAGGACGTCCTCGACAGCTTCCGGCGCGCACGCCACCAGCAGCGGGCCGGCCGTTTGCGGGTCTGTCAGGATCGCCTTGTCGATGGCGCTCAGGCTGTCGGCCAGCGCTACTTGCGCGCCGTAGCCTTGCCAGTTGCGGCTTGAGGCGCCCGTGATGTTGCCGTTTTCGGCCAGTTGCTGCACTTGCGGCAGCAGCGGCACGTCGTTCATCGCGATGCGCGCCTGCACCTTGGCGCCGCGCGCCAGTTCCAGCGTGTGGCCAAGCAAGCCGAAGCCCGTCACGTCCGTCAATGCATGCACGCCGTCCAGCAGGGCCAGTTTCTTGCCCGGGGTATTGAGTTTGGTAGTGTTGTCGATCAAGGAGGCATAGCCGTCCTTGTCCAGCGCGTTTTTCTTCAGCGCGGTCGACAGGATGCCCACGCCGATGGGTTTACCCAGCACCAGCTTGTCGCCGGCGCGCGCGCCCGCGTTGCGTTTTACCTGCGATGGATGGACCAGGCCCAGCACGACCAGGCCATAGATCGGCTCGACGGAATCGATGGTGTGGCCGCCGGCGATGGGAATGCCGGCCTGGGCGCAGATGGTTTCGCCGCCCTTGAGGATCAGGCCGATGGTTTCCACCGGCAGCTTGTTGACGGGCATGCCGACCAGGGCCAGCGCCATGATGGGCGTGCCGCCCATGGCGTACACGTCGGAAATGGCGTTGGTGGCGGCGATGCGGCCAAAGTCGAATGGATCGTCGACGATGGGCATGAAGAAATCCGTGGTGGCGATCAGCGCCTGCTCGTCGTTGAGCTGGTACACGGCCGCGTCATCGGAAGTCTCTATGCCGACCAGCAATTCCTTCGGCAGGGGAAAGCCGCCGCTGCCTTTCAGGATCTCGGCCAGCACGCCCGGCGCGATCTTGCAGCCGCAGCCGCCGCCATGGGCAAATTCGGTCAATCGGATGGGGGTATTGGGTGTTGCTGCGCTATCTGACATGGGAGTTCCTGCTGATGTTGTGTACTGAAATATAAATGTTAGGAGAACATGCTTTAACCCAAGGCCAGGAACCGGGGGCGGACCCTGAGGGGCCGACCCCGGCAGTTTGCCGTTCGGGCATGAGCGGTTTCTAACACTACTCCTTGACGCCGACGATAGCACATAATGCCCGTGCGGCTTGCTCAAAAGCATGTTCGGAAATATCGGGCAGAACCAGCGGCGTGGCCTGGGCGTAGCGGCTGAAGTTGCGGGCGATCGATTGCCGGTAGACGGGATCGTAGTGCTGCACCAGCAGTTCTTCCACCAGCTCTGCCATGCTGCCCGCCGTGGCCAGCTGCTGCCAGTGGGCGATTTTCTCCTTGCCATGCAGCTGCGTCAACAGGGCAAGCTGCACGTTCAGGCCGGCCGGGTCGGCCACGTAATGTGCATAGTCCTGCATCAGCAGTTGCACGCGCTGGGCGGTATCGAGGCGCACGTCGGTGCAGTCGGCCGCGCGCATCTTTTCCATCAGCGCGTCGGGCACGCGCAGGCGGCCCACTTTCTTGCTTTCGGATTCGATGAAGACGGGCAATGCCGGGTCGAAATGGCGCAGCTGCTGCCACAGCGCGCTTTCAAACGCCTTTTGCGACGGCTGGGCTTCCTCGGGCAAGCCGCCCAGCACGGAGCCGCGGTGGGCCGCCAGGCGTTCCAGGTCGATCACTTGCGCGCCTTGCCGGTCCAGCACTTGCAGCAAGCGGCTCTTGCCGCTGCCCGTCGGCCCGCACAGCACGTTGATGAAATCGAAGCGCGCGGGCAGGGTGGCCAGTTCGGCGTTGACGTGGCGCCGGTATTCCTTGTAGCCGCCGTCGAGCTGCGTGACGGGCCAGCCGATGCGCGCCAGGATATGCGCCATGGCGCCGCTGCGGTTGCCGCCGCGCCAGCAATACACGAGCGGCTGCCAGTGCTGCGCGTGGCCAAGGAAACCATCCTCGATATGGCGCGCGATATTTTTTGCGATCAGCGCCGCGCCCAGCTTCTTCGCTTCGAAGGCGCTGGTCTGCTTATACAAGGTGCCGACGCACACCCGCTCTTCATCGCGCAGCACGGGCAGGTTGATGGCGCCGGGCAAGTGGTCTTCCGCGTACTCGGACGGGCTGCGCACATCGATGATGGCATCAAATTCGCTCAGGCGTGGCAGGATATCGCTGAAGGGAAGGACTGCGGGGTATTTCATCAGGGCAAGGACGCTGGCGGGGGAAACACGTATTATCCCCGATAAACGGGCCCGGCGTGGGCAACTAGCCCAACAATTTGCCCAGCAGCGGCGCCAGCAGCACCGTCACGACGCCGGAAAAGATCATCGTCAGGCTGGCCACGGCGCCTTCTTCCGTGCCGACGCGGCGCGCCACGGACAAACCAAAACCGTGCGCCGCCGCGCCATACGGGGCGCCACGGGCGATGCGCATGCGCAGGGGCAGCAGTTTCAGCAGCGGCTTGCCCAGCATCAAGCCGAACAAGCCCGTCATGACGACGAAGATGCCCGTCAGCTGGGCCGAGCCGCCCATGTGGCGCGACGCTTCCAGCGCGAATGGCGTGGAGACGGAGCGCGCCAGCAGGCTGCGCGCCATGTCGCCGTGCACGCCCAGCAACTGGTCCAGCAGCAGGGTGGCGGCAACGGAGGCCACGATGCCGGCGCAGCTGCCCAGCGACAGGGCCAGCCAGTGTTTGCGGATCAGCTTGCGTTCCTGGAAGATGGGCAGGGCAAACGCGATGGTGGCAGGGCCCAGCAGCCACGGCAGCCAGCGCGTCTCGCCGAAATACGTGGCGAACGGCGTCGAGGTCGCTTGTACGATGACGATCAGGATCGCCGAGGTGCAGATGGCCGGCGTCAGCAGGAAGTGCGGGTGGCGCTGGTGCAGCGCCTGGTTGGCGTAGAACAACACCAGGGTCAGCAGCAGGAACAGCAGCGACAGCAGCAAGGTGTTCATGGCGCCGCCCGCATGGTGCGCTGGCGCAGCAGCTTGTTCAGGCGCACCTTGCGTTCATAGCGGCACACCCATTCCACCGTCAGGGCAGTGGCCAGCATCACGCTGGCAAAGCCCAGGCCGATATTCAGGAACAGGGTCAGGCCCTGGGTTTTCAATAATTCCGTAAACTGCACCACGGAAACGACCAGGGGAATGAAGAACAGCAGCATGTTGGCCAGCAGCCAGTTGGCGCCCAGCTCGATGGCGGCAGGCCGCACCCAGCCCGCCAGCAGCAGGACCACCAGCAGGGCCAGGCCCACGACGCCGCCGGAAAACGGCAGCTGCAGGGCGGACGCGGCCTGGTCGGCCAGCCACCAGGCGGCAATCAGCACGCCCACCTGCCACACGGTATGCGCCGGCTGGCGCCAGGCTGGGGCACGGGTCATGGCAACGGCGGCGGGATGGTGCAAGGCTTTCACGGCGGGCTTTCAAAACGGCAGGGGAAGGTTGCATTGTAGAGAGCCAACATCAAAAGATAAAATGACTTAAACTCATAATTATCATTCGCTTTTGGAATGCATCATGGATATCCGCTCCTTGCGCTACTTCGTCGAAGTGGTCGAGCAGAACAGTTTTACGCGGGCCGCCGCCAGGCTGCACGTGACCCAGCCGACCGTCAGCAAGATGATCGCCCAGCTGGAGCAGTCGCTGGACCTGGCCTTGCTGGACCGTGCGGGCAAGCGCTTTACCCTGACGGACGCGGGTAAGGTGGTGCTGTCGCGCGCGCATGAGCTGCTGGCCCTGCACGCGGAACTGAAGGTGGAGTTGCGCGACTTGCAGCAGCTGGAGCGGGGAGAATTGCGCGTCGGCGTATCGCCGCAGACGCATGCCACCCTGGCGCCGTGGCTGGCCGAATACCACCAGCGCTATCCGGGCATCGAGCTGAAAATGTACGAGAGCGGCACGCAGGCCATCGAGCGCGACTTGCGCACCGGCACGGTGGAACTGGGCACCATGCTCGACTATCCGGGCAATGCCGCCACCTGGCAGGATTTCGAGGCGCTGCCGCTCGTGCGCTCACCGCTGTGCCTGCTGGCGGCGCCCGGCTCGCCGTGGCAAGGCCGCGCCAGCGTGGCCCTGGCGGAACTTGCCGGCAGTCCCTTCATTTTCTACGGCGCCGCGTTCGCCCTGAACGAGATCGTGCTCGACGCCTGCCAGCGGGCCGGCTTCGCGCCGCGCATCACGGGCCGCAGCGGCCAGTGGGATTTTATTGCCTCGCTGGTACGCCTGGGCGTGGGCGTGTGCTTGCTGCCCAAGATGTATTGCGACACGCTCGATGCCACGCAGTTTGACGTGATTGCCCTCGACGGCCCGCCCGTGGAATGGAATCTGATGCTGGCCTGGCGCCGTGGCGGCCGCCTGTCGTTCGCCGCCCGTGCCTGGCTCGACCTGGTCAGGGCGCACGTGGAGCGGCGCGGGCGATTACAATAGGCGCTTGCCAACCACCGCCATCCCTATGAAGAACACCGGTCACGCCAGCGTTACAAGCCGATTCAAGCGCACCGCAGGCTCCTTGCTGCTGGGATTGTCATGCACCTTGGGCCTGATGGGCGCCATGGGCAGCGCCCGGGCCGCCATTCCCGTGTATGGCTACTTCGTCAAGAATGCCTACCCGCACGATCCCCAGGCCTTTACCCAGGGCTTGCTGTTCAAGGATGGCCATTTGTATGAAAGCACGGGCCAGAATGGCCAGTCGTCGCTGCGCAAGGTGGAGCTGACGACTGGTAAAGTCTTGCAGAAAACCATGCTCGACAAAGATGTGTTCGGCGAAGGCATCACCGACGTGGGCGACGATCTGGTCGGCCTCACGTGGGTTTCGCAGACCGGCTATGTGTTCGACCGCAAGACCTTCAAGGTGAAACGCAAGTTCAGCTACAAGGGCGAAGGCTGGGGCCTGGCCAGCGATGCCAGGGCCGTCTACATGAGCGACGGCACGTCCGCCATCCGCGTGCTGAACCCGAAAACCCTGGCCGAAGTACGCCGTTTCGAGGTCAAGGCCGATGGCCGCCCGATCGAGCGCCTGAATGAGCTGGAAATGGTCAACGGCGAACTGTTCGCCAATGTCTGGGGCGCGGACGTGATCGCACGCATCGACCCGGCCAGCGGTAAAGTCGTGGGCTGGATCGACCTGACGGGCTTGCTGCCGCCCGGCATGCGCGGCACGGCCAATCCCGACGCCGTGCTCAATGGCATCGCCTGGGATGCGCGCGGCAAGCGATTGTTTGTCACCGGCAAACTGTGGCCGCAGCTGTTCGAGATCGAGCTGATCGAAATCCAGCGGCATTGATGTTTCCAACAGGACAGTGTTGCTAACAACGAATCGTTTATGATGGCGCGATGTTGATACTCCTTCACACCGCGCCCTCCATGTCTTTGCTTCCTCTTCCCCTCCGCCGCCTGGCGGCCGCTGCCGTGATGGCCGCCGCCGCGATGCCCTTCCTGTCAACAGCGCAGGCGCAGACGCCGTACGTGCCGGTGGTCAGGCATTATGGCGATTTCGTCGTCACGCAAGACCGCCATTCGACTGACGTCACCCTGGCCTTCCGCCAGCATGGCTACTGGCCGGGCGGCGCGCGCGAGGTGACGGAAGTGCGGCCGCTGGCCGCCACGCGCGAAGGCCAGCCCATGCTGCTGGCGTTCACCAAGGGCTACACGGGGCAGGGCACGATATTGATCGGCGTGCAGAATGGCGAACCGCTGATGCGTCCCATCAGCCCGCTACAGCCCAACAACATGGTGCGCACCGAGCGCGACCCGGAATGGGGCGTGCCGCAGCCGGGCCGCAGCGAGGTGCTGCTGTTTTCCCGCGATGCGCGTGCGCTCGACACGCGCACGGGCGAGCTGCTGTGGTTTGACATGCCGGGCGTGGTGACGGGAAATCATGCGCCTGCCATGCTGCTGGCCGTCTCGCCGGACAACGGCCGCGGCGCGTTTCTGACCAGGACGCAGGTGCTGCTGGTCACGCGCGAGGACGGCATCGTTGCCGCCTTGCCCTTGCCGGCCGACACGCACCAGCGCTGGCTGAAACCGCTGTCCGAAGCGGCCGATGCGCAGGCGCGCGCCGCCCTGAAGGCGGGCAAGGGCCGCACGGATGCGCAGCGCATCGAGCGCGAAGCGCGCCTGGCCTGGTTTGGCCAGCAATTTGAATGGAAACAGGGAAAGAATGGCTGGCAAGTGACGGGCCTGGGCACCACGTCCGTGCCCGTGCCAGCCAAAGGAGCGCAGCCATGAAACCATTACAACTGTTGACTGGCTGCCTGGGCGCCGCCTTGCTGGCCGGCTGCGTGCACAGCGAGATCGCGCCCAAGGATTACCTGACGCAAGACCTCGACAAACAGCAGGCGCTGGTGGAAGTGGACGTGCTCTTTGCGCAAGCGCCCGACGACAAGCTGACGTCACGCACCACCTCCCGCAACAGCGTGGAATACGCGGGCGCGCCGCATATCGTCGTGCCGTTCTACCAGAAGGGCCTGGGCTTCGACCAGGGCTTCGCCGGCACGTATATCTTTGCCGTGGTGTATCCGGTAGCCAAGGTGGAAACGGCCACGGCCAGCACCCGGGTGTTCGGCCAGCAAGTGGACAAGCAGCGCTACCGTTTCCGCGTGCCGGGCAAGGCGCAGTGGAACAGCAATGAAACCTTCATGCTGAACTTCAGCCGCAAGGGCCGCCGCGAAGCCATCACCTTCCGCTTCAGCAACGAGAAAAGCTGCCCGTCCGCCTTCAAGGCCATCACGCCCACGTATGGCTTTCCCATCGAGGTCAGCGCCAGTTTCAAGGACAACAAGGGCTGCCTGAAAGTGTGCGACAGCCGCGACGGCTACGCGGGCTTCTGCGCCTTCCAGCCGCCGCCGGCTTCCTGACTATCAGCATGCCAGCCACGCGCCGCCGCAGCGCGGCGCGCGGTGTATACACGCGTGCGTTCTGAAAAATCTATTCAATTGTCATCTTTTTGGGGTAAATCAGGCCTGTTTAGCAGCACTGCAGAGGGTAAAATTGACGCAGGTCAATTCTTCTTTTGACGCGTAAAACTTGTCGCAAAAATATCTTTCCCAGGCGTATTATGTTTCAGCCCTTAGCCGGAGATTCCCAGCGCCACGCAGCTGGGCGCGGGCACGGCATCCCCGAAACGCATCCTTCCTGTGGAGAGACAAGAATGAAAATGCCCGTTTTAGGCAGCACCCAGCCGCTCATCACCAGACAGCCGCTGGACCAGCTGGCCACCGATACGGCCGCCGTGCGCGCCATCGCCCAGGCGGCCGTCAGCGTCGAACTGTTTACCATCCCCCTGTACATGGCCACCATGTATTCGATCCAGGGCACGCACCAGATCAACTCGAAAGACATCAGCTATTACAAGGGCCGGCAATGGCCGGGCATGAGTACCAGCGCGCATCCGGCAACGCCGGAAGAGCACGCCTTCAACATCATCTTCAGCGTCTTCATCCAGGAGATGCTGCACCTGCAGATGGCGGCCAACCTGGCCACGGCCATCGGCGCGGCGCCATGCTTCACGGGCTCTGAGCTGCAAAGCCTGGAGCACGGCTGGACCTGCTACGGCAAGGATTGCACGGTGATCCCGCACATCGTCGACCTGCAGGACACGTCCGGCTACCGCCACGTGCGCGTCAACCTGGAGGAATTGAACAGCAACCAGTGCGACCTGTTCCTGGCCATCGAGCAGCCGGAACAGCAGGCGCGCGACCAGCTGGCCGAGTTCGACAAGCACAACCACACCAAGTATTTCCCCGAAGTGCCGTTCGCGGGCTGGACGCCGGGCAAGCACGTGCACGACTTGCCCCTGTTCGGCACCATCGGCTATATGTACGAATGCTATGCCCGCTATATCAGCATCGAGTACGAGGATGGCGAAACCCTGTGGCAAAAGCTGTTCGTCAACGGCTCGGTGCAGCAGGACATGTTCAACACCACGGTCAAGGGACATGAAAAGGCGGAATTCCCCCGCTTCGACACCTGTTTCGGCAAGGACGACCAGGATGGCGGGCAGATCCGCTCGTTCAACAAAGCCATCGACATGATGGCAGCCATCACCGACCAGGGCGAGGGCAGCGACACGGCCATCACGCGCTACCGGCGCCGGCTGCAGGCGCAGCTGATGGCGGTGAAACCCGACTACCGCGAAGACCTGGCGGCGCTGACGGCGGATTATCCCTCCTACACCGAAGGTGGCGAGGATGCCGATTCGCGCGACGCCAGCGCCCGCCACGACAGCGCCGAGTTCGACCATTACGAGCGCTTCGGCCAGGTCAAGGCCAGGCTGCCCATCAAGACCTGGGTGCAATGGCACCGGGAAGGCAATCGCTGGGACGAGAAAATGCTCACCAACGCCAGCTACAACCCAGGCACGGCGCCAAAGAATATCCCCGCGCCCGAGCAGGTGGCGGGCGCCCTGAACCGCCTGAAGGACAGCAGCGACACCCTGAAAATGCTGAGCACGGTGGCCACGGGCGCCATTTATGGCATCACCTCGGTGCTCGATACCTACTGGCAAAAGCAGGACACCACCTTCCCGTATCCGTCGATGGTGGGCGCCGGCGACCGCATGGCCATCTGCTGGGCCGTGCTGGGCCAGGCGCCGAACCTGGCGACGGGCGTGCCGAAGATCGAGAAAGACGTGCTGTACCACGCCTGCCAGGGCATGCACCTGGAAGGCGAAGCATCGGCGACGTGCGCGGCGCTGGCCGTCTACCATACGTGCAAGGGCTCGAACGGCTGCCACGCGCAGGGCGGCTGCGGCTTTGCCCAGCTCGACAAGGGCGGCGGCCAGTGCGGCGGCTCCTCGTGCGGCCATGCCGTGAAGGCAGTGGCGGCGGCAGGCAACCTGTGCGGCGCGCCGAAAGGGCCGTACAGCGCGCCGAGCGACAATAAATGCGGCGGCTTCGGCGGCTGCGCCGTGCCGATCTCGGCCTCGCAGCTGTATCCGAACACCACCAGGACGACGCCGCCCCAGTCCGCCACCATGGCGCTGTACGATTTCGGCCCGGCGCCCGAGCACCACAACATTCCGCTGGGTCAGACCATGACATTCTCGCTGGGCGACAGCGTCTACGACAAGGCCTGGGAAGCGTATGGCAAGGTGATGGCGGCGCGCGGCACGCCCGTGGGCGCGGCGCCGCCACCGACCGATCTGCGCCTGGCCCTGCCGCCATCGACTTGATGGCGGCCACCAAGCCAGCGGTGCTTCCGCGCCTGGGCCTGCCGCATCTGGGCCTGGGCGTGGGGCTGCGTCCGCCCCATTACGCACATATCCTCGAACATGGTCCGCAGGTGGACTGGTTCGAGATCATCAGCGAGAACTTCATCGACAACCACGGCTATGCGCGCCATGTGCTCGATGTGGTGGCGGCGCAGGTGCCCATCGTCATGCATGGCGTCTCGCTGTCGATCGGCAGCAGCGATGCCTTGAACCTGGGCTACCTGCGCCAGCTGCGCCGGCTGGCGGAGGAAATCCGCCCCGCGTGGATTTCCGACCACCTGTGCTGGACGGGCGCCGCCTCGCTCAACAGCCACGATTTGCTGCCGCTGCCGCTGGACGAAGCCAGCCTGCGCCACGTGGCGGGCAGGGTGCGGCAAGTGCAGGAATTCCTCGGGCGGCCATTGATCCTGGAAAACCCCAGCACCTATGTCGAGTTTGCCCAGTCCAGCATGCCGGAATGGGAATTTTTGGGACGGCTGGCCGAGGATACGGGCTGCGGCCTGCTGCTGGACGTCAACAACGTGCATGTGTCCGCGCACAACCACGGCTATGATGCGCAAGCCTATATCCGCCAGCTGCCGCACGCGCACATCGTGCAACTGCACCTGGCCGGCCCCACGGATTGCGGCGAGGTGCTGATCGATACGCACGACGCCCCCGTGCCGGCCGCCGTCTGGCGTTTATACGCGCTGGCGCAGCGGCTGACGGGCGGCGTGTCGGCCCTGCTGGAGTGGGATGCGAACATCCCCACCTATGCGCAACTGCTGGCAGAACTGGGCAAGGCGCGGGCGGCAGAGCGGGGTGAATTCAGCGAAGACGCGCCAGCGGCCACGGCCGGCGCATCCGCCGCGGTGTCGGCGCCGCTGGGCTTCCATGCGGGGGCCGTGCATGGCTGAACGCGATTTGCCTGGCGCGCCGCTGGCGCAAGTGCAGAAGTGGTTCCTGACGGCCATGACGGCGCCCGGCGGCGCGGCGCGCGGCGTGCAACTGGCGGGCCAGCGCCATGGCCTGCAGGCGCCGGAAGTGCTGAAGGACGCCGCCCGCCTGCACATCTATGCGGACGGCTATGTGCTGCGCCTGCTCGAATGCCTGCAGGCCGACTACCCCCGTGCTGCGCCGCGTGATGGGCGACGAGCTGTTCGGCTTTTTTGCCCGTGCCTACATCTGGCGCCATCCGTCCGCCTCCACCACCTTGTATGACCTGGGCGGCGGCTTTGCCGACTTTCTTGCCGCCAGCCAGGCGGGCGCGGGTGGGGGCGCGCAGGGCGCCGCCTTGCGTTTTCCCGTCGAACTGGCCCGGCTGGAGCGGGCGCGCGGCGAAGCGAGCCGGGCGCCGGGGCTGGAAAAAATGCCTCGGCCTGCTTTGTCATTTTTGCCATCTGGCGTGGACTTGCTGCTGGGAGACACGCGGCAATGGCGGCTGGCGCCGTGCGCGCGGCTGCTATCCCTGACTTTCCCCGTGCATCGCTATTGGCAACAGGCGCAGGCGGCGCCGGACGATGGCGTGCCACCCCAGCCGGAGGAAGCCCCGGGTTTTGTCGCGATTACACGCCTGCACTACCGGCTGGCCATGCACGACTTGCAGCCATGGCAATTCCATTGGCTGCAAGCGCTGGCCGATGGGGCGCCGCTGGGCGGCTGCGCGCAGCAGGCGGCCGAGGCCAGCGGC
>NZ_NRDQ01000123.1 GCF_002878455.1 Janthinobacterium sp. AD80
GGTGCCGTGGGGCCGGGCGCGCGCGGGCGCGGCATGGGCATCGGCAAGGGCATCGGTGGCGTGCGCGGCAGTGGTTTCGGCGGCATCAGGGTCATGAAGGCCACGTCCGTGTAGTGGCTCAGCTTGCGCGCCGGCAGCAGCAGGAAATACAGGCCCAATACATGCATGGCCAGGATCAGGGCGACGGCCGCGCCTCTCGCGCTGAAGCGCCAGGTGCGGTGCGGGGAAGCGGACTGATCTTGCTGAAACATGGGCAGGAAGCATATGGTAAGCGCAATGCGCGATGCCATAGTGTAGCGAGAGTGGCTCAAACTTGTTAATCAATCCGCAAGGTATCGTCTGATGCGCCTTTTTCACGCAAAATCCGGCACCTGCACCGCAAATTGTTGCGCCGGATACCATTTTTTTACGCGCCCTTGCACGCTTCCACACGCTTTCCGGCCGGGAGGAATATAATGATAATCATTCTCATTATTATCGAACAACAACCATGCGCACCTTCCACCTCATCCCTACCCCGTTCGCCATGGCCGCCTTCGTGCTGGCCAGCTCCGCCGCGCAGGCGCAGACTACCGCCGCCGATGCGCAAACCATGCCGATGGTCGTCGTGAATGCCTCGGCCGATGCGTCGGCGGAAGGCTTGTCCAAGGCCTATGCCGGTGGGCAGGTGGCGCGCGGCGGACGCATGGGCATTCTTGGTTCCGTGGACATGATGGATAGCCCGTTCGGTAGCACCAGTTATACGCAGCAATTCATCGCCGACCAGCAGGCGCGCAGCGTGGGCGACCTGCTGCAGAGCGATCCGGCCGTGCGCATGTCGCGCGGCTATGGCAATTTCCAGGAAGTGTATGTGATCCGCGGCTTTGCCCTCGACTCCGATGACGTGGCATATAACGGCCTGTACGGCGTACTGCCCCGTCAATACGTGTCGCCGGAACTGCTCGAGCGCGTGGAAGTGTTCCGCGGCGCCAGCGCTTTCCTGAATGGCGCGGCACCGGGCGGCAGCGGCATCGGCGGCGCCATCAACCTGATGCCCAAGCGCGCCGGCAACACGCCGCTGACGGAACTGACGGTGGGCGTGGAATCGGGCGGCCATGCCTACGCGGCCATCGACGTGGCGCGCCGTTTTGGCGAAAACAAGGAATTCGGCGTGCGCGTGAATGCCGCCAAGCGCCAGGGCGAAACCAGCATCAAGCGCGAAGACCATGACGTGGGCATGTTTTCCGTCGGCCTCGACTATCGCGGCCGCAACTACCGTCTGTCGGCGGACGCCGGCTACCAGAACTTCGATCTGACGGCGCCGCGCCCTTCCGTCAACGCCGGCAACCTGGCGACCCTGCCTGGCGCACCCGATGCGTCGAAGAACTTTGCCCAGCCGTGGAGCTATTCGAAGGAGCATGATGTGTTCGGCACGGCGCGCGCCGAAGTGGACGTCGCCAAGGATGTGGTGGCCTGGGCGGCGTTCGGCAGCCGCTCGACGAAGGAATCGAACAGCCTGGCCCAACCCACGTTGACCTCGCTCAATGGCGATGCCAGCGTGTACCGCTTCGACAACGCGCGCAAGCAGGAAATCCGCACTGGCGAACTGGGCATTCGTGGCATGCTCACGACGGGCGCCGTCAAGCACAGCCTGGTAGCGAGCTGGTCCGGTCACTGGAACGAAGCGAAAAATGCCTACGCCATCAGCGATTACGCGGGCTTGCCGACGAATATCTATCGTCCCGTCGACGTGTCCATGCCGCCTACCCTGGAGGACAACTCGGGCGGCGTGATGAGCGACCCGCGCCTGACGCAAAAGACCATTCTCAACAGCTATGCCGTGGCCGATACCATGGCCTTCCTCGACGAGCAGCTGTTGCTGACCGTGGGCCTGCGCCGCCAGCAGATCCGCGACGCGGCCTACGCGTATGGCACGGCCGTGCAGTACTCCAGCTATGACAAGAGCGCCACCACGCCGGTAGCGGGCATTGTCTACAAGGCCAGCAAGAACGTGTCGCTGTACGCCAACTACATCGAAGCGCTGGTCAAGGGTCCCGTGGCCAGCGGTACCTACTTTGATGGCAAGGATCAAGTGGCCGTGAGCAACCTGGGCGAAGTCTTTGCGCCTTACAAGTCCAAGCAGAAAGAAATCGGCGTCAAGTACGATGGCGGCAAGCTGGGCATGAGCGCCGCCCTGTTCTCGACGGCCAAGCCTTTGCCTGCCATCGTCGGCTCGCGCGCCACCTTGTCGGGCGAACAGCGCAACCAGGGTCTGGAACTGTCCATCTTCGGCACGCCGATGGCCGGCGTGCGCCTGCTGGGCGGCCTGACCTGGCTCGATACGCAACAGCGCAACACGGACAAGCCGCTGAACAACGGCAAGAACGCCATCGGCGCGCCAAAAACTCAGCTGAGCGTGGGCGGCGAATGGGATGTGCCGGGCGCGCCTGGCCTGTCGCTGAACGCCCGCACCGTCTACACGTCGACTCAGTATGCGGACCTGGCCAACAGCAAGCAACTGCCATCTTGGACCCGCGTCGACATCGGCGCGCGCTACCTGACGCAGGTAGCAGGCCATGACGTGACCTTGCGCGCGCGCATCGACAACGTGGCCGACCGCAGCTATTGGGCCTCGGCCGTCTCCTCGTTCGACGCCGGCAGCCTGGTGCTGGCCGCGCCGCGCACCTTCGTCGTCTCGGGCAGCGTGGCGTTCTGACCGATCCCGCGCCCGCCTTGCCGCCAAGCTGCCCGCATTGGGCAGCTTTTTTTTCGCGTGCGCGCCTGTGCCGTCACCGTGGCTTGAGCGACAATGCCCGCATGACACTCCCTGCCCTGCTATTGCTGTTCGCCATTGCCCTGCCCGCCGCCGCCCAGAAGCAGGCCGCCTGCCCGTACGCCGCCTGGAAAAGCGGTTTCCATGGCGATGCGCGGGCGCAAGCCACGTGTTTGCTGCGGCCCGTGCAGCGCTATGCGCGCCTGGGGGCCAGCGCGCCGCTGCCGGCATTTCTCGCCAGCCGCGTTGGCCAGCGCACGGACATCGCGCCGGCCACCCTGCGCGCCTACCTGGCGGCGCAAGGCATCAGCGAGGCTGACGCGGGCGGCGCCGTCGATGCGCCCCTGTCGCGTGCCACGGGGCGCCTGGTGGCGCCCGTGGCCCGTTATTTCGTGATCCATGACACCAGCTATCCGAATTTCCTGGCAGAACCGATTCCCGCCCACATCAACGACGCCAGCTGGGATTTCAACGATTTTACGGTGCGCAATCCGGCGCTGGGCGGCGGGCCGAAAGGCCATGTGTATGTGAATCGCCTGGGCGCATCGCTGCAGGTGCGCGACTTTGGCACGCCCGGCTACGCCAGCAAGCTGGAAAAAGACAAGCCGTCCTTGACGGGCCTGTTCCTGCACGTGGAACTGGTGCAGCCGCGCAATTCCGTACCCGGCGGCGGCAAGGGCAACGATGGCCTGGCGCCCGATCCCGGCTTTACGCCGGCGCAATATGAGCGGCTGGCCCTGCTGTACGTCGCGGCCAGCGTGCGCAAGGGCACGTGGCTGATTCCCGCCTTCCATGCCGTGCTCGATACGGGCTACGCGAATGGCCACGACGATCCGCAGAACTTTTCTCTCGCGCAATGGGATGCAGTCCTCAGCCATTTGAGCGCCGTCATACAAGGCGCCGGCGCCCCGAATTGAACGCCCCCCGCGCGCCAATTTGGAGGATACTTTAGGTCGCGCGCCGCAACGCGCGCATGCCGACCTGCTGATGGGGAGCTGCGATGACCTATGCCTCTGACCAGAAAATGAGCACGCTGGACCTGCCGGCGCGCACGCGGCGCCTGTTCAGCATGCGCGATGCCGTGCTGACGCAATGGGAACACGAGGTGCGCGCCAAGGTACGCGGCGCCGACGCCCTGCTCACGCCCATCCTCATCAACACCCTGCCGACCTTCTTCGACAACCTGGCTGAAGCGTTGACACCGGGCTACCCCCGTGACGATGCCACCAGCAACACGAATGCGCCGGCCGTGCACGGCAATGAACGGGCACGCATGACCAGCTACGGGCCGGAACAGGTGATCCAGGAATACCAGATTTTCCGCGACTGTTTTGCCGAGGCGGCGCTCGAGGCCGGCGTGCCGCTGCGGCGCAAGGACTGGAAGGTGATCAACGCCTCGATCGATACGGGCATCCGCGAAGCCATCCTGGAATTTACCGCCATGCACGAGGGTTTCCAGCGCCGCATCGCCGCCGGCCTGTCGCATGACATGCGCAATCCTCTGTCCGTCATGCTCAACAGCGCGCAGATACTGCAACGCCTGGCGCAGCAGGCCGATGTGCAGGTGCTGGCGCAAAAAATCATCGAGCACGGCAAGCGCCTCGACGACATGATCCAGGAACTGCTCGATACGCTCAGCTACCACCGGGGGCAAAAGCTGCCGCTGCTGCTGCAGCGTTTCGACATCCTGCCGCTGGCACGGCAAGTGGGCGACAGCGTCAATACGGGCTTGCCCGGCAAGTGCGCCGTCACGGGCTGTTCCGTCACCGGCTGGTGGTGCGAAAATTCCTTGCGCCGGGCCATGGAAAACCTGGTGGGCAACGCCGTCAAGTACGGCGACGACGGCCCCATCCATATCCACGTGAATACCTTGCGCGAACGCATGATCATTACCGTGCACAACACGGGCAGCTGCGTCGCGCCCGACCAGACCGAGCGCATCTTCGATTATCTGCGCCGCGAACATCCTGGCAGCGCGCCCGGCTGGGGCATCGGCCTGCCCTTCGTGCAGAACGTGGCGGAAAGCCATGGCGGCAGCGCCATCGTCGACAGCGCCCCGGAGCGTGGCACCACTTTTACCATCGACCTGCCCATCGATTGCCGGCCCTTCGTCACGCCGGACGCTTGAACGTGCCTGCCCCATGCCGGCACTATCCGCGCAGTAATGCACCAATACGGTGCACTTGACGGATTTACGCCACAAAAATGGTCATTTTTTACACATTTTCACGTGTGCCCTACTGGCATGATTTCTGCTGAGCTATAGTCAGACCAAGGCTCAAGGGGAAATCACAACATGGCAAATTTTTTCAATGAAATGACTGCAGATGAAGTGGGCACGGACAGCAAGGTGCGTGAACACTACCGTGAATTTAACAACTGGCTGGAACAGCAATCCCCCGACACCATCGCCCGCAAGCGGGCCGAAGCGGACCTGACGTTCCGCCGGGTCGGCATCACCTTCGCCGTGTATGGCGACGATGCCGGCACGGAACGTCTGATTCCCTTCGACACCATTCCCCGCATCATCCCCGCCGCCGAATGGGCGCAGATGCAAACGGGCCTGGTGCAGCGCGTGCAAGCGCTGAACATGTTCATCCACGATATTTATCACGCTCAAAATATCATCAAGGCGGGCATCATTCCCGCCGAGCAAATCTACAAGAATGCGCAGTACCGCCCGGAAATGCAGGGCATTGCCGTCGCCTCCGACATTTACGCGCATATCGCCGGCGTGGATATCGTGCGGGCCGGCCAGGGCGAGTTCTATGTGCTGGAAGACAACCTGCGCGTGCCGTCCGGCGTTTCCTACATGCTGGAAGACCGCAAGATGATGATGCGGCTGTTCCCGGAATTGTTCGCGCGCAACCGCATCGCCCCCGTCGACCATTACCCGGACATGTTGCTCGACAACCTGCGCTCCGTCGCGCCCATGGGCGTCGATGACCCCACGGTGGTGGTCATGACGCCCGGCATGTACAACTCCGCCTACTTCGAGCACGCCTTTTTGGCCCAGCAAATGGGCGTGGAACTGGTGGAAGGCAAGGATTTGTTTGTCAACGACAATTCCGTCTACATGCGCACCACGCGCGGCCCCAAGCGGGTCGACGTGATCTACCGCCGCGTCGACGACGATTTCCTCGACCCGCTGGCCTTCCGCTCGGATTCCTCGCTGGGCGTGCCGGGCCTGCTGTCCGTCTACCGCGCCGGCCGCGTGACCCTGGCGAACGCAATCGGCACGGGCGTGGCCGACGACAAGTCGATCTATCCCTTTGTTCCCGACATGATCAAGTTTTACCTGTCGCAGGAACCGATACTCAACAACGTGCCCACCTACCAGTGCCGCAAGCCGGCCGATCTGTCCTACGTGCTGGCGAATTTGCCCAAGCTGGTCGTCAAGGAAGTGCACGGCGCGGGCGGCTACGGCATGCTGGTGGGGCCGGCGTCGAGCCTGGCGCAGATCGAGGACTTCCGCCAGCGCCTGCTGGCCAATCCGGGCGGCTACATCGCCCAGCCAACCCTCGCCCTGTCCGCCTGCCCCACGTATGTCGAGGCAGGGATTGCGCCGCGCCACATCGATTTGCGCCCGTTCGTGCTGTCCGGCAAGACGATTTCCATGGTGCCCGGCGGCCTGACCCGCGTGGCCCTGGGCGAAGGTTCGCTGGTGGTCAACTCCTCGCAGGGCGGCGGCACCAAGGATACCTGGGTACTGGAAGCAACATCCGCCTTTGCAGGAGAAAAAACATGCTGAGCCGCACCGCCGATCATTTGTTCTGGATGGCCCGCTACACGGAGCGGGCGGAAAACACGGCCCGCATGCTCGACGTCAATATGCAGACCTCGATGCTGCCCCAGTCGGAACAGGACGCGGAACAGGGCTGGCGCGCCACCCTGGGGATTTCCGAGCTGCAAAGCGCGTACGACCACAAATATGGCCGCTTCCACACGCGCGACGTGCTCGACTTCATGGTGCGCGACCCGAACAACCCCTCGTCCATCCTCGCCTGCCTGACGGGCGCGCGCGAAAACGCCCGCGCCGTGCGGGGCACCCTGACGACGGAAGTGTGGGAAATCCAGAACGCCACCTGGCTCGACATGCAGAAGCGCCTGAAAAGCAATCTGCTGGAAACGGACCCCAGCCAGTTCTTCGAATGGGTCAAGTACCGCTCGCACCTGTCGCGCGGCGTGACGTTGGGCACCATGCTCAAGGACGAGGCCATTCACTTCATCCGCCTGGGAACCTTCTTGGAGCGGGCCGACAACACGGCGCGCATCCTCGACGTGAAGTTCCATGGCGCGCGCGACACGTCGAAAGACATCACCCAGCGCGACTTTTATTACTGGGCGGCACTGTTGCGCTCCGTCTCCGGTTTCGAGATCTACCGCAAGGTCTACCGCGATGTCATTACCCCGGCGCGCGTCGCCGAATTGCTGATGCTGCGCGGCGACATGCCACGATCCTTGCTCGCTTGCATGGATGACGTGGTGGAAAATCTCAAGCATATCCGCAACGATGTGTCCGCGGATACCGAGCGTTTCGCCGGTAAACTGCATGCGGAGCTGAAATTCGGCCATATCGACGATATCATGAAGGCGGGACTGCACCTGACCCTGACGGAGTTTCTGGAAAACATCAATGACCTGGGCAACCGGGTCAGCCGCGACTTCCTCGTTCCCCTGGCGGCCTGATGCAGCTCACCATCCGCCACGAAACCCATTACGCCTATAGTGCGCCGCTGGCCTACACCATCCAGCAGCTGCACCTGACGCCGCGTATCGAGCCGCAGCAGCGGGCCCTGTCCTGGCACATTTCCACGCCGGGCCGGTGCCACGCCTATACGGATGCCTACGGCAACTTGTCGCACATGCTGACCATTAACGGCAGCCATCAGTCGCTGAGCCTGGTGGCCCATGGCGTGGTCGAAACCATTTATCCGCACAAGGGACGGCTGAACCTGGTCGATACCCTCTCGCCCTTGCTGTTTACCATGCCGACGCCCTTGACGCAGGCCAACCCGGCCATCCTGGAACTGGCCGCCGCCAGCCTGCCCGACCGCGCGGTGACGGCCGGTACGGGCCATTTGCTGCGCCTGGCCGAGCACATCGTCGGCAAGGTGGCGTATGAAAGCGGCGCCACCATGGTCACCACCACGGCAGGCGATGCGCTGGCCCTGGGGCGCGGCGTATGCCAGGACCATGCGCACCTGTACCTGGCCTGCTGCCACGCCTGGGGCATCCCGGCCCGCTATGTCTCGGGCTACATCGATCCGGGCACGACGGGCCATGCGGCCAGCCATGCCTGGGTCGACGCCTGGGCCGAGGACCCGGACTTCGCGGGCTGGGTCAGCATCGACGTCACCCATGCGCGCCTGATGACGGACGCGTATTGCCGGCTGGCCATCGGGCGCGACTACGATTCGGCCGCGCCCGTGCGCGGCGTGCGCCAGGGAGGCGGCACGGAAACGTTGCGGGTCGATGTGCAGATCGTGCCCGTCTAGCCCCTGAAACAGGCAGGAATGAGGCTGGCCGGGCCTCGCAGGCTGGTGGCCCGGCCCGGCTGGTGTAGAATGCTCCCCCTTTGACTGAATTTGCTACGATGACTTATTGCATAGGCGTGCGCCTGAACGAAGGCCTGGTCTTCCTGTCCGACTCCCGCACCAACGCTGGCGTGGACCAGGTCGGCACCTTCCGCAAGATGAGCGTGTTTGAAAACCCGGGCGACCGCATGCTGGTGCTGATGACGGCAGGCAATCTGTCGATCTCGCAAGCCATCCGCCAGCTGGTGTCCGAACATGTGGATGCGGATGGGCGCAGCATCTGGAACGTGGGCAATATGTACGACGCGGCCCGCATCGTGGGCGAAGCCGTGCGCACCGTGCACCAGCGCGAAGCCAAGGCCCTGGCCGACTGCGGCATCGATTTCAATGTCAGCATCATCTTGGGTGGGCAGATTCAAGCCGAGCGCTGCCGCTTATTCCAGGTGTATTCGGCCGGCAATTTCATCGAATCGCACGATGAAAACACATATTTCCAGATCGGCGAAGCCAAATATGGCAAGCCCATCATCGACCGCGTCATCAACCCGTTCACGCGCCTGGACGAGGCGGCCAAGTGCGCGCTCATTTCCATGGATTCCACGCTGCGCTCGAATGTTTCCGTCGGCTTGCCGCTGGACCTGCTCGTCTACGAGACGGGCAGCCTGGCCGTCACGCGCTTCGTCACCATCGATGAAAAGAACCAGTATTTCCGCATGATCCGCGACACCTGGGGCGAACAATTGAAACACGTGTTCGAAGGCATCGCCGACCCCGTGTGGAACGCGGCGCCGGAAACCACGACAAATGTGCTGTCCTCCACGAATATGCACAGCAAGCCCGTGCGCGTAAGCATCCCCGAGCACGTCAGCCGCGGCGGCGTGACGCTGGCGCCCCTGCAATCGCTGGCGCAGCAGTTCAGCGACGACAAACAGCATTGAGCCACCGCGCGGCGCCTGCGTGCGCCGCTGGACAAGTCGCTTTACGCGTGCTTTTATGGCAATATGGGTTGACATTCAATCCAGATTGCATTGAAAGGCAGGTAGCGCATGGACTTGATCACTTCCGCCGTCGTCGCGGCCATCGAACATGGCGCGCCCGCGCGCGCGCCCGAGGCCGTGCTATCCCACTACCGCCAGATCCAGGCGGCCATCGGCAAGTTCGACAGCGCCTCGGCCATCCTGGCCGCCATCGCCGCGCTGGAAGCGGACCCTGCCGATAGCCGGCTGCGCCTGGCCCTGTCAACGGCCCTGGCCTCGGCCAGGGTCCCCGACGACATGGAAACCCTGTTTGCCGCGCAAGGCTTGCTCGATGCGCTGCAGCGACCCTCGCCCCAGGCGCCCGACGTGGAAGCGCTGCCCGCAACGGCACCTGCGCCGGCCGACAAGGGCGCCGTCGCCTCGAACTATGCCGTCGTCAAAGTGTATTTCGCCACCGACCGCCAGCGCGACTTGGGCAAGCCGCCGGCCCAGCGCTTCAGCGGCGAGCGCAGCTTCACTGCCGGCCACGGCGCCGACGATGGCCCGCTCAGCTATGGCAGCTGCGACATCAGCATTCCCCGCGACCACCGCATGGGCCAGCTGGAATCGCCCTCGCTGTGGCGCCTGGAATGGCGCGCAGACCCGGACAAGCACGTGACGCTGCTGTCCGCCGAGGTGCAGGACCACGCCAATTTCTTTGCCGCCCTGAAAACCCAGATCCGCGCCTCGGCCGGCAAGAGCGCCTTTGTCTTTGTGCACGGCTACAACGTGAGTTTCGAGGACGCGGCGCGGCGCACGGGACAGATGGCCTACGACCTGGGCTTCGATGGCGCGCCCGTCTTCTACAGCTGGCCGTCGCGCGGCGACGTTGCCGGCTACACCACCGATGAAAACAACATCGAGTGGAGCACGCCGCATATCGCCGCCTTCCTGGCCGATTTTCTCGCCCGGAGCGAGGCGGCGCAAGTCTACCTGGTGGGCCACAGCATGGGCAACCGGGGCCTGGCGCGGGCCGTGGCCGAGCTGATGTCGGCCGACCCGCAACTGGCGCAAAGGATCACCGAGATCATCCTCACGGCGCCCGACATCGATGCCGCCATATTCAAGCACGATATCGCGCCGAAACTGGCGCGCGCGCGCAACCCCGTCACCTTGTATGCGTCCTCGCAAGACTTGGCCCTGGCCGCCTCGAAGGCCGTGCACGGCTATCCGCGCGCAGGCGACAGCGGCGCGGGCATGCTGATCGTGGCGGGCGTGGAAAGCATCGACGCCAGCGGTGTCGATACCAGTTTCATGAAACATAGTTACTTTGCGGAAAAGCGCTCGACCCTGTCCGACATGTTTTACCTGATACGCAACCAGGCCCGCGCCGACCAGCGCTTTCTCGACCCCGTCGATACGCCGGCGGGACGCTACTGGACGTTCAAGGCATGACGCGGCATCATGCCGGGAGGCACGCGAGGGAGCACGCATGCTAAGATACGCCCATGAGGGTGCCAAAGGCACGGCGATGACGCCGCCAGCCCGTCCACCCGTAAGCAGGCCATATTATGTTGACATCATCTTCTACACCGCAAGCCGAATCGCTGATCCGCAACACCAACGCCCGCGTCACCAAGACGCGCGTGAAGGTGCTCGACTTTTTGATGGCGCAAAGCCGTTCGCTGACCCACCATGAAATCCAGCAGGCGCTGTCGCAGGACAGCGATATCGATTCCGTCACCCTGTACCGGGTGCTGGAATGGCTGACGGAAAATGAACTGGTGCACCGCATCGCCGGCGCCGACCAGGTGTGGCGCTTCAGCGCGGGCGCCGGCCACCAGGCGCACGAGCACGCGCATTTCCAGTGCACCAAATGCGCCAACGTCACCTGCTTCAATGAAGTCAAGCTGCCCACCCCCGTGGCCTTGCCGGAAGGCTTCAGCGGCGATGAAGTCGATTACCTGATCAAGGGCCTGTGCCCGCGCTGCAAATAAGCACCTGCAACATTACTTGAGCAGCAAGGCCAGGTGGTGCTCGTCATAAAACAGCTCGCCCACGCGCATCGAGCGCGGTTCCGTGCCATACGCGATAAAGCCCAGCGATTCATACAGCCGCAAGGCCGCATTGTTTTCCGCGTTCACGCTCAGGTGTACTTGACGGATGGCAGGGTCTTGCTCCGCCTGTTCGATGCAGGCATGCACGAGACGCCGCGCCACGCCCTTGCCCCGTTGCTGTACGTCCACGAAGACGCCCCACAGCAGGGCCTTGTGCGACAGCTGGCGCAGGGGTTCGCGCCGCAAACCGGCAAAACCGACGAGACGTTCGCCATCGAAGGCGCCAAACGCCCTGTGCTGCGGGCCGGCGGCGATGCGCTGCACGTGTTCTTCGGGCGTGCGCGCCAGTTCGTCCTCGCGTGACGAGGAAAACGAACTGGGCGAATCGAGGATGGCGCGCAGGCGCAGCGCGCAAAAGGCGCTGGTATCGGCTGGCGTCAGCAGGCGGATAGTGATCGCGTTGGCGGACATGGCGGAGCTCGGAGTTTTTTTGCATTATACCCATGGCCTGCACCCGTCCGCCTTTCGTCCGTCTCTAGCGTGCGTTGACGACGCGCAAACCGTACAGCGTCCAGCCGTACAGGGCCGCCATCAGCAGCACCATGGCCGCGCCGAGCGCCGCCATGGTACTTTCCGGCAAACTCCACTGCGGGTCCAGCTTGCCGGCCGCCATGTAGGCGGCCATGGCGACGCAGATGGCGACGATGGGCCAACCTAGCCGGCGCCGGAACGCGCGCACGATCTCCTCCTTGCCGGTGCGCATGACTTTGGCCGTGACCCAGCCATCGAAGGTATCGGTCACGCCCATGCCCGCGGCAAACACGGCCCCTGTCAGCAAGGCCGGCCCCATGCCGCCCAGCGCCACGGCCGCGTAGCCCCAGGCTGCCGCCTGCAGCGCCGTATCGAACACCAGCGCGAACAGCATGCCGACAAGAATGCCGCCCAGCGGGCCGGAGGCGCCGCGCAACCAGCGCGGCAGCAGCAGGCCGCGCACGCTGGCCAGTTGCGCGCCGCCCAGCAAGGTGCGCGCATTCATGCCGGCAATCAATAGCAGCAAGGCGATCGGCAGCCATTCCAGCCAGGCAAACACGGCTTCCGACGGCGTGAATTGTTGCGACGCCATGGCGGCCACGGCCACGATGGCCAGCACGCTGAGGCCGTGCCCCAGCGCAAACAGCGCGCCCATCCAAGGCGCCCAGCGCGGATGCCGCGGCAGGCTGCGCAGGGTCAGGCCATCGACGGCGGCCAGGTGGTCCGGCTCCAGGCCGTGCCGCATGCCAAGCAGAAAGATCAGCGCCAGGGCGGGCAAGCCCGCTTCCACGCTCATGCGGCCACCCCGGAAGCCGCCCCGTCCATCACTTCGGCCATCAGGCTGGCCGGGCTGGCGGCACCTGCCACGCAACGGTCCAGGCCACGGATCAGCATATCCTGCGGCAAGTCGCGGCCGATAAAGATCATGGTGCTGACGCGGTTTTCCCCCTCGCGCCACGGTGCGCCCAGTTCCGAGCCCATCAGCATGTGCACGCCCTGGAAGACGGCGCGGCACGGCATGTCGGTCACGTGCAGGATGCCCTTGTAGCGCATCAGCTGGGTGCCAAACAGCTGCACCACGGCATCGAGGAAATTTTCCACCTGCAGCAGATCGAGGGGCTGGGCCTGGTGATACACGAACGATTGCACGCCGTCGCCGTGGCGATGGCCCAGTTCACCGAGGAATGCCGGTTCCAGCTCGATGATGGCGTTCAGATTGAAGCCACGGATATTCAGGATGTCGCGCAGGGGCACGTTGCCAAAACTCAGCTTCTGCATGCCGGCGCGGCCGTTGATGGCAGTCAGGCGCTGGCGCAGCGCCGCCAGTTCCTGCTTGCTGACCAGGTCCGTCTTCGACAGCAGCAGGCGGTCGGCAAAGCCCACCTGCTCCTGCGCTTCCTGATGCAGCGTCAATTGCTGTTGCGCATGGCGCGCGTCGACCACCGTCAGAATCGCATCCAGCATGTAAAACTCGCTGACGGACGGTTCCGCAAAGAAGGTTTGCGCCACGGGGCCGGGCGCGGCCAGGCCCGTCGTTTCGATGATCACGTGGTCGAAAACGATGCTGCCCGCAGCGCGTTTCGCGTGCAACTGGCCCAGTATGCGGATCAGATCGCCGCGCACGCTGCAGCAAATGCAGCCATTGTTCATTTCCACGATCTGCTCGTCGCTATCTTGCACCAGCAAGCCATGGTCGATGCTTTCGGCGGCGAATTCATTTTCAATCACGGCGATGCGCAAGCCGTGGTCGCCCTGCAAGATGCGCTTGAGCAAGGTGGTTTTCCCGCTGCCGAGAAAACCCGTGATGATGGTGACGGGGATGAGTTCTGTCATATTGCTTTCCTATGCGAGGTTAGTGTTCAAGTTCTTCGTCGTCAACGCGTTGCCATTGGGGAAACGGGTCAGGCAAGCTGCGCCAGGCCGCCATGCCCTTGCGTGTTTCCGTATAGTTGAGTTGGCATTTCTTCAAGTCCGCCTCGATGGCCGCCTGGTTCATGTCCTGGCCGATGAAGACGAGCTCCTGGTAGCGGTCGCCATACGTCTCGCTCCAGCCAGAGCGCAGCTCGGCCAGCGATTCCGCATCCGTTGGCCAGCGCTCCTTCGGCACCGAGGCCCACCACAGGCCGACGGGTTCGATATTCATCAGCTTGCCTGCGCCGGACAGGCTGGCCACCCATTCCGGGCGGCTGGCCAGCCAGAAATAACCCTTGCTGCGTACCACGCCGGGAATCGGCTGGGAAATGTAGTCGTGCAGGCGCTGCGCATGGAACGGCTCTTTTGCCCGGTAGACAAAGCTGCTGATGCCATACGCCTGCGTTTCCGGCGTATGCACGCCGGCCAGTTCCTGGGCCCAGCCCGGCATGCTGGCCGCCTGCTCCAGGTCGAACAGCTGCGTGCCGAGGATGGCGTCGAGCGGGACCACGGACTGGTTCGTCTCGATGACGCGCGCGCCGGGATTCAAGGCCTTGATGACGGCCAGCACGCGCCGGCGCTCGGCAGCATCGACCATGTCCACCTTGTTGAGGACGATGACATTGGCAAATTCGATCTGTTCCGTGAGCAAGTTGGCCAGTTGGCGGTCATCGCCCTCGCCCGCGATTTCGCCGCGCTGCTCCAGGCTGTCTTCGCTATGAAAGTCGCTGAGCAAGTTGGCGCAGTCGACCACCGTGACCATGCAGTCGATCTGCGCCACGTCGTTCAGGCTGTCGCCGTGCTCATCTTCGAAATCAAAGGTGGCGGCCACCGGCATCGGTTCGCCCACGCCCGTCGATTCAATCAGCAGGTAGTCGAAGCGGTCCTCGGCCGCCAGGCGCCGTACTTCCACCAGTAAGTCGTCGCGCAGGGTGCAGCAGATGCAGCCGTTCGACATCTCCACCAGTTTTTCTTCCGTGCGCGACAGGGCCGCACCGGCCGCCTCCGCGCTTTCCTTGACCAGCGCGGCGTCGATATTGACTTCGCTCATGTCGTTGACGATGACGGCCACCCGCTTGCCTTCGCGGTTGCGCAGTATGTGGTTGAGCAAGGTGGTCTTGCCGGCGCCGAGAAAACCGGACAGGACGGTGACGGGCAGTTTGCGCTGAGGCTGGAGCTGGGACATGGGGGCATTCCTTTGGAAGGTCGATGGGGGCGGCAATGGGCTGGAACTTTAAATGCAAGTCGATTGCGTTTTAAATTATAATGCAGCTCACTTGCATTTGTGCGGCAATTTTGTGCCGCCCGTTTTCCGCGCCCCTGAAAGAGAATCCATGCTCCACCTCGCTTCATTGACGTATGGCTATGCCGACGCCGCTGCCACGCCTGTCCCTGTGCTCGACATCGACGCCTTTCATTTGCCCGCCGGGCGCCACGCCCTGCTGCTGGGTCCATCCGGCAGCGGCAAGTCGACCCTGCTGCATTTGCTGGCCGGGATCCTGGCGCCCCAGGCCGGCCGCCTCGAAGTGGCGGGTACCTCGCTGCCGGACCTGACGCCGCGCCAGCGCGACAACTGGCGTGGCCGCGCCATCGGTTTGCTGCCACAGCAACTGGCGCTGGTGGCCAGCTTGAATGTCCTCGATAATGTCTTGCTGCCCGCCTATGCCAGCGGCCAGCGGGCCGACGCGACCCGCGCGGCCCGCCTGCTCGATCAGCTGGGCCTGGGCGGCAAGCTCGATGCCTATCCGCATGCATTGAGCGGCGGCCAGCGGCAACGGGTCGCCATCGCGCGCGCCGTTGCCATGCGCCCGCGGCTGATCCTGGCCGACGAACCGACGGCCAACCTGGACGATGTCGCCTGCGCCGCCGTCATCGCGCTGCTGGCCAGCCAGGCGCAGCAGGCAGGCGCGACACTCATCATCGCCAGCCACGACGCCCGCGTGCTGGCAGCCTTGCCGGACGCTGCCGTACTGCGCCTGCCCCTGATGCAGGTGGCGGCATGAACGCCGTCACCCTGGCCTGGCGCGCGTTGCGCCACACACCGCTGGCATCCAGCCTGAATCTGCTGCTGGTCGCCATCGGCATTGCCATGATGACGTTCATTCTGGCCGTCTCGGCCCAGCTGGAAGAGCGCGCCGAGCGCGATGCCACGGGCATCGACCTGGTGGTGGGAGCCAAGGGTTCGCCGCTGCAATTGATCCTGTCATCCGTGTACCACGCCGATATTCCGACCGGCAATATCCCCGAAGGCACGCTGGCGGCCCTGACCGCGCAGCCGCTGGTGAAAAGCACCATTCCCCTGGCCCTGGGCGACAATTTCCACGGTTTCCGCATTGTCGGCAGCACCACGGCACTGGCTGGGCACTATGGCGCGCAGCTGGCGCAGGGCAGCCTGTTCACGCAGCCGATGCAAGCCGTGTTCGGCGCCCGGGCGGCGCGTGAGACGGGCGCCACCCTGGGCGCCAGCTTCGCCGGTTCGCACGGGCTGGCCGCCGGTGGCGAGCTGCACCAGCATGCGCCCTATACGGTGGTGGGCATACTGCAGCCCACAGGAAGCGTAGTGGACCGATTGATCCTCACGCCGGTGGCTTCCGTGTGGCAAGTACACGAGACGGACCCCGATGAACAGGCGGCTGGCTCTGTCGCCGCGCCAGCGGCCCCGCCCGAGCGCGAACTGACGGCCGTGCTGGTGCAGTACGCCTCGCCGCTGGCCGCCATTTACCTGCCGCGCTGAGTGAATAGCCAGGCCCGGCTGCAAGCGGCCCAGCCTGCCTTCGAAGCGGCGCGCCTGTTCAATTTGCTGGGCGTGGGCATCGATGTGCTGCGGGCAATCGCCGCCGGCGTGCTGCTGGTGGCGGCCCTGTCGCTGTTCGTCGCCCTGTACGGGGCGTTGGAAGAACGCAAATGGGACATGGCCATCCTGCGCACGCTGGGCGCCTCGCCCTTTAAACTGCTGCGCCTGCTGCTGGCGCAGGGTTTGCTGCTGTCGCTGGCCGGTGCGGCTATCGGCTGGCTGCTGGGGCATGCGGGTATCGGGATCCTGGAATCGATGCAGGACCTGAACCTGCAGCCCTGGCGCATTCTCGCTGCCGAAGCGTGGCTGCCCGTGATTGCCGCGGCGGTGGGCTTGCTGGCCGCCGCCATTCCCGCCGCGCGCGCCTATCGCACGGATATCGCCGCCACCCTGGCACGCCCCTGAAAGGAAGCAAGCATGTTGAATATCATGATGTTGAGCGCTGGACTGCTGCTGGCAGGCAGCGCCCTGGCCGCGCCAGCCGATGAGCCGCCCTCGTTTTTCGCGCCCTTGACGGACATTCCTGGCGTGGTGTCCTGGAAACTGCTGGGCCAGGCCACCACGGTCAAGGCAAAAAAGGGCCGCATGGTGCCGAAGTACACGCCGGAAATCAGTGCGCTCGACAATACCGAGGTAAAAGTGCAAGGCTTCATGATGCCGTTGCAGCCGGGCCAGAAGCAGAAGCATTTCCTGCTGACTGTTACCTCGGCCAGTTGCCCGTTCTGCCTGCCGGCCGGCCCGGAAGGCGTGGTGGAAATCAACAGCAGGACGCCCGTGAAATTCAGCTACGCGCCATTCATCGTGCAAGGCAAGCTGAAGGTGCTGGCCAGCGACCCCATGGGTCTGTACTACCGCATGACGGACGCGGCCGTGGTGCCGCAATGAAAGGTCTGGCGGCGGCAATGTTACTGGTGACAGTGTCTTGCCATGCCGGCGCCGCGCCGCTGCGCTTCGACCTGCCCAGCCTCGATGGCGCCGGCCAGCTGAAGCTTCGCACGTTCCAGGGCCGCGCCGTGGTGCTGAATTTTTGGGCCAGCAACTGCCTGCCGTGCGTGCGCGAGTTGCCAATCTTTAACGCGTTGGCTGCCCGCCGGCCGGCGCTGCCCGTGATCGGCATCGCCATCGATGAACAACAGGCCGCGCAGGCCTTCCTGCGCCGCTACCCCGCCAGCTACCCGCAGGCCGTGGCTCGGCCCAGCTTTCTCAGCACATTCGGTAATAAAATCAAGGGCTTGCCGTACACAGTGATTCTGGATTCTCAACACCAGATCTGCACCCGCCGCCTGGGCGCCGTCGATGCGGCCTGGCTCACCACGGCCGTGGCCGCCTGCCGATAAGCAAGCATCCATGCGCGCTGCACGGCTGTCATCGCCGCGTCATATGGCGGCGTTACAGTCGCGTCCTTTGCATCTATCTGAGGGCGGTAATGAAAACAAATTGGGTCATGCTGGCGGCGCTGGCAAGTGCAGGTCTGGTCGGTTGCAACGGCAGTTCGAATACCCCGGCCACGCCGGCCATTCCGGAAGGCACGACGGTGAGCGTGGCCTTGCTGGAAACCACGGATATCCATTCCAATATCTTGAGTTATAACTACTATGCGCTGGCCGAAGACACCAGCCTCGGGCTGGAGCGCACCTCGACCCTGATCCAGGCGGCGCGCGCGGAAAACCCGAACAATGTGCTGCTCGACGATGGCGACGTCATCCAGGGCACTTTACTTGCCGACCTGCAGGCCGTGGCTGCGCCCGTGCCGTGCAGCGGCACCCTGGCCGTGCATAAAGCCATGAACGCGCTGAAATACGACGCGGGCGGCATGGGCAACCATGAATTCAACTACGGCCTGGCCTACCTGAGCCAGATCACCAACACGGATTTCGGCATTCCCGGCGTGGCCAAGCCGACTGGCACTTGCGGCGCGCCCGCCTTCCCTTCCGTGCTGAGCAACGTCGTCGGCGTGGCCAGCGGCAAGCCCATCTTCCAGCCCTACACCCTGCTGCCGCGCGATTTCGCCGCCACGGCGCCCGATGGCAGCAAGCTGACGGTCAAAATCAATGTGGGCGTGCTGAGCTTTGTGCCGCCGCAAATCCTCGAATGGGACCAGAAGGTGCTCGCCGGCAAAGTCAGCGTGACGGGCGTGCAGGAAGCGGCGAAACAGTACGTGCCGGAATTACGCAGCAAGGGTGCCGATCTGGTGGTGGCCCTGTCGCATGGCGGGCTGGACACGAGCACCTACAGCCCGAAGATGGAAAACGGCAGCTATCACTTGACCAGCACGGGCATCGACGCGCTGATGATTGGCCACTCGCACCTGATCTTCCCGAAAGGCAAGGAAGTGGGCGCGGCCGCGCTGGACGCCTCGTTTGCCGCCTTCCCCGCCAGCGCCAAGATCGACGCCGTGAATGGCTTCGTCAACGGCGTGCCCACCGTCATGGCGCAAAGCTGGGGCCGCCGGTTGGGCATCATCAAGCTGACCATGGTGTACCAGGGCGGCAAATGGGTGGTGCAGCCAGCCAAGACGACGGTGGAATCGCGCGGCTTCAAGTACACGGATGGCACGACCCTGGTAAAAGCCGACCCGGCCATCGCGCCCCTCGTTGCCACCGAGCACGCGGCGACCATCGCCTACGCCAAGCAGCCGCTGGGCATCAGCACGGATTTCGAAATGTCGGCGTACTTCGCGCTGGTGGGTGACGTCAGCGCGATCCAGCTGGTGAACCAGGCCCAACTTGATTATGTAAAAAACTTCATTGCCACCAGCACGGATGCCACCTTGTCCAGCTACAAGAACATCCCCGTGATTTCCTGCAGCGCGCCATTCAAAGCGGGCCGCAACGGGCCTTCCGACTTCACCGACGTGGCTGCTGGCGCCACGCCGGCCGCGCCGATCGGCTTGCAGGTACGCAATCCAGGCGACTTGTATTTATATAGCAATAACAACCTGCAAGCCGTGAAAATCAAGGGCGCGGACTTGAAGGCCTGGCTGGAAACGTCGGCCAGGCAATTTGCCCAGATCGACCCGGCCAGCAGCGCCGAACAAGATCTGGTGCCGTCATATGGCACGATTTACAACTATGACGTGTTCTATGCGGAAAACAATGCGCTGACGTACCAGATCGACGTGACGAAAAAAGCTGGCAGCCGCATCGTCAACCTCACTTACAAGGGCGCGCCCGTGGCCGACGGCGATGATTTCATTGTTGCCACCAATGATTACCGTGCCGGTGGCGGCGGCGCTGTGCCCGGCATCGACGGCAGCAAGACCATCATCAAGTCGCCGGACGCCAACCAGGCGGTGGTCAGCAACTACCTGGCGTCGCTCAGCACCAAGGGCGGCAAGGTGACGCTGGCCAACAACGGCAGCGCGCGCAGCTGGAGCTTCGTCAAGACGGCCACGGCGGGTCCCGTGATCCTGCGTTCGGCGCCGGGCCACCTGGCGCTGGCGCAAGGCAGCGGCATCAGCAACGTGGCGGCCGAAGGCGGACTCGACGCCAGCGGCTTTGCCAAATACCGCATCGACCTGAGCAAATAAGGTGCATGGGCCGGGACTTCAGGAGTTCCGGCCTGCTTTGATGAAAGGTGATCAAGATGAAACAAGCGCTGTCCCTTCCCGCCGTCCTCCTGGCAGCCACACTGGCCGCCTGCCAATCCTCGCCACCGCCCACGGCAGCCGAGATCGAAGCCGTCGCCATGCATGCGCGCCAGGCGGGCGACCATAATGCCGAGCGCAAGGTACGCAGCTGGGCCAGCAAGGACATGCCGGTGGCCGAACGCGAACTGGCGCTGATCTACCAGGCCAGGCCCGGGCGCCGCACCGAAGCCTTGAGCCTGTTCGAGCAGGCGGCCGCGCGGGCGACACGGAAGCCGCGTTCGAACTGGGCCAGATGCTACGCGCCGCCACGCCAGGCCAAGCCTGGCTGTGGTACCGGCAAGCGGCGCAGCAAGGCCACGCCAAGGCGGCACTGATGCTGGGCCTGCTGGCGGCGAATGGCGAAGGCGTGCCGAAAGACCCCGTGATCGCCGCACACTGGCTGGACAAGTCGAGCGAGTTGGGCAATCCACACGCCATGTTCCTGCTGTACAACGCCTATCGCGAAGGCCGCGGCGTGCCGCTGGACCTGGCCAGGGGCCGCGAGTTGCTGGAAGAAGCGGCCCACCATGAATACCCGCCCGCCATCCAGGAACTGGCCATGACGGTGCAAGCGGACGACGCGCTGCGCGCCGGCCACCTGATGAAGGAAGCGACGGAGCACCGGCATAATAACTGGAACAAGTTTTAACAACGGCGTTGACAACCTGGACAAAAGGCCAGTGGCGCGCGTACTGCCAGGCTTTATATACTTGCAATTTGCAAGCGTGCGGGAGCGGCAGCTACTCAGCGCTTATGATACAAGTACGCCGCCTGAGCTTGCTCGGACGGCGTGGCAAGCCATGCCGCACAAAAAAGTTTACACTGACTTGCATTTTAGAAATTTTACTCTGGACCAGCCCCGGTGAGTGTTCATTCAACCCAGCCAGTGTTTGAGTAGCGCCGGCGCGTCCATTGCTCAGCCTAGCCACGAAAGAAAGAGTCCAATGAAAAAGCTGACCACCGCCTTTGGCGCGCCTGTTGTCGATAATCAGAACATCCAGACAGCCGGCCCGCGTGGCCCTGCCCTGTTGCAAGATGTGTGGTTCCTGGAAAAGCTGGCCCACTTCGACCGCGAAGTCATCCCGGAACGCCGCATGCATGCCAAGGGTTCCGGCGCGTACGGCACGTTTACCGTCACGCACGACATCACACGCTACACGCGGGCGAAGATTTTTGGCGCGGTGGGCAAGCAAACTCCCATGTTTGCGCGCTTTTCCACGGTGGCAGGCGAACGCGGCGCGGCCGATGCGGAACGCGACATCCGCGGCTTCGCCCTGAAGTTCTACACGGAAGAAGGCAACTGGGACCTGGTCGGCAACAACACGCCCGTGTTCTTCATGCGCGACCCGCTGAAATTCCCCGACCTGAACCACGCCATCAAGCGCGATCCGCGCACGGGGCTGCGCAGCGCCAACAGCAACTGGGATTTCTGGTCATCGCTGCCCGAGGCGCTGCACCAGGTAACGGTAGTGATGAGCGACCGTGGTCTGCCGCGCAGCTTCCGCCACATGCATGGCTTCGGCAGCCACACTTTCAGCTTCCTGAATGCGCAAAACGAGCGTTTCTGGGTCAAGTTCACCTTTAAAACCCAGCAAGGCATCCAGAACCTGACGGACCAGGAAGCCGAGGAGCTGGTGGGCAAGGACCGCGAAAGCTCGCACCGCGACCTGTATGACAGCATCGAGAACAAGGATTTCCCCCGCTGGACGCTGTACGTGCAGATCATGCCGGAAAAAGAGGCGGGGACGTACCACATCAATCCCTTCGACCTGTCGAAAGTCTGGCCGCATGGCGACTATCCGCTGATCGAAGTGGGCGTGCTGGAACTGAACCGCAATGCGGACAACCACTTTGCCGAAGTCGAGCAAGCGGCCTTCAACCCGGCCAACGTGGTGCCTGGCATCAGTTTTTCGCCGGACAAGATGCTGCAAGGCCGCTTGTTCTCGTACGGCGACGCGCAGCGCTACCGCCTCGGTGTCAACCACAGCCATATCCCCGTCAACGCGCCGAAGTGCCCGTTCCACAGCTACCACCGCGACGGCCAGATGCGGGTCGATGGCAACATGGGCGGCACCCTGGGCTATGAACCGAACAGCGAGCAGGAATGGGCGGAACAGCCCGATTTCCGTGAACCGCCGCTGAGCCTGGAAGGCGCGGCCGACCACTGGAACCACCGCGTTGACGAAGATTATTATTCGCAGCCGCGCGCCCTGTTCCGCCTGATGACCCCGGCACAGCAGCAAGTGCTGTTCGACAATACGGCGCGCGCCATCTCGGGCGCCTCGGAGCAGGTCAAGCAACGCCACATCGGCAATTGCACCCTGTGCGACCCGGCCTATGGCGCGGGCGTGGCCGAAGCGATAGGCCGCTTGAGCAAATAACGCTGATCTGGCTAGTCAAGCAACGCCAGTCGAGCCCGGCAGCAAGTGTAAATGGCAAGGCAAGGCAAGGCAGGAAAGGCCGCCAGTAGGGTCGTTCCACCGCCTTGCGGCAGGGCTCTTGCCCTACTCGGCGGCAAGCGTTACCAAGCTGCGTCATGGCATCCGGCATGGCGCAGGCTCCATTGCAGGCAAACGGACAGGAATCCGGCCGGCGTGCATGCGCTCATGCGTGCATCCGTGCATACCCGCCTGACGGCGCCAGCCAGGCCGGGTCAGGCCGGCGTTCTTACCAGCGCTGGATATCGATCTGGCCCGTGATGCTCATTTCCACAGGATAGCCCTCCACCTGCAGCGGCACGCGCCGCTTGACGGATGCATCGCGCAGGTACACGACAAGTGCTTCCTTGCCGACAGCGGTCTGTCCCAGGCTGACGCCTTCCACCCCGTCGATGGCCATCAATGCCCGCTCGTTGCGCCGTTTCGCCGCTTCGAGGCGGCCGTGGGAGGCAAGATGGCCCTGCTGCACCATGCCCGCAGCACCCTGCCCTGTGGACTGGTCCGGCAGGTACGGCATGGCGGCATCCTCGAAAACGGCGTGGGGCGATTGTGTAAATTTACTGTTTGACATGACAATCCCTCCTGATACTGTCCATGATACACCCGGGCATCGGGCGCCAGCGCCTCATTGCAGGCTGCACCACGCATGGCTGCTGTCCGGACAAGATCATCTTCGTGCAAAAGCGGGCGTTATGCAAGGCGGCACAACGCCGGCGCCTGTTGCCGCACTCAAGTATACAAATTGATATCGAGCGCCACCACCACCCTGCGCATCTGGTTGGCAAACGTGATGTTGCCACCGCCGGCAAACAGCAGGCCGACAGGGTTACGCTGCTGGTTCCAGGTCCAGATGGACGACCCGGAATCGCCGCCGGCGCTAAATGCACCGCTGACACCCGTAATGGCGATCTGGTCCTGGAACAGCGCGATGCGGCCACCGCCGTAATTGACGTTGATGGTGGCGCCCAGGCCCGTGATGCGGCCCTGCGTCAATTGCGTGGTGCGTCCTGACTTGCCCACCATCATGCCCAAAGTGGGCGCCACCAGCGCATTGCTGATGCGGAAGTAGGCCGGCACGCCGCCGCTCAGGTACACGAGTTCGCGCCGTACGCGGTCGGGCCAGGCCCAACCGGTGGCGCAATCGACAAAATTGACGCCGCCGGTGAAATTGATGGGCACGAAGCGTTCCAGCACGGCCACCTGGTCTTGCGGACAGCGTCCGCCATCGATGGGGCCAGGCTGCACGATGCAGTCATTGAAGACGCCGCCGTTGGAATTGGCCAGCACGTGATTGTTACTCAGGATCATCAAGCGGTTGTTGCGTGGCGCGCTGCGGCCCAGGGCCAGGCAGCCTATGGTGCCGGCGGTGATCCGGAAGTGCCCGACGGACACGCCACCGGGCGCCGGACGCAAGCGGAAACGGTGGGGCTGGGCGTCGATGACGCCCGTGACGACTATATTCACAGGCACATTGTCGCTGGCCACGGCGCGCAGGCCCATGGCGCTCACGATAGCGGCCTTGGCGCGGTCGACGGAAGTGGGCTCGGCCACATACAGGGTCAGGGCCGGCATGCCCGGTTCGCCGGACGAGCTGTCGCTGGCGCCTTCGCCCAGGCCGATCGCCACGCCCTGGATATTGCCCGCGTCGCTGAAGGCGTCGGCCGCGCGCACGTTGCCCGCCTGCAGGATCGCCTGGCGCATGCCATCCTCGATGCTGCGCTTAATTTCCAGCAATTCCATGCTGACCCCGCTCAAGGCGTCGGCCACGTCCGCCACGGACGCCGTCTCGATGTCGCCATCGCCCTCCCCCGGCGCGGCAAACTGCTCCACCGCCTCTTCATCGTCTGGGCTCTGCGCCCTGCCCCCGCCGTTCCCCGGCGGTGGGCTGAAACCATTGTCATTGCCAAACATGATGTGCTCCCGGTAGTCGCTCTGAACTGCCAGTGTGGGCCGGTCACACCGCGGCATATTGATCTGCATCGAACGGCGCGAGGGCGCGGCGGCCATGGCAATGGGTGGAATAGATGGCTGAAATAGTTCCGTTTTCAAGCTTGCGCCAGATCAGGTGTGTGAACAGGGGCGCCATCCTATACTGGGCAAACCAGCTGCAGGCCGTGGCGCGTGGACGGCAGGCATGCTCAAGGAATGGTCGATGAATGCGCGATGAATGCGCAATGAATGGTCGAGGCATGATCAAGAGATGTCGGATGAATGTCCGACGAGTGCACGAACGGCAGGTCCTGTGGCTACGCGGTAACGCCGTGCCACGGCAGGCGGCAAGCCAGCCAGGCGACGGCCGGACCAGTGTTCCTGGCCGGGGCGTGCCAGGACCTGCGCCGCAACAGGCATGCCGCAAGGGGAAAGCGAGGATGGAACAGCGATGACGAGCTTACGCACGACCATGGATGC
>NZ_NRDQ01000124.1 GCF_002878455.1 Janthinobacterium sp. AD80
CGTGACGTTGGCCGGCACCAGCGGCACGGCCGTGGCGGCGGCCTGGTAGGCGGCGCGCGCAGCCAGCGCGGCAGGGTTCGTCTGCAGGGCGGCGGCGGCCTTCATGCTGGTCACTTCCATGTCGTCATTGGCCGTGTAGACGTCCCAGGTATTGGTACCGGTCTTGACGTAGAACATGGACATCGAATGGGCATTGCCCAGCGAATCATAGACGGGGACGGGAATCTGCTTGCTGTACGAGCCGCCCTGGGCCATGCTGAACGGCACCACGGTCGGCATTTCCGTGTTCGAGTTGAGATTGATTTCCGTATCCACCTTGGTGGTGGCTTGCGGCTTCATGTCCGACTGGTCGATCTGCAGGGGCACGACGGCGCCGGCGGCGATCTTGCCGTTGACGTCGACCGGGTAGCCGGTCAGCTGGGCCAGCTGGGCGTTGACGATGAAACCGTTCTTGTCGACCTGGAACTGGCCATTGCGCGAATACTGGATGGCGCCATTGACGCTGGTACGGAAGAAACCGCCGCCATTGATGGCGATATCGAGGGGATTCGACGACGTTTCCAGGTTGCCCTGGGTAAATTGCTGGGCGATTTGCGAGACCGACACGCCGATCCCCGCCTGGTTGCCGCCCACGCCATACAGCGAGTTGGCATAAATGTCGGCGAACTGCGCCTGCGACTGCTTGAAACCCACGGTGGCCGAGTTGGCGATGTTGTTACCGATGACGTCCAGCGATTTGGCGGCGCCATTCAAGCCGCTCAGGCCTTGTTGGAAAGACATTGTGTTCTCCTGGTAGATATTAGGGGTAGAGGGTCACGCTAGGGTAAGCGGCTTACAAAATCTGTTTCACGTCGGCCATGGTGATGCTGCCCACGCCCGGCACATTCAATTTCACGCCGTTCGCGCCCGTCGAGACGCTGGCAACCGAGCCGAACATCAGCGCCGTCGCATCGGTGAGCTTGGTTCCGCCGCGCGTGGCTTCCACCGCGAAGGTGTAGGCGCCATCGGCCAGCACGATGTTCTTGCCGTCCTTGTCCAGATCGGCGGTGGCGCCGTTCCAGCCCAGCGGCAAGGTGCCTGCCGGCTGCGCGCCCAGGTCGATGGAATGGACTTCCTTGCCATCCTTGTAGATGGTCACCTTGACCTTGTCGGCGGCCGTCGCCAGGTCCACGCCCAGCAGGGCGGTGCTCTTGCTCAGGTTGATGTCCTTGCCCGCAGTCAATACGCCGTGGCCGATGATGTTGGCCGCCTGCATCGACTCGGCTTGCTGGTAGCTGGTTTTCAGGGTTTCCAGGGTCGTGTTGAGCTTGTTGACGCCCGTCACCGTGGACAGTTGCGCCAGCTGGCTGGTCAGCTGCGCATTATCGAGCGGGTTCATGGGATCCTGGTTTTTCAGCTGGGTCACCAGCAGGGTCAGGAATTTGTTCGTTTCCGCTTCGACGCTGCCTGCCTCGGCCGTGCTCTTCTTCGGATTCATCGTCGCCATCAGGTCGGTGACTTTGGTGGTGCTGGTATCGATGGTTGCCATAATGGTCAGTCAGCCTTATTGGCCGATGGTGAGGGTTTTCAGGAGCAGCGACTTGGCCGCGTTCATGGTTTCCACGTTGGTCTGGTAGGAACGCGAGGCCGACAGCATGTTGACCATCTCGTCGACCGTGTTGACGTTGGGCATGGTGACGTAGCCCTTCTCGTCGGCCAGCGGATTTTTCGGGTCATAGACCAGCTTCATCGGCGACGGGTCCTCGACCACCTTCTGCACCTTGACGGCCGTGGCGCCGTTGCCCATGGGCACGGCCTCGAACACCACCTGCTTGGCACGATAGGCTTCGCCACTGGCACTGGTGGCGCTGTCGGCATTGGCCAGGTTGCTGGCCACCGTGTTCAGGCGCTGCGCCTGGGCGCTCATGGCCGAACCGGAAACATTGAAGATATTAAATAGCGACATGATTATTGTCCTCCCTGGATGGCCGTCAGCATGCCCTTGATCTGCGAATTGAGGAACGTCACGGCCGCCTCGTAGCGGATGGCGTTGTCGGCGAAGGCATTGCGTTCAAGATCCATGTCGACCGTATTGCCATCGACGGCGCCCTGGGCCGGTGCGCGGTACAGCAGCGGCGTGCCATCAGGCAGGGTTGCCACTTTGCCGCCCGCAGCCACGCTGGCCGCCACGCCCTTGCCCGCCATGTGCTGTGGCGCCGTGCCCTTCAGTGCCGGCGCCGTGCCATCGTTGCGCGCCAGCGCGCCCTTCAGGGCACTGGCGAAATCGACGTCGCGCGCCTTGTAGTTGGGCGTGTCGGCATTGGCAATATTCGAGGCGAGCAATTCCTGGCGCGTCGAGCGCAAGCTCAGCGCTGTCTCGTTGAAGCGCATGTAATCGTCGAGTTTCCCTATCATGTCAGGCTCCGGAAAGATCTGCCACTGGCGCCCGAGATGGCGGAAGGATGGCGGTAGTGTGATGACAGGAAAGATAGTACGGTGCCCACCGGCAAGACCATCGCCGGATCAGACCGTACTTTTACCCCTTAATCGTGGCTTCAAACGGGGCGGCGCGCACTATCATGGCACTATTCCAGAGGCCTATCACCATGAAAACACCGCTTGCTTTCCTCCTCGCCATGACCTTCCTGTCGCCTTCCGCGCAGGCGCAAAACGCCGGCCGGCAATCGCCGCAAGCGCTGCGCGACAGCGTGGAACAGTTCCTGCAAGTACAAAGCAATGGCTTGCCGGGCAAGGTCACGGTCACCGTCGGCGCCGTCGATCCCCGCTTGAACCTGGCCGCCTGCCCCGCGCCGCAAGCCTTCATGGCGCCGGGCGCCCGCGCCTGGGGCAAGACCACGGTGGGCGTGCGCTGCACGGCCCCGGCCAGCTGGACTATCTATCTGCAAGCCAACGTGGCCGTCGTCGGCGACTACGTGGCCAGCGCCGTGCCGCTGGCGCAAGGCCAGGCCATCGACGCCAGCCAGCTGGTGACGATGCAGGGCGACCTGGCCGCATTGCCGGCAGGCATTGCCACCGACATGGCCAAGGTGGTGGGCGCCAGCACGAATATTTCATTGCCACCTGGCACGCCGATGCGCCTCGACACCCTGCGCCGGAAGCCGGTGGTGATGCAGGGGCAGCTGGTGCGCGTCGTTTCCAGCGGCAACGGTTTCCAGGTTGCATCAGAAGGCCGCGCTATCGGCAACGCCGGCGACGGGCAAGTGGTGCAGGTGCGCACGCAGAGCGGCCAGCAGATCAGCGGCGTGGCGCGCGCGGGAGGGATGGTCGAAGTAGCATTCTGAACACGGATGGACAGCGATATTGTGGTCTGGCGCACTAAAGTTTCGGCGGAAGGTGCCGATAATAGGACAGCCCCGGAGTTTTTTGACTTCGACCAGACGAGGATCACGCTGTGAAAATTACCGACAACACCATTAAAAGCAATCCCGGCCTGCCGGTGGCGCCCGCGAGTACCTCCGGCGCCCGGAATGCCGAGAAAGCCCAGGCAACACCGACGACGTCGGACAATGTACGCCTGTCCCCGCAAGGACAGGCATTAGCGGCCAGCGCAACTGCCGGCAGCGGCGCCGTGTTCGACACGAAAAAAGTCGAGCGCATCAAGCTGGCGATCGCCGACGGCCAGTTCCAGGTCAACTCTGAAAAAGTGGCGGACGGACTCCTGGACACAGTCAAGGACCTGCTGCACTCACGAAATAGATAGGTTCCCCAATGCAATCAGTGACTCCGTTTTCCAGCCTGCGCGACGAGCAAGAGCTCATGACCACATTGCTGGCATTGATGAAGGAAGAACAGCTGCATCTGGTTGCGGCTGACATCGATGCAATCGCGGAGCTCACCGTGCGCAAGACGGCACTCATCGGCAAATTGAGCCAGCTGGCGGCGCAACGCCACCAGGCGCTGGCGGCAGCCGGCTTCACGGCCGCCGAAGCGGGCATGGAAGACTGGCTGGTGGTGGCCGAGGAAGCCGACGCGGCATCCTTGTGGAAAGCCCTGCTGGCCACGACGCGCGAGGCGAAGGAACAGAACCGCCTGAACAGCCTGCTCGTCAACAAGCACATGCTGCACACGCAGGGTGCCCTGAACGCCATGCGCCCCACGGCCCAGAGCGGCAATTTCTACGGCCCCAGCGGCCAGCCAACCACCAACACCCCGCAGCGCCGCGTCGTCATCGGCTAAGGCCTTCGCCTTACATCCCAGTGTGGAAAATAGCTGCGGCCAGCGCGGCACGATGCGCGTTTGCGCCTATGCCGATGGCTGCAAGCCTTGCACGGGCACGGGCGCCAGCAGGCGCGTGCGCAGCCGCAGACCCGGCCGCTCCACCAGCCAGTACAGCGCGGCCGCCGCCAGCAGGGCCGCGCCGTTGTAGAGGCAAAACACCAGCACGGGCGAACCGCCCAGCGCATCGCCAAGATAGGCGTCGAGCGCGTGATACACCTGCTTGTGCGTCAGGTACAGGCTGAACGCCAGAGTGGCCAGGGCCGCCGCGCCGGGCACGCGCCAGCGGCCGGGCCAGCTTTGTTCGCTGAGGCAGCCTGCCAGCACGCATGCCAGGCTGCACGACAGCAGCGGATAGCCGAAAACGATGCCGGCAAAGTCCGGCACGCCGCGCAGCAGCCACATGGCCAGCGCCAGTCCCGCCATCCCCACGCCCAGCAACAGGGCGCCACGCGCCATCAGCGCCGCCCACCAGGCGGGACGAAAACCGCGCACGACAGCCAGCACTACCCCCATCAGCAAGCCATCGAGGCGGACCGGGCTGGGCATGTAGATGAGCGCGATGAAGCGCCCGACATAGGCGCCCTGCCCCTGCAGCGGCGCCAGTTCCTGCCGCCATAGCCAGGCACGCAGCAGCATGCCGCCCAACAGCACGCCCAGCGCCATGGCCACTGTCTTGCCGGCGGCGGGCCGGCGCGCCAGCCACCACGCGACAGGCGGCAGCAGCAGATAAAAATGCTCTTCCACGCACAGCGACCAGGCATGCGAAAAGGCGCGTGCCTCGGGCGCGCCGGGCAGCACATTGATGGTGAAGGTCAGAAATTGCCACAGCGGCCGCATCAGCTCCGCCTCGCGGGACGCGGGCAGCAGCACATACAGCGCCAGCACGGTGCCATAGGCAGGCAGGATGCGCAAGGCGCGGCGCAGCATGAATTGCGTCCACCACGGGCGCCACGCGGGAGGCGTGCCCAGCGCCCATGGGCGCAGCAACTGCCAGCCGATCAGGTAGCCGCTGAGGACGAAAAACAGGTCCACCCCCATCCAGCCATAGGCGATCAGGCGGCCGGGCAGGCGCAGGCCATGGCTTTCCAGGTGATACAGCATGATCCAGGCGATGGCCACGGCACGCAGCAGATCGGGGCCGGGAGCCCGGGCGGAGGGGGGCAGACAGGGTCATGCTGTGGCTTGCAATCATGGCAACCCGCCATGATGCCACAAGCTTCGCCTGGCGTGCGCATCCGCCAGCGTCCTGCCCGCACGCCATGCGATGCCATGCGATGCGATGCCATGTCATGCCATGCCATGCCACGCCATGCGATGCGATGCGATGGCCTGCACGCAGAAACAACAGCTGCGGCCCGCGTCCCCCGCACATTTGAGCACGCTCAAACGTGCGGCAAATGATAACGATATGCTCATCCCTAGCGTACGCCGCCCAACTCCCGGTGAGACTTTCCTCACTGACACGAACATCGTTCCCCGCCGGCATAGCTAACCCATTCCACGCGTCCAGCCTGCGCTTTTGCGCTGCGCCACGACGCACGCCATTTCAATTGACAGTACACAGGAGCATGCTATGAACTCTCTCACCGTATCCAAGGCTGGCGCGGCGCTGCTGCTCGGCTGCACCCTGCTGGCGCCGGTCGCGCAGGCTGAAACGCAAGCCGTGTTCTACAACCATCTGGTCTCGACCGCCGTGGTGGCCACGCCACTGCTGGTGAACGACACGCTGTTCGTCGACACCTTCACGACGGAACGCGGCTCGCTGCTGCAAACGACCACCTTTACGGTCGGTGCCGGCGTGCAGGCATTTACAGGCAACGCCGCATGGCTGGTCACCGGCGCCACTGAATTCGGTCCCCGCCTGACCGGCGTCAACATCGACCTGTTCGACTCCAGCAATAACCTGGTGCAATCGGATACCTTCACCGGCGTGCTGGGCGCTTTTGCCCATTCGACCTTCAACGGCCTGCTGGGGCCAGGCACCTACACCCTAGTGGCGAGCGGCACCGGCACGCGTGATTCCGTGCTGGACATTTCCATCACCACGGCCGTGCCCGAACCGGAAACCTACGCCATGCTGCTGGCCGGGCTGGGCCTGATCGGGTATAGCATACGGCGCCGCAAGACGGCTGCCTGAGCGGTAGCCTGAGCGGTAGCCGGAGCGGCCGCTGGAATTGCCGCCGCACGCACGGGGCGGCAGCGGCGCCCCCATGCAAGGGCTTGCTCATGCACGGGCTTGTTCATGCTCGGACGGAGCCACAGCCGGGCGCCTCATGCCCGGGCTGGTCCATACCCGGCCTCGTCCATATCCAGCCTCGTCCATACCCGGCCTGGTGCATGCCAGGCTGGTCCATGCCAGGTCTGCGCCATGCCGTGACGGGCCGCTGCCCGGGCCAGTCATGCACGGGCCAGCTTACGCACTCAGCCCTGCGCGGGACGGCCCGCATGCTGGCGGAATTTCGCGGCGATGGCCTGTGCCTTGAGGGCGGCGGCGGCCTGCTGCTCGGGTGTCAATTCGTTTTGCAGCCAGTGCCAGTATTCATCCTGGTAGGGATTCGTCGTGCCTGGCGCAAGGATATCGTCGTACACCATGCGCAGGGCCAGCAAATAGCCATACGCCTGGGGCGCATCCTTGCGCACCACCTCCCCATCGCGCAGGTAGGCCATCATCAGGGTGGAAACGCTGCTCAGTTCCGCCTCGTCCGCCTGTGCCGTCAGCTGGGCGATGGCTTGCCGCTTCCACTCCTGCACCAGCGGATCGTCGGGACGGTTGCGCAGCGCGCTGCGGTCGCCGAACGGGCCCTCCGACAGGAACAGGGTGGCCGCGCCCGGCACGCCTGCCCTGGCGGCCGTGGCAAGGTAGGCCAGGCGTTCGTCGCGCTGGCGCTGCGTCATGCCCGCACAGAGTTGCTGTTGGGCGGCTTTTTCCTCCGCCGTCATCTCGCGCCCCAGTTCGAACTCCAGCGCCGGCAGCCGCCCTTCCTGGCCGAAGGCGATGCAGTCGTCGAGCAACTGGTAGGCCGCATACGCGTCTTCCGGCTTGCCGCTGGCCGCCAGGCGTTCCAGCCGCTGCACCAGGGTGACGGCAACGGGCGGCGCGCCGGGCACGGGAGCAGCATCGATGCTGAAATACGCGGCCAGGCTGCGTCCTTGCGAGGCGCTGGCGGCACCGGCCGCCACGGCAGCCGCGCCGTCAGGGTTCGCGGTGTCGGCGGCGGGCCAGCAGGCCAGCGCCAGCGCTGCGGCGAGCGCCGCGATGGCGATGCCGGTGAGTTTGACGTTCATGGTGAAGGGTGGGCGTGTGCGTGGACGCAGGTGGACAGGAAACGCACGTTACCACAGGCGCGCGGCAAGCTGCCGCACGAGCCGCGCACGCCAGCCCTGCTCAGCCGCCGGCCTTTTTCGGCTGGTGGCCCAACTTGACCAGCGCGGCCAGGATGGTGTCGACATGGTCGCCCTGCACTTCGATCACGCCGTCCTTGACGGTGCCGCCCGAACCGCACTGGGTGCGCAGCTGCTTGCCCAGCAGTGCCAGGGCAATGGCGTCCAGCGGCAAGCCTTTTACCACGGTGACGCTCTTGCCGCCGCGTCCCTTGGTCTGGCGCGACACGCGCACGGCGCCGTCGCCCACGGGCGCCGCCTTGGCTTGCGCCTTGCATGCGCATTGCGCCAGCGGCTGGCGGCAAGCGGGACACATGCGCCCTGTTTCAGTGGAATACACGAGGCCGCCCTGGGAACTGCTTTTCATGATGGAGAAATGGAAGAATGGGAAGGCTGCGATTGTACCAAGCGGCGGCCGGTAATTGACGGCTTCGCCACCGTCACCTTCATTGACGGCTTCGCCGCCGCAGGCAGCCATAGACCTCCGCGCCGCCCGCATCTTCGCCTGGCGGCGACGGACTTCGCTTGCGGTGCCGATTCACAGCGCCACGCGCGACGCCTTTCAGTTGGCTGGCACCGGCGCCGGAGCGGGCCCCGCAGGCGCCGTCGGCACTTCCGTGACGGTTTCCGGGATGCCCGACAAGATCGTCACGGCCACCCGGCGATTGCGCGCGCGTCCTTCCGGCGTGGCGTTCGGCGCCACGGGAATATTGTCGGCATGGCCCACGGCCGTCAGGCGCGAGGCCTGCACGCCGCTGGCGATGAACAGGCGCACGACAGCGCTGGCGCGCGCGGCCGACAGTTCCCAGTTCGAGGCAAAATTCGAGTTGCTGATGGGCTGGACATCCGTATGCCCTTCCACCTGCACCGCGTGAGGGTCGTCCTTGAGCAGCACGGCCACGGCGCGCAGGGCCTGGTCCGACTCGGCAGTCAGTCCCGCCGCGCCCGGGTCGAACAGCACGCTGGCATTGATTTCCACGCTCACGCCACGGCTCGTCTGCGTGACCCGCACTTTGCCTTCCTTCACCAGCGGCGCCAGGGTCGAGGTCAGGTCCTGCGCCAGGCGCGTCATGTGTTCGCGCTCGCGGCGGATGGCTTCCGTGCGGCGCTTCAGGGCGGGATTCGGCAGCGGGATGGCTTGCGGCGCTTCCATGATGATGGGCGGCGCGCCCTTGTCCAGGCTGAAAGCCTGGCCGATGGCATTCTGGAACACGCGGTACTTGCCTTCGTTGACTTGCGAAATCGCATACATGACAACAAAAAACGCGAACAGCAGGGTGATAAAGTCGGCGTACGAAATCAGCCAGCGGTCCTGGTTGTCCGGCTCTTCGTCATACTTTCTGCGCGCGCGCCGCATCATGGTCAATGCTCGTGCAAAAGGCTGGAAACGCGCTCTTCGATGATGCGCGTATGGTCGCCGGTGGCGATGTCGTACAGCACCGCCGCCGTGATTTCATACTGCAGCACGCGGCGCGAGACGATGGCCTTGAGTTTGTTCGCCACCGGCAGGAACAGCAGATTGGCCAGGCCCACGCCATAGATGGTCGACACGAAGGCCACGGCGATGCCGCCGCCCAGCTTGCTCGGGTCGGTGAGGTTTTCCATCACGTGTATCAGTCCCAGCACGGCGCCCAGGATGCCGATGGTGGGCGAGTAGCCGGCCGCCGACTCCCATACCTTGACGGCCTGGCGCTCGGCCATCTCGTAGGCGGAGATTTCCACGTCGAGCAGCTGGCGCAGCTTGTCGGGCGCGATGCCGTCGACGATCATGCGCAAGCCCTTGGCGTTGAAGCGGTCCGGAGTGTTTTCCATCAGGCGTTCGAGCGCCAGCGGGCCGTCGCGGCGCGCCGTCAAGCTCCATTGTCCGATATCGCGCGCCAGCGCGGCACGCGTGTCCGCCGGCGGCAGGAACACCCAGCGCAGCATTTCCAGCCCGCGCACGAAAGTGCGCAGCCGCGTTTGCAGCAGCACGGCGCCGAAGGTGCCGATGACCACGATGGCGAAGGCGGCCGGCTGCAGCAGGGAGGCCATCTTGCCGCCCTCCAGTGCCTGGCCGACCAGCAGGCCGGCCAGCGCCAGCGCCAGCCCGATTACGCTGGACCAGTCCACGCCTGCTCCCTCAAGGTTGCGCGCAGGCGCGCGACGGCCTGGGTATGCAGCTGCGAGACGCGCGATTCCGATACGCCCATCACCGCGCCGATCTCCTTCAGGTTCAGCTCTTCTTCGTAATACAGGCCCATGAGTATTTTCTCGCGTGGCGGCAGCGCATCGATGGCATCGATCACGGATTGCCGGAAATCGGTATCGAGCAGGGAACGCAAGGGGTCGCTGTCCTCGTCCACGCAATGGCGGTCGAGAAAGCTGTCATTGCCGTCCGGATCATGAAAATCTTCGTAGTACACCAGCTGGTGGCCGCCGCCGTCGCCCAGCATTTCCTGGTAGTCGGCCAGCGACATTTTCAGCAGTTTCGCCACTTCCGACTCCGTCGGCGGATGGCCGAGGCGCTGCTGCAAGGTGCTCATCGCCTCTTCGATCTTGCGCATGTTCTGACGCATGCTGCGCGGCAGCCAGTCGCTGGTGCGCAACTCATCGAGCATGGCGCCGCGGATGCGCAGCACGGCATATGTCTCGAACTGCGCGCCATGCGTCTCTTCATAACGGGTAATCGCATCGAGCAGGCCGATCATGCCGGCCTGGATCAGGTCATCGACCTCGACCGAAGGCGGCAATTTCGCCTTCATATGGTGCGCCAGACGCTTTACCAGCGGAATATGCTCCGTCAGCAAATAGTCCTTGTTCGATTTCCCTTTGACCGTGTACATAGGCTGCTTATTGTTTTCTCATCTTATCTGGTGCTACGGTTGGCTTCAGGCGCTGAACTGGTGCGGGCTCCCCGTCTGGTACAAGGTGCCGCCCAGCACGGGTGCGGCCGAGCGCGCCAGCCGTTCGGCCAGGCCGCGAAACGCCACCGAGGCGCCCGCCAGCGGAAACGCATCGACCACGCTGCGGCCCAGGCGCGCCGCGCGGTGCAGGTATTCATCGGCAGGCACCGAGCCCATCGACGTCAGTTTCACGGCCAGATAGCGGCTCGCCGCCTGCGCCATATTATCGTATACCACTTTTGCCTCGGATTCGGAAGCGCCGGTGACAAGAATGCCGAAAGGACGGCGTCCCATTTCCTGGCTCAGGCGCTTGATCAGGCAGTAGGCCGCCTTGATCGAGGTGGCGCTGGTGGACACTTGCACGACGATATCCGACGAGGCCATCAGCGGCACGGGGAAGCAGTCGCCCTCGTCGGCCATGACGCCGTCGACCAGCACGATGCCGCTCTGGCGCGCCAGTACCTCGAAGGTCTTGCCCAGGCGGCGCATCTCGTCGGCCGTGGCATAGTCCATGCTGTCCATCAAATGGTTGCGCGCGCCCAGGCTGGCCACGCCGAAGCCTTGCGGCACCTGGTGGATGACCTGGTTCAGGCCGCACTGCTGGCGCGCCACGTCGCGCAGGCTGGCGCCGTGCGCCAGTCCCAGGCGCGCAGCCACGCCATCGCTGCCGCCGGTGGCGTCGAGCAGCAGCACGTCATTGCCGCCATACGCCAGCGACGCACCCAGGTTGACCAGCATGGCGCCCTTGTCATCCTGCGGCGTGGCCGACAAAAAAGTCATCACGCGCGGCTGCGGGCCGGCCAGCATGCGGCGCAGGCCTTCGGCCTGGTCGAAATCAAAGTTAGCCAAGATGCACCCCGCGCGCTTCATTGTTGCGGGCGGCCGCCTGCGCCATCAGCAGCGGCAGTTCGGCGTCGGAAAACTGCGTCGCCGCCGAGTCGCGCTTGAGCTTGAAGGCGCGGTCGATCAGGTAGCCGCGGTCGGCCAGGTACAGGTCTTCCGGCACGCGCTGGCCGTTCGATACATAAAACAGGTTCAGCTTCTGGCGGATCACCACGTCGAGCACATTGCCGATCGAGGCCGCTTCATCGAGCTTGGTCATGATGCAGCCGGCCAGGCCGCTGCCCTGGTAGGCGCGCACCACTTCGTTGAGGGTTTCCTGCGTCGCGGTGGAATTCAGGCACAGCAGGCGTTTCACGTCGGCGCCGGCGCCCGACAGCATGGCCACCTGTTCCGTCACCATCTGGTCGCGCTGGCTCACGCCCACCGTATCGATCAGCACCGTGTGCTTGTTCTTCAATTCCTTCAGGGCAATGCGCAAGTCGGCCTCGTCCTTCACCGAATGCACCATCACGCCGAGGATCTTGCCGTAGATGCGCAACTGCTCGTGCGCGCCGATACGGTAGGCATCCGTGGTGATCAGGGCCAGCTTTTCCGGGCCGTGGCGCATCACGCAGCGCGCGGCCAGCTTGGCCGTGCTGGTGGTCTTGCCGACGCCGGTCGGGCCAACCAGGGCAAACACGCCGCCCTGCTCCAGCATGGCGTCTTCATTGGCCACGGTGTTCAGGTTGCGGCTGAGGACAGTCTTGATCCAGCGCATGCTTTGCGCGCCGTCCAGGCCGGCGGGCAGCTTGTCGATCAGGTAGCGCGCCAGGCTGGCCGAGAAGCCGGCGGCCAGCATTTCGCGCAGCACCACGGCTTTTTGCGGTTCGCGCTGCTGCGTCGAACCCCACGAGATTTCCGCCAGCTGGGTTTCCATCATGCCGCGCATGGCGCGGATTTCATTCATCATGCCGCTCATCTCGGCGGCGGCGTTTTCCTTCACATGCGCCAGCGCGCTGGCCATCATCTGCTGCATGCGGGCCATGTCCATCGGCTCGGAAGCAG
>NZ_NRDQ01000125.1 GCF_002878455.1 Janthinobacterium sp. AD80
CTTGTCGCCCAGCGCCGCCAGCGCGCGCGTCAATCCGGCGCTGGGAGCGACGCAGGAGCTGCTGGAATTCGGTTTCCGGCGCGGCGTCGCCTACAACCTCTTCAAGCTCAATCCGCACGGCCCGGCAGCCGAGCACTTCGTGCTCAATCCACTGGCCCAGCCCGGCACGCTGGGGGCGCCGGCGCAGGTCGGCAACGCCGCCGTGCTGCCGTTTGTGTGCGGCGGCAGCGTGCTGTATCCGCGCATCGGCGATGCCGCCATGCATGTACACCGGCCCTTTCCCGTGGCGCTGTGGCCGGCCTTCAATGCGCGCTTCAACCAGATGGCAGGCAGCGGCTGCCACCCGCTGATGGCGCCGCCCGACACGAATATCCGCCCCTTTCCGAATGCCATTTCGAACTGGTGGATGACGAACACGCCCGACGCGCCCAGTGCCCTGAGCACGGGCAATCCTTTGTTGTCGGTGGCCGATCCGGAAACCAGCGTGCCCCCCCCAGCGGTGGCCAGCTATGGCCCGTTGTGGTCGTTTGCGCGCGCGGCGAAATACAGCGATCCGAAGCCGGCCGGCGGCTACCTGCCGTTTGCCACCAGCGACTGGGCCAAGCTTTACCCGGCGACGCCAGCGGCGCCGCAGGCCAAGGCCGGCTATCCGGCCAGCGGCACGCCGTTCCTGCTGCCGGCCTTCCTGACGGCGCCCGTGGGCAACACGGCCGTGGCGCAGCGGCGCCTGCTGCATATCGCCTTGCTGGCGTGTCCCGTGCCGCCCGGCAGCGACGTGCTGGTTCAGGTGCGGGGGATCGGGCGCTTTTTCATGACGGCGCCGGCCAGCAATGGCACGCTGAGCGCGGAATTTGCCGGCATGGTGCCCGAAGGCACGCTGGGCGGCCCGGCGGAGTTGGTGCGATGAGGCCGCCTTGCCGCGCGGCGCGGCGCGAAAAGGGCGTGGCGGCCATCGAACTGGCGCTGATCATGACGTTCTTCATCGGCCTGCTGCCCTTCGTGCTGCTGTTCGGCCGCGCCTTCCTGGTCTATACGGCCTTGCAGAAAAGCGTGCACGACGCGGCGCGCTACATGGCGACCCTGCCGCTGGCGCAGATGGCGAACGGCGACGCGGCCACGCAGCACGGGACGTTTGCGCGCCAGATGGTGCTCGAGGCGATGGCCGAAACGGCGCCGCACATGCAGGCGGTCAGCGTCAGTCTCGACTGCATTTATCTGGCCGACGACTATAACTGCGGCACCTTGCCAAGCGCGCCGACGCAGGTGCGCGTCAAGGTGCTGATGGAATTGCCCATCGACTTCATGCCCGACTATGCCAGCAAATGGCTGCCGCAGCTGAGCGCCATCCCGCTGCGGGCAAATGCGATTGTGCGCTATGTCAATTAAGCCATGCATGCGGCCATGCGGCCGGCGCCAGCGCGGCGTGTTCGCCGTCGAATTCGCCATGCTGGCGCTGCTGTTCTTTTTCTTTCTCTTTTCCATGATCGAAGTGGCGCGCGCCGTGTATTTATGGAACATGGTGCACGAAGTGACGCGCCGCGCCGCGCGCGCCGCCGCCGTCACCGATTTCAGCAGCGCCAGTGCGCTGCAGGCCGTGCGCGAACACGCCGTGCTGCGCAGCGCACCGGGCAGCCTGCCGCTGGGCGGCGGCATCAGCGATGCCTACGTGCGCATCGATTACCTGTCGCTGGCGGACGGCACGCCCGTGGCCATGCCCGTGACCACCTTGCCAGGCTGCCCGCAGCGCAACCGCATCAATTGCCTCGACGATCCGCATGGCGCCAGCTGCATCCGTTTCGTGCGCGCCCGCCTGTGCGTGCCCGGCGATGGCGGGCGCTGCGAGCAAGTGCCATACCGCCCCATTCTGCCCTTGCTGGGCGCGTTGTTCCCCTCTGGCGCGCAAGCCGTGCGCCTGCCCAGCGGCCTGACCATGGCCGTGGCCGAGTCGCTGGGCTACCCGGGCAATACCGCCTTTTGTCCATGAGCGCCGCCAGGGTGCTGCCGATTGCCGTATGCCGTCTTGAATGAAGCGAGGAGCGCGATGAAAGCCCTGATGATTACCGCCGACGCCAGCCTGCACGATGAAATCGCCGCCCAGGGCGCCGCGCGCATGCCCGTGTTGCGGCTGCTGGAGCGGCGCAGCGGCCTGCGCGACGCCGTCGAACGCATGCTGCCTGAAGCGCCCGAACTGGTCATCGTCGACGCCAGCGGCATCGACGCCGACGAGGCGGACTTGCTGGAACGCCTGGCGCGCCAGTATCCGCTGGCCGTGCTGATGCTGCTCGCGCGCGGCCAGCAGCAGGATGTGCTGATCCGCGCCATGCGCGCCGGCATGCGCGAAGTGCTGCAGCTGCCGCTGGTGCACAAGGCCTTTCATGAAGCGATGGACCGCGTAGATATCCAGGCCGGCGTGACGCAGATGCGCGATGGCAAAGTGCTGGCCTTCATCTCCTGCAAGGGCGGCAGCGGCGCGACGTTTTTGTCGACGAATTTTTCGTATGCGCTGGCGGCGCTGGCCGGCTGCAAGGTGCTGCTGATCGACCTGCACGGCCAGTTCGGCGACGCCACCCTGTATGTCTCGGACCAGAAACCGGCCATGACCCTGTCCGACATCTGCGCGCAGATCGCGCGCATGGACGGCGCCTTCCTCGCCTCGTGCCTGGTGCATGTGACGCCGAACTTCGGCGTGCTGGCGGCGGCCGACGATCCGGCGCACAAGGTCGACATGCAGCCCGACCACATGGACCGCATCCTGGCCGTGGCGCGCCAGCACTACGACTACATCGTGCTCGACGTGGGGCGCCAGATCGACGCGCTGTCGCTGCGCGCGCTCGACAATGCCGACGCCATCTACCCGGTGCTGCAGCTGGCCCTGCCCGACATCCGCGACGGGCGCCGCCTGCTCGATATCTTCCGCTCGCTCGGCTATCCGGGCGAGCGCCTGCGCCTGATCGTCAACCGCTATGAAAAGGGCGGCCGCCTGCGCCTGGCGGACCTGGAGCAGGCGCTGGGGGCCGAGGTGGTGCACACGGTGCCCAACGATTACCTGGCCGCCACCGATTCCGTCAACCAGGGCATTCCGCTGCTGCAGCTGTCGCGCACCAGCGCCGTGGCGCGCAGCCTGGCCGAGCTGGTGGAACTGGTGACGGCGCGCCGCGTGACGGAAAGCCGCGGCCTGTTCGACCGCCTGTTCAGCCGCAGCGAGGCTTGATGCGGTAGCCGATGAACGATGTCAAGGCTCCCGCCGGGAGCCATCAGGGGAGCCGAGATGACTTTACGCGAACGCCTGGCGGCGAATGAAACGGTCCGTCCAGCCAGCCATGGACAAGGCGCGCTGGCACTGCACGCCTACCAGGAACTGAAAAAAACCATGCACCAGACGATACTCGACCGTATCGACCTGGAGCGCCTGAAACGCCTGACGGCGGAGCAGTTCAAGCACGAGCTGGCGCTGCTGGTGCAGCGCGTCATCGAGGAAGAGCGCATCGTGCTGAACCAGCATGAGCGGCATAGCCTGGTGCTCGACATCCAGCACGAGATGCTGGGCTTCGGCCCGCTCGAACCGCTGCTGGCGGACGCCAGCGTGTCCGACATCCTCGTCAACACCTGCGACAAGGTGTATGTGGAGCGGGGCGGGCGGCTGCAGCTGACGGACGTGACCTTCCACGACAATGCGCACCTGATGAAGATCATCGAGAAAATCGTCTCGCGCGTGGGGCGGCGCGTGGATGAATCGAGTCCGATGGTCGATGCGCGCCTGCCGGACGGTTCGCGCGTCAACGCCATCATTCCGCCGCTGGCCGTCGATGGTCCCATCCTGTCGATCCGCCGCTTCGCCGTGCATCCGCTGACGATTGCCAACCTGCTCGACTACAAGAGCCTGACGCCGCCCATGGTGCAGGTGCTGCAGGCGCTGGGGCAGGCAAAGGTCAACATCCTGATTTCGGGCGGCACGGGCAGCGGCAAGACCACCTTGCTCAACGTGCTGTCCGGCTTCATTCCCGGCAGCGAGCGCATCGTCACCATCGAGGACGCGGCTGAACTGGCGCTGCGCCAGCCGCACGTGGTGCGCCTGGAAACGCGTCCGCCGAACATCGAGGGCAAGGGCGAAGTGAGCCAGCGCGCACTGGTGCGCAACGCGCTGCGCATGCGGCCCGACCGCATCATCCTGGGCGAGGTGCGCGGCGCCGAGGCGCTCGACATGCTGCAGGCGATGAACACGGGCCATGAAGGCTCGCTGGCGACCATCCACTCGAACACGGCGCGCGATGCCCTGGCGCGTCTGGAAAACATGGTCGGCATGGCCAGCGTGAACCTGACGCCGCGCGCCACGCGCCAGCAGATTTGTTCTGCCGTGACGGTGGTGATGCAGGTGTCGCGCCTGACGGACGGCGCGCGCAAACTGGTCAGCCTGCAGGAAGTGACGGGCATGGAAGGCGACATCATCGCCATGCATGAAATCTTCCGCTTCGAGCAGACGGGCGTCGACGCCGCGGGCAAGGTGCTGGGCCATTTTTGCGCCACCGGCGTGCGGCCGCGCTTCACGGAACGCCTGCGCATGTTCGGCGCGCCGGTGCCGGACAGCGTGTTCGATCCCGACCGCATCTACGAGTAAGCCAGGCTGCTGCGCGCCGCGCTGCGCGGCTTGCGATGCTCACCGCCGCGCGCGGCGGTTTTGTTCGACGTGACAAGGAGGGATCATGGACCTGGTCTTCTACGGCTTTGCCGTGCTGCTGTTCGCCGCCTGCATCCTGATGGTGGAAGGCGCCTGGCTGTGGTGGTCGGGCACGCATGGCAGCGCGGCGCGGCGCATCAACCGGCGCCTGCGCCTGATGGCGGCGCGTGGCGAGACGGGCGGCGAGCGGGTGTCTATCCTGAAGCAGCGCCGCTATGCGCGCACGCCGGGCCTGGAACGCCTGCTGCGGCGCGTGCCGCAGGCCGCAAAGCTCGACCACCTGCTGCTGCAGTCCGGCTTGTCCTGGTCGGTGGCGCAGTTTCTGGGCGGCGCGGCCGGCCTGCTGCTGGCGGCCATGCTGCTGCTGGCCATCTGGCCCATGCCCTTGCCCGGCGCGCTGCTGGTGCTGGCCGTTGCCGCCGGCGGGCCGCCGATGCTGGTGCTGCGTGCGCGCGCGGCGCGGCTGCAAAAGATCGAGGCGCAATTGCCGGAGGCGGCCGATTTTCTCGCCCGCGCCCTGCGCGCCGGCCACTCGTTTTCGAATGTGCTGCAAATGGTCGGCGACGAGCTGAGTGAACCGATCAGCGGCGAATTCAAGATGGCGCATGAAGAGATCAATTACGGCGTGCCGATGAACGAGGCGCTGCAGAACCTGGCCGCGCGCATCCCGCTGACGGACTTGCGCTACCTGGTCATCGCCGTGCTGGTGCAGCGCGAGTCGGGTGGCAACCTGGCCGAGGTCCTGGTCAGCATCGCGCGCATCATCCGCGCCCGCTTGAAGCTGCTGGGACAGGTGCGCGTGCTGTCGGCCGAAGGCCGCATGTCGGCCTGGGTGCTGGGGCTGATGCCGGTGGTGATGATCGGTGTCATGGCGCTGGTCAACCCGCAATATATCAGCCTGCTGTGGACGGACCCCAGCGGCATCAAGCTGCTGTGGTATGCGGCGGGGATGGTGGCGCTGGGCGTGGTCTGGATGCGCAAGGTGATCCGCATCCGCATTTAAGGGATCGCCTGAAAAAGTCCGTGGCGTCGTGGCCTCGCCTCGGCGTGCCTGCGCAGCGTCGCCGGCGCCGCGCCTGGCCCTGAAGGTTTTTGCAGCCGCTGAGAGAGGAAATCATTCATGACCGGTGCACAACTGCTGTTTCTCGTCATCGTCTTCGCCGTGGTGGTGGCGCTGGCCCTGCTGGCGTGGCTGATCTTCTTTCCCGGCACCTTGCGCCAGCGGCTGTTCGGCTTCATGGCGCCGGCGGCCAGCGGCAGCGTGGCCGAAGGCGGCTGGGTCGAGCGCGTGGCCCGCGTGGCGCAGCCGTTCAGCAAGCTGTCGCTGCCCGAAGAAGGCTGGGAGCGTTCGCCGCTGCGTACGCGTTTCATGAATGCCGGCTGGCGCCAGGCCAGCGCACCGGCCCTGTACTTCGCGGCGAAGACCGTGCTGGCCCTGCTGTTTCCCACCGTGCTGGGGCTGTATGCGGCCAGCGCCATGGCGGCGCAACTGCGCAGCGTGCTGCTGTTGCTGCTGTGCGTCAGCGCCACCGTTGGCTATTACCTGCCGAACCTGGTGCTGTCGAGCACGGCCAAGCGGCGCCAGCGCGACATCTTTGAAAATATCCCCGATGCGCTTGACCTGCTGACCGTCTGCGTGGAAGCTGGCCTGAGCCTGGAGCGCGCACTGGTCAAGGTGTCGGGCGAAATCCACATCAAGAGCGTGGTGCTGGCGCAGGAACTGCAACTGGTGCTGATGGAAATGCGCGCCGGCTTTTCCAAGGAAAAGGCGCTGCGCAACCTGGCCCTGCGCAGCGGCGTGGAAGATGTCGATACCCTGGTCGCCATGCTGATTCAATCGGAGCGTTTCGGTACCAGCATGGGCGATTCGCTGCGCGTGCATTCGGAAAACCTGCGCAGCAAGCGCAGCCTGCTGGCCGAAGAGGCGGCTGCCAAGATCGCCTTGAAACTGCTGTTCCCGCTGATTTTTTGCGTCTTTCCCACCCTCATGCTGGTACTCATGGGGCCGGCCGTGATCGAAGTCTATCGCGTGCTCGTGCCAGCCATGGCCAGCCGCTGAAAGGAACTGCCATGCACTGGACGCTTTCCCGTTTCGCCGCCGCTTGCACCTGCCTGGGCCTGGCTGCCTGCGCCAGCCATACCGCACCATCGCCTGCGCTGCCCGTTGCCATTGCCGATGCGGATGCGGATGCCGATGCCGCCTATGCGGAGGGCCGGCGGCATTTCGATGCGGGCGACCTGCCGGCCGCGCAGGCGGCCTATGAGCTAGCCTTGCGCGGCGCGCCGTGGCACGTGCATGCGCGCAATGGCCTGGCCGTGCTGCACGCGCAGCGGGGCGAGCATGCCGCCGCGATCGCCCATTGGCAGGCATTGACGGACAGCCAGCAGATACCGCGCCCGCAGCAGGCGTATCTGTTCAGCAATCTGGGCCATGCCTATTATTTGAGCGGCCGCGACGCGCAAGCCTTGCCCATGCTGGAAAAAGCTTGCCTGCTCGACCCGCTCAATGCGCTGGCCTGGCAGCATCTGGCACAGGTGCTGGAGCGGCTGGGGCAGCATGAGCGCGCCGCCGTCATGCGGCGCCAGGCGGATAATCTGCAGCAACACGATTGGCAGCGCGACATGGCCCTGCTGCGCAGCGCGGAAAAGCCTGCCGCGGCAGAGGCGCAGGCAGCGCCGGCGGTAGCGCCAGCGGCAGTCGCACCAGCCGCGTCCGCCATGGCGCGCATCGAGATCACGCAAAGTGATGGCATGGCCCGTTTGCAGCGCGTGCCGGCAGTGGCTGGCGCAGCCATTACCAGCGTCGCCAGCGTGGCCGCCGTTGCCCCGGCCCGTCCGGCGTCTGTGGCGGGGTTCTCTCCCCCGCGCCTGGAGATCCTGAACGGCAATGGCGTGCCGGGCATGGCCGCCGCCATGGCGCGCAGCCTGTCCGGCAGCGCCGTGCAGGTGGTTCGCCTGGCCAACGAGGCGTCATTCCAGGTGGCGCGCACGCGCGTCGAATACCGGCCAGCGCAGGAACAGGCAGCGCGCCAGCTGGCGCGCCGCCTGGGGGCACAGGTGCAGACGCAGGCCGCCGACTGCCCCGCCAGCGAACTGCGGCTGATACTCGGGCACGACTTGGGCGACCCTGCCGTGCTGCACCGTTACTATGTGCAGCAGTTGCAACTGGCGCGCCAGGCGCTGGCACGGCTGGGCTGAAGCGTTTCCGCTGGACATAAACAACACGCGGCGCCCGTCAAGGCGCCGCGTGTTGTTGTACGTCATGCCGCTGCCGGTTTCGGCTGGCGGCGCCGCGTAAAGGCCAGGGCCGCCAAGCCGGTGCCCAGCAGGAACAAGGTGCCCGGTTCCGGTACGGCGAGGGGCGCGATGACAACGATGTCGGTGCGCGTGGACTTGGAAAAATTCAAGGTGTAGCTGCCAGCGGGCAAGGCGAAATTCGAGGTCAGGGAAAACATGGCGAAGCCGTTCGCAAAGGCCCGCGCGGTGGCGGGATCGTTGGTGCCCGCCGTCATGTTCAGGCTGAATGGATCCAGGCTGCCGAGCGTGTGGTTGCCGTTGATGTCGCTGCCATTGCTGGCATCGCCGTCGGGCGCGAACTGGAAGATCACGCCGTCGGCAGTCGCATTCGACAGGCAGCCGGCGGGGCTGGACGTGTTGCAGGAGATATTAAAGATATCCATGATCGACACGTTCGACTTGTCGCCCAAAGTCGTCACGTTGGCCAGCAGGTCGCGCCGCCCCATGAAGCTGAAGGTAATGAAGCCGGCGCTCGACAGGGTCAGGTTGACGGAGCCCGTCAGCGTATCGCCCGCCGTCGAGGATGCGGCGCCGATCGTGTTGCGCTGGGCTTCCGACACGGCGCGCACGGTGGAGCCGGTGGCGTTGAGCATGTTGCCGAAGGCATGCGCATCGCCACGCGCGAATTCGAGGGACGTGGTGGGCGCGTAGTGGTTCTGTGGCGACGCGCCGCAGCCGCCGCCCGAACACACTTGCAGCACGTCGGCGTTGGCGGCCGGCCCCGTGTTGACGGCACGCGGGTTGACGGCCACGCCGCCTTCGAAAAAGGCGCTATCGCTGGCATTGCGGTTGGCGCCCGCCAGCGACAGCGCTCCGGCACTGGTGGTGATGCGGAAGTTGTTCAATTCGTTGACGGCCAGGCCATACGCGCCTGCCTGCGCCTGCCCGGTGGCCAGCAGGCCGGCGGTGGCAAGCAGTCCCAGCCAGCCCAGGGTCTTGCTTCGTGTGTGATTGACGTTCATCGCAGCCTCTTATCGTGGTCGGTTCGGGAAAAATTCCGGGGGAACGATCCAGAACGACTTGCCTGGACTCATCTCGTAGACGGAGATAAGCAGCTAGCGTGCCACGTAAAAAAAATCTGCTGAATCAAACACTTGTGTAGAGCTAACTGGGCTGTTTGAGGCAAAGTGTAAGAAAGGCCGACGCCGCTTGCCGGACGGTGGCGGCGGCCTCAGGTGCCGCGGTGGTAGCCCAGGTGGCCGCCGGAATTGCGCGCGCAACCGCAGCCGATGCGCGCGACCGCGTCCCCTTCGATCAGTTTCCAGTTGGTAATCGTCGTGTGTGCCCAGTCGATGTCGCTTTTCTTGACAGGTTTTACTGTCAGGGTGCGCTGCGCCGCGTCCGTGTATTCCATCAGTTCTTCATCGTCGGCGATATCGAAATGGCGGTGGATCAGCGCGATGCCGAAACGGTCGAGCGCGCCGTAGCGCTGCAGCACGTCGCGCAATTCGCGAAAGCAGGCCACGTCCTCCGGCTGCAGCGGATTGACGGCGGCAATATCGGCGACGGGCTGCCATTGCATGGCGTGGATGTTCAGGCTGTGCATGATGCTCTCCTGTGCCCCGTGATGAAAGGCCCAGGCTGCCGGAGGGGCGCTGGCACGCCTGGAGAAATCCCTATCCTGGCCGCCGTGCGCGATCGGCGTTTGCGCTATCTCAAAGGTGCGCGTCTCGTTGCCGATTCCCTGCGGACCGTTAGAATAGGCGATGGCAAACAAAACCCCCACCTTCCCCGGCGCACGCACGGGCCGCGGCCAGGTCCTGGCCGTGCTGCTGTCGAACCGCGACCAGTCCGGCGCCGAACCGCTGCAAGGCCGCGTCTCCCTGGCCGCCATCGTCAAGGCGCTGAAACGCAAATACCACTGGCCGATCGAGACGCACAGCTTTCCCGCGAATACGCAGGATGGCCGCGCCAGCTGGGCGACCGTCTACAGCCTGCCGGAAAAGGTGATCGAGGCCGCGCTCGACAGGGGCGGGCGGGAGTGGCTGGAGAGCCGGGGAATGGAAAAGCGGTAATGCAATAGAAAGGGGCCATATGCCGTAACATATAGCCCTTGGCATTGGCTGCAGGAATAGTGCATGCGCCAGCAGGAGAATGCCGTTGAATGGAGACGGTTCCGGTAAATACGCCGGTTTATGTCTTCAGGCGAATTTTCATCAGCGGACGTTGGTCGATATTGCCGATTTTCCAGGAATAGCTTCCGAATAAGCCAAAGAATGATGGTGTCGACGTCGCGTTATGTGACAGGACCTCGGCATTCTTTGGCAGCGTGACTTCCAGGGTGCCGTCGAGTTTGATACCCATTTCGCTCAATTGTTTTTTGCCATTCTTGTCCAGCTCGCCGGAGGCGATGGTAATGATTCCATCCTTGCCCGTGCCTACCTTGAGTACGCCCAGCACATTCAGGGCTTCGCCTTTCTTGCGCTTGCTTTCCAGCACCAGTTCATACCGGCCATTGCCCAGATAATTGGCCTTCTTGACGTCCGGATCACGTTGGAATGTCGCGGTCTCGCGTGCAAGGCTTTCATTTTCTTTTGCGGTTAATGTCCCCGCTCTCACCAATTGCATGGCAGCCATCGGTTGTGCGACTGTCCCAATATAAGAAAAGGAATAAGCGCCATCTGGCTGGAATATGGCCTTGGCATTAAAACGTTCCGGGATAAGGCATCCGGTCAACAGCAGAGCGCCAGCAACAACGGCCGTGAATAATCGACGAGTCATTAATAAACCATATAAAGAAGTGAATGGCGTGAAGTGTAGCGCAAGCACCCAATATATTGCCCAAATAAAATTATTTATCTTTGACGGTCTGTGTTTATTTTCAGCGCTGGCGGGTGGCAGAAACGCCGCCTGATTGGCCAGCTGTCTGCGCGGAGTATGTTGTGGTGGATGGGCGCGGCGGGAAAAGAAAAAAGGGCTACCGGCCGAAGCGGGTAACCCTTTGATTTCCTACTAAAATTCTGGTGCCGACTGCCGGTTTCGAACTGGCCACCTGATGATTACAAATCAACTGCTCTACCAAATGAGCTAAGTCGGCAAAAACTGCGCGTTGCGAATTATACGCTATTTAATGCGTGTCAGGGTCGGGCGGCCGCCTTTTTTTGGTGGCTCGTCGTCGCCTGGGGTCGCCGCGTCGCGTTGTTCCGGGGAACCGGTGGGCACGGACGACAAGGTCGGGGCGCTGGCGGCAGGGGCGATTGCTGGCGGCGGCACGTCGGCGGAGGCCGGGCTGTCCGTCGGTTGCGCGTCGGGATCATCGTTGCCCAGCACCGGCTCGAAGGCCATGCCCTGGCCGTTTTCGTTGGCGTAGATGGCCATCACGTTGTCGACCGGCACGTAGATTTCACGCGAGACGCCGCCAAAGCGGGCGTGGAAGCGGATGGCGTCGTTGTCCATCTTCAGGCCGCTGGTGGCGCCGAAGCTGATGTTGAGCACGATCTCGCCCTTTTTCACGTATTCCATCGGTACCGTGGTGCGCGAATCGACTTTGACCGCGAGATAAGGCGTGTAGCCGCTGTCGGTGCACCACTCGTAGATGGCGCGCAGCATATAAGGTTTGGTTGAGATTTCAGACATGGTAGGCACTGTGAGGCGGGAGCGCCCCCGCAAGGCGGGCGCACCGGTAATTCAATGAGGCGATAGGGCAACTAGCTCAATACAAAACAAAGAATCATAGTTGGCCCAAGATGCCCCAGAAAGCGTCGCGGGCAAGCCCGATATCGGCTTCAGTAACGCAGCCGTACTTTGGTACGGCGAGTAACGCCAAGTCGAGAGCGGGCTGCGCGAGCTTTATGGGGATATCTTAGCGGCGCATGACCTTTTCGGAAGGGGTCAGTGCTTCGATATAGGCAGGACGCGAGAAGATGCGTTCGGCGTATTTCATCAGCGGTGCAGCCGTCTTCGACAGTTCGATGCCGTAGTGGTCCAGGCGCCACAGCAGCGGCGCGACAGCCACGTCGAGCATCGAGAATTCGTCGCCCAGCATGTACTTGTTTTTCAGGAACAGCGGTGCCAGCGTCGTCAGGCGGTCGCGGATTTCCGCGCGCGCCTTGTCGTGCGCCTTGTCGTTGCTCTTGGCGCGTTCGCTTTCCAGCACGTGCACGTGCACGAACAGTTCTTTTTCGAAATTGAACAGCATCAGGCGCGCGCGGGCACGCATCAGCGGATCGGCCGGCATCAGTTGCGGATGCGGGAAGCGCTCATCGATGTACTCGTTGATGATGTTCGATTCATACAGGATCAGTTCGCGCTCGACCAGGATAGGCACTTGGCCGTACGGGTTCATGGTCGAAATGTCTTCCGGCTTGTTGAACAGGTCGACGTCGCGCACTTCGAAGTCCATGCCTTTTTCAAACAGGACCAGGCGGCAGCGTTGCGAAAATGGGCAGGTTGTACCCGAATAGAGAACCATCATTTTTTATAGTTCCTTAGAAACAAAGGGGGTGAAGCCGCGAACGGCTCACCCCAGGTCGCTTGTCCACTCATGCGGACAACGCAGAAACAGGCATAAACCGGCCTATGGCCGGCGCCTCACTTATTTGACTTCCTTCCAGAACGACGCATTCAAGCGCCATGCCAGCAGAGCAAAGACCGACAGGAACAGCAATACCCACACGCCCAGGCGTTTGCGTGTCTGCTGTGCCGGTTCGGCCATCCACTCCATGTAACCGACCAGGTCGGCTACCGCAGTGTCATACTCGATCTTGTTCAACGTGCCTGGCTTGACTTGCTCGAAGCCGACAAATTTGTGGATTTTCTTGCCCGCGTCGTGCGGATCAGTCTCTTCCACGAACTTGGCAGTCTGGATACCTTGCAACTCCCATAACACATGCGGCATGGCAACATTCGGCACGACCATATTGTTCCAGCCGGTCGGGCGCGTGTCGTCTTTATAGAACGTACGCAGGTAAGTATACAGGTAGTCGCCGCCTGTGCCAGCGGAAGATGATTTCGCGCGCGAAATTACCGACAAATCCGGCGGTACGACGCCAAAGAACGCCTTGGCATCCTGCGGCGCCAGCGAAGTTGTCATCAGGTCGCCTACTTTATCACTTGTGAACAACAAATTCTGCTTGATCTGGTCTTCCGTCAAACCCAGGTCGCGCAGGCGGTTGTAGCGCATCGACACGGCAGAGTGGCAATTCAGGCAATAGTTGACGAACAATTTGGCGCCGTGTTGCAGCGCTGCCATGTTGGTCTGGCGGTCAGGCGCCTTCTCCAGCGGGAAGCCGCCTTCGCTGGCGAGAGCCATGGCGGGCACGAGTGCCAGGATGGCGAGCAGTTTTTTTGCAATCTTCATATGATGTATGTCCTTTGAGCGTGGCGTGGGATCGGCTTAGTGCGGGTGAAACGTCACACGCGACGGCACGGTCTTGAACTTGCCCATTGCACTCCACCATGGCATCAGCAGGAAGAAGCTGAAGTAAATCAGGGTGCACACTTGCGACACGATGGTTTTCGCATCCGTAGGCGCCTGGGTGCCGAGGTAGCCCAGCACCAGGAACGACAGGCCGAAGATGGCATAGATGTATTTATGCCAGGTCGGACGGTAGCGGATCGATTTCACGGGCGAATGATCCAGCCATGGCAGGAAGGCCAGGATCACCACGGAACCGCCAAAGAACACCACGCCCCAGAATTTCGCGTCCAGCACTTGCGGCAGCATGCCGATGATGGCGACGATGGCGATGGCGGCGATGATGGACTTGACCGTCGTCGACAGGCGCGACTTGAGCCAGATGAACACCACGTAGGCGGCCACGACAGCCATCAGCACGTACATGAAGTCGGCCGTGGTGGCGCGCAGCACCGAGTAGAACGGCGTGAAGTACCAGGTCGGCGCGATGTGCAGCGGGGTCTTCAGCGAATCGCCTGGCAGGAAGTTGTTGTATTCCAGGAAGTAACCGCCCATTTCCGGCGCGAAGAAGACGACGGCGCTGAAAATGACGAGGAAGATCGATACGCCGAACAGGTCGTGCACCGTGTAGTACGGATGCGACGGGATCGAATCGAGCGGGTGGCCGTCGGCGCCCAGGTTTTCTTTCACTTCGATGCCGTCCGGATTGCTCGAACCGACTTCATGCAGGGCGATCAAGTGCGCTGCAACCAGGCCCAGCAGAACCAGCGGGATGGCGATCACGTGGAAGGCGAAGAAGCGGTTCAGGGTCGCGTCGGAAACGACGTAGTCGCCGCGGATCCACAGCGACAGGTCAGGACCGATGAAGGGGATGGCGCCAAACAGGTTGACGATCACTTGCGCGCCCCAGTACGACATCTGGCCCCATGGCAGCAGGTAGCCGAAGAACGCTTCGGCCATCAGGCACAGGAAGATGGCGAAACCGAACAGCCAGATCAGTTCACGTGGCTTGCGGTAGGAGCCGTACAGCAGGCCGCGCGTCATGTGCAGGTAGACGATGATGAAGAAGGCCGAGGCGCCCGTCGAGTGCATGTAGCGCACCAGCCAGCCCCACGGTACTTCGCGCATGATGTACTCGACGGAGTTGAAGGCCAGGGCCGCATCCGGTTTGTAGTGCATGGTCAGGAAGATGCCGGTAACGATCTGCAAGACCAGCACCAGCATGGCCAGCGAGCCGAAGATGTACCAGAAATTGAAGTTTTTCGGTGCGTAGTACTTGCCCCACTGGTCATTCCACAGCTTGGTCAGGGGAAAGCGGTCATCCACCCAGCCCAGGGCTTTTTCGGCGACAGGTGCATCGGCAGGAAATTTCGTTTCTTTGAAAGCAGCCATGATCAAGCCTCGCCTTTCTCGTCTTTACCTATCAGCAGTTTGGTGTCGCTCAGATACATATGGCGCGGCACTTGCAGGTTATCCGGCGCCGGCTTGTTCTTGAACACGCGGCCAGCCATGTCGAAGGTGGAGCCGTGGCAAGGACACAGGAAGCCGCCTTCCCAGTCATCGGGCAGGGACGGTTGCGGGCCAGGGGTAAATTTCGAGGAAGGGGAGCAGCCCAGGTGGGTGCAGATGCCGACGGCGACGAGGATTTCGGGCTTGATGGAGCGCGCCTCGTTCATGCAGTATTCGGGGGTGAATTCGGCGGGGTTGCGCTGGGAGTCGGCGTCGGCGACCTTGTCGTCGGTTTTTTTCAGCGACGCGATCATTTCCGGCGTGCGCTTGAGGATCCAGACCGGCTTGCCGCGCCATTCGACGGTGCGCATTTCGCCCGGTTGCAAGGTGGTGATGTCTACTTCGACCGGCGCGCCAGCCGCTTTCGCGCGCTCCGACGGCTGGAAGGTGCTTACCAAGGCTCCCGCGGTTGCCAATCCAACTACACTGCCCGCCGCGCACGTGGCGACGAGCAAGCCGCGACGGCCTGAATCGACCTGCTTTTCGTTACTCATGCAAACCCCAATCAGTCAAAATGCGAATCTTTATTATGAGTGGCAGCCGCGAAAAACCCGTCGCCGAAGCTCTATCCCACTGATTGCCGCAACCCGCATCTTTGTACGGTAAAGTGGCAACATCCCTGCGGAACTTCGGCCAATGGCGCAGCCCGTGCCAGTTTCTTGTTGATTATCCGGAAGCAAAAAAGCCGCTTCTGGCAACCGCAAATTATAAGTGAAGCAAACAACGAATAAAACAAAAACGTTGCTTGTACCATAATTTATATACTTTTGCAGGAGGTGGCTAGTTCTTTCGAACTAGATGCGCGCGGCTGTACCAGAATGGCCCGCGTCCGCAACCGCAAGTTGGTGACGATGGGAATCAATAGTATGATCGGCATGTTTTTATATACATCCGAAGGAGAATAATTCATGGCAATGATGCAAGAATTTAAAGAATTTGCAATGAAGGGCAACGTCGTCGATCTGGCGGTCGGTGTCATTATCGGTGGCGCCTTCGGCAAGATTGTCGATTCCCTGGTGCAAGACGTGATCATGCCGCCCATCGGCCGCATTTTCGGTGGCCTCGATTTCGCCAATTACTACCTGCCCCTGAATGGCCAGGCCACGACCATGACCCTGGTGGAAGCGAAGAAGGCGGGCGCCGTGCTGGCCTACGGTAACTTCCTCACCATTTTGCTCAATTTCATCATTCTCGCCTTCATCATCTTCCAGATGGTGCGCCTGATGAACAAGGCCCGCCGCGCCCAGCCGGAGGCACTGGCCGTCGCCCCGGCCACGCCGGAAGACATCGTGCTGCTGCGTGAAATTCGCGACTCTCTGCAGAAGAACGGACAGAAAAGCAACGATCTGGCAAAATAAGCCGGACCGGCACCGGGCCGGCTGACCTGGACAGAGAGCCTTATGCGACGATTTTGGTTGTTGTTTGCGCAAACCGTGACCATCGCGTTGGCGCTGTACTTTGTGTATGGCGCGCTGCGCCCGGCCAGCCGGGTACAGCAGCTGGGTTCGCCAGCGAAGCCGGTGCCCGTGGTGGAAACGGCGTCCAGCAGCCTGGCGCCCGGCTCCTACCGCGACGCGGCGGCGCGCGCCATGCCCGCCGTCGTCAATATCCTTACCATGCAGGTACCCAAGCGCGGTGCCCATCCGCTGGCGCGCGACCCCTTCTTCAAGCGCTTCTTCGGCGACCGCGATCCCGGTCTCGACGACGACGACCTGCGCAACAGCCTCGGCTCGGGCGTCATCGTCAGCCATGAAGGCTACATTCTGACGAATAACCATGTGGTCGAAGGCGCCGACGAAATCGAAGTAGTGCTGACGGATGGCCGCAAGGCGCCCGCCAAGATCGTCGGCCTGGACCCGGAAACGGACCTGGCCGTCATCAAGATCGACCTCGACAAGCTGCCCGTCATCGTGCTGGGCCAGTCGGAACTGGCGCGCGTGGGCGACGTGGTGCTGGCCATCGGCAACCCGTTCGGCGTGGGCCAGACAGTGACCATGGGCATCATCTCGGCGCTGGGCCGCAACAATCTGCACATCAACAGTTTTGAAAACTTCATCCAGACGGATGCGGCGATCAACTTCGGCAATTCGGGCGGCGCCCTGGTCGACACGCGCGGCAACCTGATCGGCATTAACACGGCGATCTATTCGCAAAGCGGCGGCTCCGTCGGCATCGGCTTCGCCATTCCCGTCTCGACGGCCAAGACGGTGATGGAAGCCATCATCAAGGATGGCCACGTGGTGCGCGGCTGGATCGGCGTGGAAACGCAGGACATCACGCCCGAGCTGGCGCAAAGCTTCGGCCTGCAGCGTACCAGCGGCGCCATCATCGCCGGCGTGGTGCGCAACGGCCCGGCCGACAAGGCGGGCATCGTGCCCGGCGACATCCTGCTGGCCGTTGATGGCAAGCCCGTCGGCGACACGACGGAAATGCTCAATCTGATCGCCCAACTGCCACCCGGCGGAAAAGCTAAAATGACGGTGCTGCGCAAGAATCGCGAAGCGGCGCTCGACGTGGTGGTGGGCAAGCGCCCCATCCCGAAAGAGCTTTCCAAATAGTTGCTGATCGGAAGCTGACACATGCATGTGCGTGACTTGACCCAATTTTTACGTGAACTGAGCGACAACAATAACCGTCCCTGGTTTGTGATGAACAAGCCCCGCTACGACATCCTGCGCGAGGAATTCCTCGCGCTGGTGACGGCCTTGATTGGCGAACTGGGCAAGTTTGACCCGGCCGTCAAATACTGCAATCCGAAGAAGGCCCTGTTCCGCATCAACCGCGACGTGCGCTTTGCGCACGATAAAAGCCCGTATAAAACGCGCTTTTCCGCCGCCATCGCGCCGAACGACATGCGCCGTCCCAGCAAGGCGGGCGGCCCCACGTATTATCTGCAGATCGATGGCCAGGGCAACTTGCTGTTCGGCGCCGGCGAATACATGCCGCCGCCGGGACGATTAAAAGCGCTGCGCGAGCATATGCTCAACGATGCGCCAGGGTTTTCCAAAGTGCTGAAAAATAAGCGTTTAAAGGCGCGCTACGGCACCATCCAGAACGAGGGCAAGCTGCAGCGCCCGCCCAAGGGCTTTGACGCGGACGCGGAACACATCGAATTCATCAAGCTGAAAAGCTTTTTTGTCTGGACCGAAGTGCCGTTGCCCGTGAATGCGCCGGAACAGTTGCTGCCGGCGCTGGCCGAAGGCTTGAAGGATGCGTGGCCGCTGGTCGAGTGGATGCGCGGTGCGCAGGAAGCGGAAGCGGCGCAAGACGCCGCCTGATCTTAAAGGGAGAGCGCAATGGCATTAGCACATGCGGCATCGGGCCAAGTGATCGACGTGCAGGGGGCGGCGGGGGAAGATCTGTCGCAGTTTTCCGCCATCGCCCTGGCCAAGACGGATGAACTGGAATTGATCCGCATGTGCATGCCCAAGGGCAAGACCATGCCCGAGCATCACGTGCTCGGCGAGATCACCTTGCTGTGCCTGCAAGGCCAGGTGGCGGTGGACGCGCATGGCGGTGTGCAAGTGCTGGGGCCGGGGCAGATGCTGTACCTGCACGGCGGCCAGGCGCATGCGCTGGAAGCGCAAGAGGACAGCCTGTTGCTGCTGACGATATTGATGGCCAAGGCGGGGCGCTAGCTTTCCCCGGCGGATCAGGCCGCCTCGGCGCGCGGATCGCGCGACAGCAGCTGCTGCACCATCACGTGCGGCAAATCCCCATCGAACAGTACGCCGGCCACGGCATTCGTGATGGGCATCTCGACGCCCATGCAGCGCGCCAGTTCACGCACGGCCTTGGCGCACGGCACGCCTTCGGCCACATGGCCCAGTTCGGCCACGATGGTGTCGAGCGCCTTGCCTTGCGCCAGGCCCAGGCCGACGCGCCGGTTGCGCGACAGGTCGCCCGTGCAGGTCAGGATCAAATCGCCCATGCCCGTCAGGCCCATGAAGGTTTCCGTCTGGCCACCCAAGGCCGTGCCCAGGCGCGTAATTTCCGCCAGGCCGCGCGTGATCAGTGCGGCGCGCGCATTCAAGCCCAGGCCCAGGCCGTCGGCCACGCCGGTGGCGATCGCCAGCACATTCTTGACGGCGCCGCCCACTTCCACGCCCACCAGGTCTTCGCTCGCATACACGCGGATGGTGCCGCCATGCAAGGCCGAGACGACCTTGGCGCGCAAGGCGCTGTCCAGCGAGGCAATGGTCAGTGCGCACGGCAAGCCGCGCGCCACTTCCTGCGCGAACGAGGGACCGGACAGGGCGCCGCCGGCGACCGTGTCGCCCAGCACTTCCTGCACGATCTGGTGCGGCAGCATGCCCGTGCCGCCTTCAAAACCCTTGCACAGCCACACGAGGCTGGTAATGGCCTTGTCTTTCAGCTGATCTTTCAGCTGATGCAGCATCGGCCGCAAGCCTGCCACGGGGCAGGCGGCGATCAGCAGGCCGTGTTCGCCGCCGGCATGCGCCACGGCGGCGTTGAAATCGGCGCTGATGCGCAATTGCGGCGGTAATGTGAAACCTGGCAAATAGCTGTTTTCGCCGCTGGCGGCCATGGCGGCCATGGCGTCGCCGTTGCGGCCCCACAGCAGCACATCGTGGCGGCCAGCCAGGGCCATGGCCACGGCCGTGCCCCAGGCGCCAGCGCCCAGCACGGTGATCGGGCGCGGGGCGGCCTGGGCGCCAGGAATGGACTCGGGGGTGACTTCAGGGGAAACTTGCATGCGACCTCAAAGGGGCAGGTGAAACGGGCGCGGCGGCAGGGCCGGCGCCCGGATGAATCTGGTGGCTCTTACAGCCCCCACACTTCGCTGGTCTTGACGTAGCCGCTCTGGCCATCCTTGTGGCGCACCTTGACCCAGCCGGAGCTGGCTTGCTCGCTCATTTCCAGCAGCACGCCCTTGTCGACGAGGAGGATGGCGGAGGCCGTGTCGTCGGGGCTGGCGCGGACCTTGAGGTTCGCGGCGCGTGCCACGACGTTGCGCTTGGCGGACAGGCCCTTGGCTTCCGTCCAGGCCATTTCGCCGCTGGCGTCGCGTACCTTGACCCAGTCGCCATAGCTGAGCACGACTTCCAGCGGCATGCCGCGTGGTGCCACGTACAGCTTGCCACCCTTGGAAGACGGCGCGTCATACAGGATCACGGGGGCGGCGCCCACGGTTTTGAAATCGACAGCGTGGCTGGCGGCGGTCGCCAGCAGCAGCACGGCGCCGGCCATCCAGCGGAACTTGCTCAAGAGCGCACTTTTCAACATGATATTTTTTGAACCTTAACGAAACACGGCGGCCAGGCCGCCGTTTCTTACCTGCAGTATAGAGCACTCACAAAACCGTCGCGAGCGGCAGTGCATTGTGGCCGAGAAGCGCAGCTGTGCTAGAGCACAGCGGGCATCACAGGCCGCAAGGCGCGCCGCGCAGCAGGTTTGGTGAGATGTTCTTAGTGCGTTTCGCTGGCTGCGGGCGCTGCTGCAGCGGCGTCAGCAATAGCTTGCAGACGTTGTTGGTAGAACACTTCGAAGTTGATCTCGGCCAGGTGCACTGGCGGGAAGCCGGCACGGGTGATCACGTCGGCGATGTTGGCGCGCAGGTAAGGGTAGATGATGTTCGGGCAGCCGATTCCCAGCAGTGGATCGAGTTGATCCGCAGGAATGTTGCGCGCTTCGAAAATACCAGCTTGCTTGCCTTCAACCAGGAAAGCGACTTTTTCACCGACTTTGGCAGTCACGGTGATGGTCACGGTGGCTTCAAAGATGCCGTCGGCCAGAGGCGCGGCGCCCACGTCCAGAGCAACTTCGATCGCTGGCGCTTCTTGTTCCAGGAAAATAGCTGGGGAATTTGGTTGTTCCAGCGACATGTCTTTCAGGTAGACGCGTTGGATTTGGAAGACTGGTTGCAGATTTTCGTCAGACATGGAACGCTTTCGTTGTAAAGGACAAGAACGGCACACCGTTCAAATATGGTGCTTGCGGTATGTTAACCGTGCCGGATAGGCACGGCCAGATCAGGTGCGAGGGCAATTGTATCAAAACAATACGACAAAAAACCAAGCAATTTCTCGAACCCGCTTTATATCAGGCTGCTGTGCCGTTTAACAAGGGGTCCAGCTTGCCGGCTTGATCCAGCGCATACAAATCGTCGAAACCACCGACGTGGGTATCGCCCACATAGATCTGCGGTACCGTGCGGCGGCCCGTGCGTTCCATCATCTTGATGCGCTCTTCCGGATCAAGGTCGACGCGGATCTTTTGCACGGCCACGCCCTTCGATTCCAGCAGGCGCTCGGCGCGCACGCAATACGGGCACACGGCGGTGCTATACACAATTACGGGGACAGTCATGATGATTCCTTCCAGTTAAGTGCCGGCTTACTTCGCCAGCGACAAGGTCTTCAATGGCAAACCCTGCTTTTTCCATTCGTCGAGGCCGCCTTCCAGGCTCGTTGCCTCAGCGAAACCAGCTTTGCCCAGCAGGCCGACGGCCGTAGCCGAGCGCGAACCTTTCTGGCAAACCACTACAATGGGGCGCGTTTTGAATTTTTCCAGCTCGCCCAGGCGTTTTGCCAGTTCCGGCAGCGGAATGTTTTTCGCCTCAGGCAAGTGGCCCGTGGCGAATTCTTCCGCGCTGCGCACGTCGACGATGACGGTCTTGCCACGGTTGATCAGTTGCGTGACTTCCAGCACGGTCGCGCGCTTGCCGCGCATCGACAGCAGTGGCCAGAGGAGGGCGCCGCCGGAAATAATGACGATGGCAAACAGAAAAATGTGGTCGATAATGAATTTCACGTAGGGTCCAATGGTTTAAGTCAATCCGCGCATTATAAAATAGAAGCTGGACGAGGTCTTTTTACGTTTTGCTTTTTTGATTTGAACCCCTTGAGAAGATAGAACTATGTACAAAATCGTTTTCATGCGTCACGGCGAGTCCACCTGGAACCTCGATAACCGCTTCACCGGCTGGACCGACGTCGATCTGACGGAAAAGGGCGTCAACGAAGCCAAGGCCGCCGGCCAGATCCTCAAGCAGGAAGGTTTTACGTTTGACGTGGCCTACACTTCCGTCCTGAAGCGCGCCATCCGCACCCTGTGGCTGGCGCTCGACGAAATGGACATGATGTATCTGCCGATCAAGAACGACTGGCGTTTGAACGAGCGCCACTACGGCGCCCTGCAAGGCCTGGACAAGGGCGAGACGGCCGCCAAGTATGGCGACGAGCAAGTATTGGTATGGCGCCGCAGCTACGACACGCCGCCGCCGCCGCTGGCGGAAGATGACGACCGCGCCTCGTTCAACGACCCGCGCTACGCCGGCCTGCCGAAGGCGTCGATTCCGCTGACCGAATGCCTGAAGGACACCGTGGCGCGCGTGATGCCGGCCTGGGACGAAGAAATCGCCCCGGCCATCCGCGCTGGCAAGAAGATCATCATTTCTGCCCACGGCAACAGCCTGCGCGCCTTGATCAAGATGCTGGACGGCATCAGCGACAGCGACATCGTCGGCCTGAACATCCCGAACGGCCAGCCGCTCGTGTACGAACTGGACGCCGACCTGAAACCGATCCGCCATTACTACCTGGGCGACCCGGCAGCGATTGCGGCAGCCCAGGCTGCCGTGGCGAACCAAGGGAAGGCCAAGTAACTTTGTCGTCTCTCTTCCGCGGCACAGCCATCGCCCCCTCTGCTGAACGACCCCTGCCGGCGTGGCGCGCCGCTGCCCTGCTGTGCGCGGCGCTGCTGTTGTCGAGCAGCTACGCGCAGGGCGCCAAACCCACCGAACGCAGCAAGCAGAAGGCGGCCGCGGAAGCACAACGCGCCGGATTGCAACAAAAGCTGACGGCGCTCAAGCGCGACATCAGCCGCACGGAAAGCGCCAAGGACGACGCGGCCGACACCCTGGCCGAGTCGGAAGAGGCCATTTCCAACGCCAACCGCGCCTTGCGCGACCTGGCGCAGGAGCAAAGCGAGACGGGCGTGAAACTGACGGCGCTGGGGCAGGAGCACCAGCAGCTGACGGCCACGGTCGACAAGCAGAAGGCGCAGCTGTCCAAGCTGCTGCGCGAACAATACGTGGCCGGCAACGAAGACCGCATCAAGCTGCTCTTGTCCGGCGACAACCCGAATCGCATCAACCGCGACCTGCAATTCATGGCCTATGTATCGCAGGCGCAGGCGCGCCTGCTGGAAGCCTTGCGCGCCAACTTGCTGGCCGTGGAGAAAAATCAGGCGGACGTGCAGAACGCCAAGGATGAGCTGGAAGAGATCGCGCAGGAAGAGCGCGAGCAGAAGGCCCTGCTGGTGCAGGAAAAGGCGCGCCGCGCCGCCTTGCTGACGAGTTTGTCGCAGCGCCTGGTGGCGCAGCGCAAGGAAGCAGGCAATGTCGAGCGCGATGAACAGCGCATGGGCAACCTGGTCGACAAGCTGGCCAAGCTGATCGAAGAGCAGGCCGCCGCCGCCGCGGCGGAAAAGAAACGCCAGCAATTGCTGGCCGAGCAGCGCGCCGCCGCGAAAGCGGCCGCCGACGCCAAGATCGCCGCGGAAAAACGCGAACGCCTGCTGGCCGCGCGTGCCAAGGCCGCCCAGGCGCAGGCCGAGCGCGAGCGCATTGCCAAAGAGCAACAGAACAAATCCGGCAAGATCAAGCCGCAGACACCGCCGCCGCCGCCCGTGAAGCTCGAACCCATCGATGACGACGAGCCGCCGCAGGTGGCCAAGGTGACGCCGAAACCAGAACCGAAGCCGGAACCGGAGCCGGAACGCCCGAGCCTGGGCCCGGCCGCGCCGGCCGGCGCCTTTGCCAGCCTGAAAGGGCAGTTGCGCGCGCCCGTGGCCGGCAAGATCGCCGCCCGTTTCGGCAGCAAGCGCGGAGACGGCCCCAGCTGGAAGGGCGTGTTCATCCGCACGGGCGAAGGCAGCGAAATCCACGCCATCGCCGGCGGCAGGGTGGTGTTTTCCGACTGGCTGCGCGGTTTCGGCAACCTGATCATCGTCGACCATGGCGGCCAGTACATGAGTATTTATGGCAATAACCAATCCTTGCTGAAACGCGTCGGCGACGCCGTCAAGGGAGGCGACGCCATTGCCAGCGCGGGCAACAGCGGCGGCAACGAGGAATCAGGGCTATACTTTGAACTGCGTCATCAGGGCCGCGCCTTCGATCCAGCCACCTGGGTGAAGTTTTAAGTTCCCCACCATTGCTGCGGCAGCGTATTTGTAGATTGCGAAGAAGATATGGGCATCAAAGTCAAAAGTATCGGCCTGATTGGTCTGGGCGTACTGGCCGGTATCGGCATGTCGCTGCAATTTCCGGCTGTGGCGCAGAAAATCACGAATGCCCCCTTGCCGCTCGACGAGCTGCGCCAGCTGTCCGACGTGTTTGGCCTGATCAAGAGCGATTATGTCGAAAAGGTGGAAGACAAGAAGCTGCTGACGGAAGCCATTTCCGGCATGGTGTCCTCGCTGGACCCGCATTCCGTCTACCTGGATAAAAATGCTTTCAAGGAAATGCGCGAAAGCGTGCAAGGCAAGTTTGTCGGCATCGGCATCGAAGTGAGCATGGAAGACGGCTACGTGAAAGTCGTCTCGCCCATCGAGGACAGTCCTGCCGCCAAGGCTGGCATCCAGGCGGGCGACCTGATTACCCGTCTCGACAATATTCCGCTCAAAGGCATGCAGCTGGAAGAAGTCATCAAGAAGATGCGCGGCCAGCCCGGCAGCAAGCTGGTGCTGACCATGTCGCGCAAGGGCGAAAGCAAGCCGCTGGTGTTCCCCATTGTGCGCGAGGAAATCCGCGTGCAAAGCGTGAAGGCCAAGATGGTCGCGCCCGGTTATGCCTGGCTGCGCATCGCCCAGTTCCAGGAACCGACCGTCGATGACATGGTCAAAAAGATCAACGCGCTGTATGCGCAAGACCCCAAGCTCAAGGGCCTGGTGCTGGACTTGCGCAACGATCCGGGCGGCGTCGTGCCGGGCGCCATTGGCGTGGCCACGGCTTTCCTGCCGGGCAATTCGGTGATCGTCTCGACCAAGGGCCAGTTGCCGGAATCGAAACAGGTATTTTATGGCCGCCGCGAATTCTATGCGCCGCCGGGTGCCAAGGCTGACCCGCTGGCCAAGCTGCCGGCCGCGCTGAAAACCGTGCCGCTGGTGGTGCTGGTCAATGCCGGTTCCGCCTCCGCCTCGGAAATCGTCGCCGGCGCCCTGCAGGATTACCAGCGCGCCACCGTCATCGGCACGCAGACCTTCGGCAAGGGTTCCGTGCAAACCTTGCGCCAGATCACGGCCGACACGGCCGTCAAGCTGACCACGGCGCGCTACTACACGCCGAAGGGCCGCGCCATCCAGGCGCGCGGCATCGTGCCCGACCTGCTGGTCGATGAAACGGCCGAGGGCGATGGCTGGAACAGCCTGCGCATCCGCGAGGCGGACCTGGAAAAACACCTGAGCAGCAACGATGGCAAGCCGGAAGCGGTCAAGCCGACCATGGAAGGCATGCAGGATCAACTGGAAGAAGAACAGCGCCTGATCGCCACGGCGAAAAAGCGCAAGCCGCTCGAATACGGCGCCAAGGATGATTTCCAGTTGCAGCAAGCCCTGAACCATTTCCAGGGTCTGCCGGTGCAGCTGGCCAAGGTGGATGCCAAGGACGAGAAGATCAGCGCCAAGCCGGAAATCGCTTCCGACATCAAGGCGGACGATAAAAAGATTCCGGTGCAGAAGCCTTGATGCGTAATTTCAGTCGCTCCCCAAACCTGGCGCAAGGGCTGGGGTTTGCAGTGGAAATGATATCGTGAACGACAATCAACTGCTGCGCTACTCGCGCCACATCCTGTTAGACGAGATCGGCATCGAAGGCCAGCAAGCCCTGCTGGACGCGCATGTGCTGGTGATCGGCGCGGGCGGGCTCGGTTCGCCGGCCGCCATGTATTTGGCTTCGGCCGGTGTCGGCAAGCTGACCCTGGTCGATGACGACACGGTCGACCTGACCAATCTGCAACGCCAGATCGCCCACACGACGGCCCGCGTGGGCCAGCCGAAAGTGCTGTCGGCGCGCGAAACCTTGCTTGGCATCAATCCAGACATTGCAATCATGGCCTTGCAGGAGCGCCTCGACGGCGCGCGCCTGGCCGAACTGGTCTTATCCAGCACGGTGGTGCTCGACTGCACCGACAACTTCGCCACGCGCCACGCCGTCAACCGCGCCTGCGTGTCGCACAAGGTGCCGCTGGTGTCGGGCGCCGTCATCCGTTTCGACGGGCAAGTGAGCGTATTCGATCCGCGCGCGGGCACGCAGCCCTGCTATTGCTGCCTGTTCCCGCAGGAGCAGCAGTTCACGGATGAGGCGTGCTCGACCATGGGCGTGTTCGCGCCGCTGGTCGGCGTGGTCGGCGCCATGCAGGCGGCCGAGGCCTTGAAACTGGTGATGGGCGTGGGGCAATCGCTGGCCGGGCGCCTGCTGCTGCTCGACGGTTTGCACATGGAATGGAGCAGCATGCAGGTCGCCCGCGACCCCGGCTGCGCCGTCTGCGGCGAAGTGGTCTTGCCGGCCTGAGAGTCGCGGCAGAAATTTTTCCCTATATGACAGGCTTTGTCATATTTCCGCTTTATACTCTGCACTCATTACTCACCTTCTTCTCTCTTTCTTATGCAAAACGCAGCAAACCATCCGACACGCCAGCGCCGCGCGCGTGGCTTCACTCTGATCGAAATCATGGTCGTGGTGGTGATCATGGGCATCCTGGCCTCGCTGGTGGTGCCCAAGCTGATTGCCCGCACGGGCGAGTCGAAAGTGGCGGCGGCGAAAGTCGACATCGCTACCGTGATGCAAGCCTTGAAACTGTATCGCCTGGACAACCAGCGCTACCCGACCACCGAGCAGGGCCTGCATGCGCTGATCGAAAAACCGACGACGGGACCGGCCGCGAATGGCTGGAAGGCGGGCGGCTACCTGGAAAAGATGCCGAAAGATCCATGGGGCAATCCTTACCAGTACCTGTCGCCGGGCGTGAAGGGCGAAGTCGACATCATTTCGCTGGGCGCCGATGGCCAGCCAGGCGGTAGCGGCGACGATGCCGATATCGGCTCGTGGGACCTGTAAGTTTCCCCGCTTTCACATTTCATGCTCATGCGCGCCATGCCACACGGGCGTTACTCCCGCAGCCGTGGCTTCACGCTGATCGAACTGCTGGTGGTGATGGTCATCATCGGCGTCACCCTGGGCCTGGTGTCGCTGAACGCCATGCCGAACGGCCAGCAGGCGCTGCAAAAGGAAGCCGAGCGCATCGCCCTGCTGCTGCAGCTGGCGCGCGATGAAGCCATCGTGCGCAGCCGGCAAGTGGCCTTCGAGGCCGATGAAAATCAATACCGTTTCCTGGTGCTCAATGAAAAGCTGTGGCAACCCGTGACGCAGGACGATTTGCTGCGCGAGCGGACATTCGCCAACACCCCCATGCTGCTCAGCGTGCAGCCGTCGAACAGCGTGGCCCAGCCGCTGCGCATCATCTTCGGCCGCGAACCGGTCGACAAGCCATTCGTGCTGACCCTGGCCAGCGGCGAGCGCAGCGTGGCCATCCGCGCCGACGGCATCGGCCACTTCACGGTCGAGCAATGATGCGGCGCTTACCCCACCGCCAGCAGCGCGGCGCGCAGTCCGGCTTCACCCTGCTTGAAGTGTTGGTGGCGCTCGTCATCGTCGGCACGGCGCTGGGCGCCTCCCTGCGCGCCGTCGGCAGCCTGACGCAGAACAGCGACGGCTTGCGCAGCGCCATGATGGCCACCTGGTCGGCGGAAAACCATCTGGTGCGCCTGCGCCTGGCGAAAACCTTCCCGCAGACGGGCAAGCGCACGGTCGACTGCCCGCAAGGCGACTTGAAACTCATTTGCGAGGAAGAGGTGGTGGCCACGCCGAATCCGCGCATCCGCCAGGTACGCGTCAATGTGTATGACGCGCAATATCCTGCCCGGCGCATCGTGCGCCTGGTGCTGCTTTCCTTTAACGACTGATGGCGCGCCGTCCCGTCTCCGCCGCCGGCTTCACCCTGATCGAGCTGCTCGTGGCGATCGGCATCCTGGCCATGGTCGCCGTGCTGGGCTGGCGCGGCCTGGACAGCATCGTGCGTTCGCGCGAAGTGCTGACCAGCCAGCTGGAGCAGGCGCGCGGCATGCAGCTGGCGTTTGCCCAGATGCAGAGCGATTGCGACCACCTGGCCGGCGCCGGCCTGAACAATAATCTGCTGAATGGCCGCACCAACCTGACGGCGGAAAATGACCGCCTGACCCTGGTGCGTCTGGCTGCCTCGGAGCAGGAACCGCAACAGATGCAAGTGGTCACTTACCGCCTGAATGGCGGCGTGCTGACGCGGCGCGAGTCGAACGGCACGCGCGACCTGGCCGTGCTCGACACCCTGTGGCAGGCGGCACGCGACGATACGGATACCGCCAGCGCCGACGTGATCCTGATGCGCGGCGTCGACAGCATGGTCATGCGCGGTTGGAGCAATGGCGCCTGGAACGTGCTGACGGCGGGCGCCACCATCTCGACGCAGGTGCCGGGCCTGGAAGTGACCTTGCAGATGCCGGGCCAGGAAGCGGGCCTGTCCAAAGTCTTTTTGCTGGGGCCGGGATGAAGCCGTTGACACGTCCTTCGCGCCAGCGCGGCGTGGCCGTCATCACTGCCCTGCTGCTGACGGCGCTGGCCATCACGGTGGTCGCCAGCCTGTTCTGGCAGCAGCAGGTGCAGGTGCGCTCGATGGAAAACCAGCGGCTGCGCCTGCAGACGCAGTGGGCCATGCGCGGCATGGTCGACTTCGCCCGCTTCTGGCTGCGCCAGGACAATCCCTCGCTGACGGCGCTCGATGGCGTGTGGGCCACGCCCATCGAGGAAGCGCGGCTCGACGATTACGTCGACCGCGAAAAGGTCGACACGGAAAAATTCGACGCCACCGTGTCGGGCCGCGCGCTCGACGCCCAGGCGCGTTTCAATATCACCAATCTGGTGGCCGCCACGGGCGACGTCAATCCGAAGCAGGTGCAGGCCTACCAGCGCCTGCTGTCGAACTTGCAGCTCGACAGCGGGCTGGCGCAGGCAACGGCCGATGCCGTGCTGCGCGCCAAGCCGAAACCGCGCGCAGCCAGCAGCGGCACCAGCGGCGATGGCAAGACGCCGGCCGCCACGCCCGCGTCCGGCGGCAGCAGCGAGCCGGTGGCGTTTACGCAAGTGGAAGATTTGCTGGCCGTGCCCGGTTACACGCCGCAGATGATCGAGCAGCTGCGCGACTTCGTCATCATCTTGCCGGAATTGACGGCGGTGAACGTGAATACGGCGCCGGCCGAAGTGCTGGCCGCCATCACGACCATGTCCTTGTCCGAGGCCAGCGCGCTGACCTTGAGCAATCCGCGTAAAAAGTTTGTCGATCTGCCTAACTTCAAGAATAATATTAATGACAAGCAAGTGATTGATGGCGTCGATGCCGATGTGAAGAGCCGCTACTTCCTTACCGTCATCCGCGTGCGGCTGGACCGCGCCGCCCTCGATGCCGTGGCGCTCGTCAATCGAAAAACGGATCCGCAGCGCACCACCAGCCTGGTCTGGTTGCGGGAAAATTAACCCTGAAAGCGAGTCACTTTGACAACTTTGTATATCCGCCATCCGGCCAAGGCGTCCACCGACTGCGCACCTGCCTGCTCCTTCGTGCTGGCCGGCGACGGCGGCGCCTTGCTGCAGCAGGGCAGTGCGGCACTGGGCAGCCTGGGCCAGCTGATCGCCGGCGCGAAGCAGGTGGTCTTGCTGCTGGCGGCGGCCGACGTGACCCTGCTGCGCCTGAAAACCCCGCCGCTGGCCGGCGCCCGTTTGCGCGCGGCCCTGCCGGGACTGGTGGAAGAACACATCCTGGGCGAGGCGCAGGATTGCCTGCTGGCCGCCGGCGCGCCCGATGCCAGCGGCATGCGCACGGTGGCCGTGGCGCAGCGCGCCTGGGCCGAGGTACTGGTCAAAGCCTTGCTGGCGCAGGGCGCACGCAAGGTGGCGCTGCTGCCGTCGCAGCTGTGCCTGCCCTTGCAGCCGGGCAGCGTGACGGCTTCCCTGCAGGCCGTCGGCGATGGCCTGGAACTGGCCTTGCGCCAGGCGCCGCAAGAGGGCCTGGGCCTGGTCTTGCCGGCGCAGCCGCAGCAGGCGCTGCTGACGACGCGCGCGTTTGCCGGCGACGTGCCCCTGACGGTGTACGTGGCGCAGGCCGAGCTGGCGCAGTACCAGCAGCTGGCCGCCGGCATGGATGGCGTGGCGGTGGAACCCGATCATTGGGCGCACTGGATCGCCGGGGCGAAAAATGCGGGACTGGACCTGGCCGGCGCGCTGGGCACGGCGACGGGGGCGGCGGCCGACTGGCGCCGCTGGCGCTGGCCCATCCGCCTGGCGCTGCTGACGGTGGTGGTCAACCTGGCGGGCATGAATATCGAATGGATGCGTTTGAAGCGCGAGGTGGCCACCGTGCGCACCTCGATGCAGCAAACCTTCAAGGCGGCCTATCCGAACGAGACGCCCGTGTATGGGCTGGAGGCGGAACAGATGCGGCGCAATATCGCTGCCGCCAAGCTGCAAAGCGGCCAGGCCAGCATGGATGACTTTACCAGCATGAGCGCTGCCCTGGGCGAGGCGCTGGGCGGCCTGGCCGGGCGCGGCGTGGTGGCCTCGCTGGAATACCGCGAGCGCAGCCTGATCGTCAGGCTGAAGCCGGACATGGTCGACGCCAGCGCCCAGGCGCAGGTGCGCGAAGGATTGGCCGCGCGCAAGCTGGCCTTGAATGAAACGGAGCCGGGCGTGTGGAAGATCACGCCGGCCACGGGAGCAAAAGCATGAGTGCAGCAGTGAACCGGGGGCGCGCCGTGCTGGCCGCCCGCCAGCAGGCCGTGCAAACGTTCTGGAGCGAGCGCACGCCGCAGGAGCGCAAGCTGCTGTCGATTGGCGCCGTGGTGGCGGGGCTGGCCCTCGTCTATGCGGTGTTTTTTGAGCCGGCCTGGACGGGCCGCAGCGAATTGCAAAAGAGCTTGCCCGAGCTGCGCCAGAATGCGGCCCAGCTGCAGGCGCTGGCGCGTGAAGCCGGCGACTTGTCGCGCCAGGCGCCGGTGCAAGTGGCGCAGATGACGCGCGCCAGCCTGGAAGCGTCGCTGAAGGCGCGCGGCCTGGCGCCGCAATCGCTGTCGATGACGGGCGAATATGCGCGCGTACAACTGACGGGCGTGCCGTTTGCCAGCGTCATGCTGTGGCTCGACGGCTTGCGCCGCGAAGGCCGCATCGCCGTGCAGGAAGCGAAAATCACGGCGCAGACCAAGGCCGGGCTGGTCGACGCCAGCCTGAGCCTGCACCAGAGCCCGGGCGCGGTGCGATGATGCGCCTGCTCGGATGGCTGCTGGCCATCGTTGCCAGCGTCTGCATCACCTTGCTGGTATTTTTCCCGGCCGGCTGGGTGGCGGGCATCGTGGAAAAGCAGACGGGCGGACGTTTGACCTTGGGCGACGCGCAAGGTACCCTGTGGCGCGGCTCGGCCTTTATTGGCGGGGCTGCCAGCGCGAATGGCGCCGTGACGCCGCTGCTGCCGGGACGCTTCAGCTGGCGCATTTCGCCCTCGGTGCTGTGGGGCTCGGTGGACGTGGAACTGCAGAACGCGCAGGCGCTGTCGCAGGCCGTGAACTTGCGCGGTTCCTGGTCGCACTGGCAAGTCAGCCCGGCGGCCCTGCTGCTGCCGGCCGATGGCCTGGGCGGCCTGGGCGCGCCCTTGAATACCGTGGCGCCGACGGGCAGCATGCGCCTGTCATGGAGCACCTTGCAGCTGGCACTGGAAAAGCAGCAGTTTTCCGCCGTTGGCCGCACCACCTTGCAGATGACGGACATGGCTTCGCGCCTGTCGTCCTTGCGTCCGCTGGGCAGTTATGAACTCGATTTTGATTGGCAGGGGCAGCAGGCGACGTTGACACTGCGCTCCATCAAGGGACCGCTGCTGCTCGATGGCAGCGGTAGCCTGAATCAGGGCCGCATGCAGTTTTCCGGCCAGGCCCAGGCCGCAGCAGGATATGAAGAGACCTTGGCGAGTTTGTTGAATTTGCTGGGACAGCGCCGTAGCAATAGCGAAAAAAACATCATCGCCTTAGAGTTTAGACAATGAAAAAACCATCCGTGAGCCCAAATACCTCCTCCTTCTCGCTGCGCCGCCTGTCGGCCGCCGCCTTGCTGTGCTGTTCCGTGGCCGGCCTGCCGGCGCCTGTCTGGGCTGCGCCCGGCGATGAAGCGGCGCTCAATTTCGTCGGCGCCGACATCGAATCGGTGATCAAGGCGGTGGGCCACTACACCAACATCAACTTCGTCATCGACCCGCGCGTGAAGGGCACGATCACCCTAGTGTCGGAAAAATCCATCAGCAAGACCCAGGCCTTCGGACTGCTCGCTTCCGCCTTGCGCCTGCAGGGCTATGCGGTGGTCTCCGGCGACGGCTATGCGAAGGTGGTGCCGGAAGCGGACGCCAAGCTGCAGTCCGTGCCGACCCAGGTGGGCAACAGCGGCAGCCAGGTAAAGGGCGATCAGATCGCCACCCAGGTGTTTTACCTGAACTACGAATCGTCGGCCAACCTGCTGGCCGTGCTGCGCCCCCTGATTTCGCCGAATAACACGATCAACGCCAACCCCGGCAACAACTCGCTGGTGATCACCGATTACGCGGATAACCTCAAGCGCCTGGCGAAGATCATCGCCGCGCTTGACGTGCCCGCCTCGACGGACCTGGACGTGATTCCCGTGCGCTATGCGATCGCCTCCGACCTGGCCTCGATGGTAAACAAGCTGATGGAAGGCGGCAGCGCCGGCGCCGGTGCGGCGGCCGACGCGGGCAAGGTGTCCGTGCTGGCCGACCCGCGCACCAATTCGCTGGTGCTGCGCGCGCCATCGGCGCGCGCGCCAACCTGGCCAAGTCGCTGATCTCGAAGCTGGACCAGCCCACCACGCAGCTGGGCAATGTGCACGTGGTGTACCTGAAAAATGCGGACGCCACCAAGCTGGCGCAGACCCTGCGCTCGGTGGTGACGTCGGACGGCACGGCCGCCTCGGCGCAGCAGGGCGGCACGAACAGCATCAACGCGAACAACCAGAATAGCCAGAGCGGCAACAGCGGCATGAACAGCACTGGCCTGGGCGGCAATACGCAAAATGGCACCACGGGCGGCGCTTCGCTGAGCAACGGACCGCAGCAGCTGTCCTCGGGCGGCGCGGCCGGCTTCATCCAGGCCGATGCTTCCACCAACACCCTGATCTTGACCTGCAACGAAGCCGTCTACCGCAACCTGCGCGCCGTGATCGACCAGCTCGACGTGCGCCGCGCCCAGGTCTACATCGAGGCGCTGATCGTCGAAGTGACGTCGGCCAAGGCCTCCGAATTCGGCGTGCAGTGGCTGGGGCTCTCGGGCGACAGCACCAGCAGCTACCGCGTCGGCGCGCTGCAGTCGTTCGCCTCGGGCACCACCAACAACATCGCCGCCCTCGCCACGGGCGGCGGCAAGGTCTTGCCGACGGGCGGCCTGACCCTGGGCATCTTCAAGCAGATCAATGGCGCGCTGGGCCTGGGCGCGCTGGCGCATGCGCTGGAATCGGACGGCAACGCCAACATCCTGTCGACACCGAACCTGATCACCCTGGACAACGAACTGGCGACCATCAAGGTGGGGCAGAACGTGCCTATCCTGACGGGCCAGTACACCAGCACGGCCGGCACCAACACCAACCCGTTCCAGACCATCGACCGCAAGGAAGTGGGCCTGACCCTGAAGGTGCGCCCGCAGATTTCCGAAGGCGGCACCATCAAGCTGGGCATCTATCACGAGACATCGAGCGTGGACAAATCCACGGCCTCGGCAGTCAGCGGCATCACCATCAACAACCGCGTGATCGAAAACAATGTGCTGGCCGACGATGGCCAGATCATCGTGCTGGGTGGCCTGATCGAGGACAGCACGGGCGACAACGCGGAGAAGGTGCGCGGCCTGGGCGACATTCCCGTGCTGGGCAATCTGTTCAAGTACCAGACGCGCGAGCGCAAGAAAACCAACCTGATGGTGTTCCTGCGCCCCGTCATCGTGCGCAACAAGGAGCAGAGCGGCAGCCTGGCCGCCGACCGCTATGACTACATGCGTTCGGCCGAGACGGCCGCCGTGCCGGCCACGGGCAACCTGATGCTGAAAGACCTGGGCACGCCCGTGCTGCCAGCCTTGCAGGATGGCCAGCCGGTGGGCGGCAATATGGTGACGCGCCCCGTGCCGCCGGCACCGACGCCGCCGCCAGGGGCGCCGGCCAACGCGGCCACGCCGCCGCAGTCGATGCTGCAGCAATATCAGCAGCAACAGCCGCAGCCGCAGAAGTGATCGGGTCGCCATGAGTAATTTGCTCCCCTACGCCTACGCGCGCGATTTCGGCCTGCTGGCCCGGCCTGGCGCCATTGATGGCGCCCCCGTCGAGGTGCTGGTGGCGGCAGCGACAGCACCGGCGGCGATTGCCGAGGTGTCGCGCCGCTTCGGCCAGATCCAGTTGACGGTGCTGCCGCGCGCCGAACTCGATGCGGCCATTGCCGGCGCTTACGCGGGCGGCGGTGGCGACGCTTCGCAGATGGCCGATGAATTCGATGCCGACCTCGATCTGACCAAGCTGCTGCAGGACGTGCCGGCCATCGAGGACTTGCTTGAATCGTCCGACGACGCGCCCGTCATCCGCATGATCAACGCCTTGCTCACGCAGGCGCTGCGCGAAGGCGCCTCCGATATCCACATCGAGCCGTTCGAGCAGACTTCCGTCGTGCGCTTTCGCATCGACGGCAGCCTGCGCGACGTCGTGCGTCCGCGCAAGGCCATCCACGGCTCGCTGATCTCGCGCATCAAGATCATGGCGCAGCTCGACATCGCCGAAAAGCGCCTGCCGCAAGACGGCCGCATCACCCTGCGCGTGGGCGGCAAGCCCGTCGACGTGCGCGTCTCGACCCTGCCGACCGGGCATGGCGAACGGGCCGTGCTGCGTTTGCTGGACAAGGAAGCGGGCCGCCTGGACCTGCAGCACCTGGGCATGAGCGCGCCCATGCTGGCGCAGTTCGATGGCCTGATCACGCAGCCGCACGGCATCGTGCTGGTCACGGGGCCGACCGGCTCGGGCAAGACCACGACCCTGTATGCGGCGCTGTCGATGCTCAACGCGACGACGACGAATATCCTGACGGTGGAAGACCCGATCGAGTACGACCTGGCTGGCGTCGGCCAGACGCAGGTCAACCCGCGCATCGACATGACGTTTGCCAAGGCCTTGCGGGCGATCCTGCGGCAGGACCCGGACGTGATCATGATCGGCGAGATCCGCGACCTGGAAACGGCGCAGATCGCCGTGCAGGCATCCCTGACGGGCCACCTGGTGCTGGCGACCCTGCACACGAATGACGCCTCGGCGGCCGTGACGCGCCTGCTGGACATGGGCATCGAACCGTTCCTGCTGTCGTCGTCGCTGCTGGGTGTGCTGGCACAGCGCCTGGTGCGAAAATTGTGCGGGTCCTGCAAGACCTTCGATGGCGAATACTGGCAGGCGGTCGGCTGCGAGCATTGCGGCCAGACGGGCTACCAGGGCCGTGTCGGCGTGTACGAGCTGCTGCGCACGACGGAGCAGATCCGCGCGCAGATCCACAACCGCGCCTCCGAAGCGGAAGTGCGCGCGGTGGCCCTGCAGGACGGCATGCTGAGCATGCGCGACGACGGCGAACGCTGGCTGCGCGACGGCACCACCACGCAGGCTGAATTGCTGCGCGTGACCAAAGACTAGGCCCGCCACCATGCCCGCATTCCGTTATGAAGCCGTCGATGCGCAAGGCGCCACCCGCAAGGGCGTGCTCAATGCCGACAGTCCCCGTTCCGCGCGCGCCGAGCTGCGCGTGCAAGGCCTGGTGCCGCTGGCCGTCGAACAGATCGCCGCGCAGGTCGATGCCGCCGGCGTCACCAAACGGCGCGGCTTCGGCGAGCGCCTGTCGAGTACCGAGCTGGCGCTGTTTACGCGCCAGCTGGCCAGTTTGCTGGAAGCGGGCCTGCCGCTGGAGCAGGCCTTTTCCGCGCTGCTGGAACAGGCCGAGCGGCCCTACCTGCGCGACCTGATCGCCTCGATCCGCTCGGAAGTGATCGGCGGCGCCGCGTTTTCCGACGTGCTGGCGCGCCATCCGCGCGACTTCGCGGAAATTTACCGCGCGCTGGTGGCGTCGGGCGAGCAGATCGGCCATCTGTCGCGCGTGCTGTCGCGCCTGGCCGACTACATCGAGCGGCGCAACGCGCTGCTGCAGAAGGTCAAGCTGGCGTTTACCTATCCGGCCATCGTCACGGTGGTGGCGTTTTCCATCGTCATTTTCCTGCTCACCTATGTGGTGCCGCAGATCGTTTCCGTATTCGCCAACACCAAGCAGAAATTGCCCATGCTGACGGTGATCATGCTGGCGCTGTCGGACTTCGTGCGCAACTACGGCCTCATCGTGGCCGTGCTGGTGGCCGGCGCCTGGTTCGCCTGGCGGCGCGCGCTGCAGCAGCCGGCGCTGAAGCGGCGCTGGCATACCTGGCTGCTGACGGCGCCCCTGTACGGCAAGTTCGAGCGCAGCCTGAACACGGCGCGTTTCGCCAGCACCCTGGCCATCACCACGGGTTCCGGCGTGCCGATCCTGCGTGCGCTCGACACCAGCCGCGATACCTTGACCAATGTGGCCATGCAGGAGCTGGTGCAGGAGGCCAGCGGCGCCGTGCGCGAAGGCGTCAGCCTGGCGCGCGCGCTGTCGGCGCAGAAGCATTTTCCGCCCATGCTGATCCACATGATACGCGCCGGTGAAATCACGGGCGAGTTGCCGGCCATGCTGGAACGCGCCGCCAGCGCCCAGGAGCAGGACCTGGAACGCCGCACGCTGACCATCGCCGGCCTGCTGGAGCCGGCCCTGATCCTGGCCATGGGCGTGGTGGTGCTGCTGATCGTGCTGGCCGTGCTGATGCCGATTATCGAAATCAATCAGCTCGTAAGATAAGAACTCAAGGAAGCCATGAAGCGTTTGCCCCAATTCGTAAGTCTGCTCGCCGTCGTGGCGCTGTCCGTGTCGCTGGCCTATTGGGCCATGCAGCTGTTCAAGGCACCGCAACGGCCCATCAATCCGCCCGCCGTGCCGGTGGTGCAGGATGCCAGCGTGGAAGCGGGCGCCTCGCTGTTCGGCGGCCAGGTCAGCGTGGCCACGGCCAGCAACTACCAGCTCAAGGGCGTGGTGGCCGCCAGCAATGGTCGCCGCAGCGTGGCCATCATCTCGACCGATGGCAAGCCGTCGGTGGCTGTGCCTGAGGGTACCGAAGTGGTGCCCGGCGTGACGGTGCAGGAGGTGCATGCGCGCCACGTGCTGCTGCAGGATGGCGGCGTGAGCAAACGCATCGACCTGGTGGCCGACGACAAGGCGCTGGCCCTGCCAGCCATGCTGCCGGGTGCCGCGCCCACGCCAGCGCCGGCGCCGGCGACGAACCTGGTGCCGCCGCCGCTGCCGATGGAAACGCAGCCGCGCGCGGGAGCGATGATGCCGGCCGCGCCGCCGGTGACGACCGTCACGCCGCCGCCATCAAATTAAGTGACGTAGCCGTCCCTACGTCGTATCGTGTTTTTGCCGCTGGCGCCATGCCGCCAGCGCTACAGGAGTTTTCATGTTTTCGATCCGTGCCGTCCTGGCAGCAGGCTGCGTGGCGGCGCTATGCGCCTTGCCCAAGCTGGCGTTGCCGCCGATGTTCCCGCCGCCGCATCCCCCCCTGAAACCGTCCGCGCCGCCAGCGCAGTACCTGCGCCCGTGGCGGCGCGTCCGCGCATCGCCCTGGTGCTGTCGGGCGGCGGCGCGCGCGGCCTCGCGCATATCGGCGTGCTCAAGGTGCTGCAGGAACTGCATGTGCCGATCGACATGGTGGTCGGCACCAGCATGGGCGGCGTGGTGGGCGGTGCATATGCGGCCGGCGCTTCCGTCGCCGAGCTGGAAAAGATGGCGCGCGAGACCAACTGGGCGCGCGTGGTGGCGGACCGTCCGCCGCGCGACGAACTGGCGTTCCGCCGCCGCGAGGAAGATCTCTTGCTGCCTTCGCGCATCGAGTTTGGCGTCAGCCGCAACGGCATTTCCACGCCGCCCGCGGCCGCCAGCAATGCGGCGCTGGAGATGGCGCTGAATCGGCTGCTGCCGGCCGGCATGCGCGACCGCCCGGCCAGCCAGCTGCCGTTGCCATTCCGCTCGGTGGCCTCGGATCTGGTCAGCGGCGAACTGGTGGAACTGGTCGACACGCCGCTGTTCCTGTCGATGCGCGCCTCGCTGGCCGTGCCGGGCGTGTTTTCGCCCGTGCGCGTGAACAACCGCCTGGTGGTCGACGGGGGGCTGGTGCGCAACCTGCCCGTCGACATGGCGCGCGCCATGGGCGCCGACATCGTCATCGCCGTCAACGTGGGCACGCCGCTGGCGCCGGAAAAAGACCTGGGCAGCGCCATCGGCGTGGCGCAGCAGATGCTGCAGATCCTCACGGAGCAGAACGTGCAGCGCTCGCTGAAGGAAATGCGCGCGCAGGATATCCTGGTGGCGCCCGACCTGACGGGCGTGAGTTTCCTCGATTTTGAAAATTATGCGCGCGCCATGCGCGCCGGGGAGCAGGCGGCGCAGGCCCTGGCCGCGCGCCTGGCGCCGCTGGC
>NZ_NRDQ01000126.1 GCF_002878455.1 Janthinobacterium sp. AD80
TGGTGTCGCGCACGAGGAAGGCGCGCACGCAGGAAGCGAGCGCGGTGCGCGGTGCGATCAGGCGGGTCAGGGGCGTGGGGGCGGCAGGCATGGCGACGATTGTACCGGCAATGTTTGAAGCTGCGCGCGATGTCGTATTCGTTCAAGACGCGTGCGCGCAAGCGCGCTACAGTCATCCCATCGTTCCACGACAACAGGAGCTTGCCATGCCGCCACTCGACCACGCCGCAGCACCCGCACCCGCCACCACCCCAGCCCTGCGCCAGATCCGCCAGTTGCCGGGGCCATTCGCCTTGCCCATCATCGGCAACGCCATGCAAGTGCGGCTGCCGCGCATCCACCGCGACGTGGAAGGCTGGGTACGCCGCTACGGACCTTTCATGCGCGCCTGGTTCGGCCGCACCCTGGTGCTGGTGGTGGCCGACAGCGAGGCAGTGGCCGCCGTGCTGCGCGACCGTCCGGACGGTTTCCGCCGCCCTCTGAGCAGCTATATCGTCTCGGAGGAAATGGGTGGCAATCCCGGCGTTTTCCTGGCCGAAGGCAGCGAGTGGCGCAACCAGCGCCGCATGGTGATGGCCGGCATGGCGCCGGGCGCCATCAAGGCATATTTCCCCGCGCTGGTGACGGTGGCGCAGCGCCTGCAGCGGCGCTGGCAGGATGCCGCCATGCAAGGCCAGGCCATCGCCCTCGACGGTGACCTGAAGCGCTACACGGTCGACATCATCGCCGGGCTGGCCTTCGGCAGCGAAGTCAACACGCTGGAATCGGGCGAGGACGTGATCCAGCGCCACCTGGACGCCATCCTGCCAGCCGTGGCACGGCGCAGCCTGTCGATGCTGCCGTACTGGCGCTACGTCAAGCTGCCCGTCGACCGGCGCCTGGACCGCGACGTGGCGGCGCTGGACGTAGCCGTGGCGCAACTGGTGCGGCAGGCACGCGAACGCATGGAGCAAGACCCCGCGCGGCGCGTGCGCCCGCCCAACCTGCTCGAAGCCATGATCGCCGCCGCCGACGAACCCGGCAGCGGCGTGAACGACCGCGCCGTGGCCGGCAATGTGCTGACCATGCTGCTGGCCGGCGAAGACACGACGGCCAACACGATTTCCTGGATCATCTACCTGCTGCAGCGCCATCCGCACAGCCTGGCCAAGGCGCGCGAGGAAGTGCGGCGCCTGGCGCCCGACGTGGCACAGTTCAGCGTGGCGCAAATGGATAGCCTCGACTACCTGGGCGCCTGCGCCAGCGAGGCCATGCGCTTGAAACCGGTGGCGCCCTACATTCCGCTCGAAGCGCTGCGCGACACGGTGGTGGGCGATGTGGCCGTGCCCGCCGGCAGCATGCTGTGGTGCGTGATGCGCCACGACAGCGTGTCCGATGCGCACTTTCCCGACGCGCAAGCGTTCCAGCCCGAGCGCTGGCTGGCGGACAGCGGCGAGGCGAACAACAAGCGCGCCGCCATGCCGTTCGGCGGCGGCCTGCGTACCTGCCCTGGCCGCTACCTGGCCTTGTTGGAAATCAAGATCGCCATGGCCATGCTGCTGAGCAGCTTCGACATCGCCGGCGTCGATACGCCCGATGGCGGCGAGGCGCAGGAACTGATGGGCTTTGTGATGTCGCCCATCGGCCTGAGCATGCGCCTGGCGCGGCCGCAGTGATACCATGGAGACATTCCGTTCACTCGATCTTTCCCCATGACCATCCGCCTGGAATCGCCGCAGCAAGCCGACGTGCAGACCCTGATCGCCGCGCTCGATGCCTATCAACAAACGCTGTACCCGGCCGAGTGCGTGTACTCGCTGGACCTGGCGTCGTTGCCGCCGGAAACCCTGCTGTTCGCCGTCGCCCGCGATGCCGATGGCCGCGCGCGCGCCTGCGGCGCCATCGTCGTCACGCCCGATTTTGGCGAAGTCAAGCGCATGTATGTGCACCCGGACAGCCGTGGGCTGGGCCTGGCCAAGCGCCTGCTGGCCCTGCTGGAAGCGCAGGCGCTGGCGCGCGGCTGCCGCTTGCTGACCCTGGAGACAGGCATCCACCAGCCCGAAGCCATCGCCCTGTACGCGCGCCACGGCTATCAGCGGCGGGGGCCTTACGGCGACTATCCGGATGACCCGTTCAGTGTCTTCATGGAAAAATCACTGCAGGTGGCAGCATGAGCGCGCCTGCCGACAGCCTGATTGATATCCGCGCACGCCTGCGCGCGTTTGCGCAAGAGCGCGACTGGGACCAGTTCCACACGCCGAAGAACCTGGCCATGGCCCTGTCCGTGGAAGTGGCGGAACTGGTCGAGCACTACCAGTGGCTGCCCACGGGTGCCGATGCCGAACTCGATGACGCCAAACGCACGGGCATCCGCCATGAACTGGCCGACGTGCTGATGTATTTGGTGCGCCTGGCCGACAAGAGCGGCGTCGACCTGCACGCGGCCGTGCTGGAAAAGATGGCACTCAATGCGCAGAAATACCCGGCGCAGCAGGTGCGCGGCGACGCGCGCAAATATAGCGAGTACTGATTCCCCATCCGTGCGTGGCGGCTGCGCAAATGAGCGTAGCATCGGGCCATGCGTATCCATCTTTCCCTGCTGCTTGCCTGCCTGCTCGCTGGTCCACTCCATGGCACTGTTGCCCTGGCGCAAACCGCACCTGTGCCGCAGGTCAAAGTGGACGCCACGCGCGATCCCGTCGATAAATCCTACCGCAAGATGCTGCAGGGCGTGCAGCGTTTCGAGCGCGACCATGCGCTGGCGCCGCAAGCCGTGCTGCGCTTTCGATTGCTGCCGCGCCAGCCCGGCGTGGACATGACGGGCGTGCGGCTGCGCATCGCCGGCGACACAGTCAGCATCCCCTTGCCCCTGGCCGAGGACAACAGCTTTGCCCCCGTGCACAATGCCCAGGCGGCGCGCGAGGATGCCGTGCTGATCGCCAACCGCAAGGCCACCACCATGAGCTGGCGCGCGCAGGTCATCACCCCAGGCTTGCCGCCCGGCACGCGGCGCCTGGGCGACTTGCGCCTGGAATGCCGCGCCGGCATGGATTCCGGCCTGATCTCGAACGACCCGGAAATCATTTCCTGGCTCTCCAGCATGCTCTACAGCACAGACAAGGTGTGCTCTCAGCCGGACGGCAACTACCTGTTCTTCGCGGAGCGTCCCCTGTTCGGCGTGACCCTCGTGCATGGCGAACGCCGTCTGGCGCTGCCGTTCAGCATGCTGTACGCGGGCGGCGAACAGACGCCCGCTTCGCTGCCCTACTGCGATTGCCAGGTCTTGCTGGACCGTACGTATTACGCGCCCCTGTGGGATGCCAGCTGGCCCGACGATACCCTGCTGGAATTTACTTATATGGACGAGGTGGCGCCATGAAGTGGCTGACTCTTTTGCCGCTGCTCTGCCTGGCAGCATGCTCCGGCACGCGCGCCTTGCAAGCGAGCAAGAATGTGCCCTACGCCACCCTGGAGCAAACGGTGCAAGCTGGCAGCAGCACGCGCGAGCAAGTACGCGCGGCGCCGGGCGAGAGCACGTCCATCCGTTTCGACAGCGGCAATGAAGTGTGGATGTACACCTACCCGGCCGCCTCGGGCGCGCAGGGCGAATATGTGATTTTGTTTGGCGCGGATGGGGTGGTGAAGAAGGTGCGCAGCGGGGAAGTGTATCGGGTGAAGCAGTAAGAGTACCCCACAAAGTCTGGGGGGAATGCTCCCGATGGGAAGCATTCCGGTCACGCAGTGACGGCCCCCGGCACTTACTGGGTTTATCAGCGAGCCTTTAACAGCGCCCTTGCCGTCACGCCCGCACCCACGCCGCGCCCCACGCCGGCCGCCTTGCGCTTGGGCGAGGCCTTCAGTTTGAAGATGCCGATCGACTGGGCCACGCTGTCGGTGCGCTGCGCCAGACTGCTGGCGGCCGCGGCCGCCTGCTCCACCAGCGCCGCATTCTGCTGCGTGATGCCATCCATGTGAATGACGGCCTGGTTGACCTGGCCGATGCCCTGGTTCTGCTCGCGCGTGGTGGAGGAAATCTCGTCCATTACTTCCGTCACCCGGGCCACCGAGGCGATCACTTCCGTCATGGTGGCACCCGCATTGCTGGTCAGCACGCTGCCCGCGTTCACGGTGGCGATCGAATGGTCGATCAGATTCTTGACCTCTTTGGCGGCGGTAGCCGAGCGCTGCGCCAGGCTGCGCACTTCGCCGGCCACGACGGCGAAGCCACGGCCGTGCTCGCCCGCGCGTGCCGCTTCCACGGCCGCGTTCAAGGCGAGGATATTCGTCTGGAACGCGATGCCATCGATCAGGCCGATGATGTCGAGAATCTTGCGCGACGAGGTGCTGATCTCGTCCATCGTGGTCACCACTTCGCTGACGATGGTGCCGCCCTTGGCGGCAACGGTGGACGCCTGCGCCGCCAGCTTGTTGGCCGTGTCCACGTGGTCGGCACTGTTTTGCACGGTGGACGTCAGCTCTTCCATGCTGGCGGCCGTCTGTTCCAGGCTGGACGCCTGCGATTCCGTGCGGCTGGACAAGTCCATATTGCCAGTGGCGATCTCCGCCGTGGTGATGCGGATATCCTCGAAATTGGCGCGCACGTCGCCGATGATGCTGTGCAGGTTGATATTCGTCTGGCGCAGGGCGGCCATCAACTGGCCCATGTCGTCGTCGCGCACCTTGTCGATGACGCCCGTCAAGTCGCCGCCAGCCATCTTGCGCGCCACGGTAACGGCGTCGCCCAGGGGCACGACGATGGCATTGTGCAGGTGCGCCCAGAAATACAGCATCAGCGCGACGGCGGCGGCGGCAGCGCCGCTGAGCCAGCTGCGCGTGGCCGTGCTGGTGTCGCCATCGATATTCCATACGGCGCAGCCAAGAATGGCCAGCACCACGCCAAAGACGATGCAATGGAAGGCCAGGTCCTGCGACAGGCTCAGCTTGCGCCACTCGGCCAGCTTGGCGGCCCAGCCCTGGCGCACGACGCGGCCATTGCGGATGGCAAGCCTGGATGCATTGCCATCTTTAAAACTTTTATACAGGGCGGCCGCTTCGTTGATCTGCTCGCGCGTGGGCTTGGTGCGCACGGACATGTAGCCGATCGGGCGGCCGTTTTCGATGACGGGCGTGATATTCGCGAAGACCCAGTAGTAATCGCCATTCTTGCAGCGGTTCTTGACCATGCCGGTCCATGGCATGCCCGTCTTGATGGTGTCCCACAGGTCGGCAAACGCTTCGGCCGGCATGTCGGGATGACGCAGGATATTCTGTGGTGCACCCAGCAGTTCCATTTCTGAAAAGCCGCTGACTTCAATAAAGTACGGATTGGCGTAATTGATGTTTCCCTGTAAATCCGTGGTGGAAACAATCGTCATGCCTTCATTTAATACGTATTCATTTTGCGTGATAGGCGTGTTGACCCGCATCGTCGCTCCTCTATTTTTTTCAACTAGCATAACAAAAACATAAAAACAATATACCACATCAAGCACCCATGATATATCGCCTCGGCGACAGTGATGCCAGTCAAAAAATTTAATAAAAACCAATTCATTTATGTTTTAGAATTTACTTTGACCCAACTTGATTGGTTTTATTGAAATTCAAAAGCTTAATAAAGTGCGGCATAAATAATTATTTAAATATTATTTATTGTGATTTGGCGCGAAAAACAAGCCGCATCCGCCGATTAAAAGATGGCAACGTCAGTTCAATAGGAAAAATCCATGGCGCTGCCATCCCGGTTAGTAACGGAGCGATAAGGATCGTTTCTTCAGGGAAAATAAAAACTGGCGCGAACGCGCCAGTGGGGAATATGTCTCCAATCCGCGACACAGGCGCCGGAGCGCCTGTGAGGCGATGGATACTTGTCAGTAACGACGCCTGACAAAACCGTAGCGAGCGGCAGTGATTTGTGGCCGAGAAGCGCAACCGTACTCTAGTACGGTGAGCATCGCCGGCCGCAAAGCGCGACGCGCAGTAGGTTTGGTCAGGTGTTACTTGTAGGTTTTGCGCGGCGGGGATTTCGGACGCGGTGGCGCAGGTTTACGCTCCGTCGTGCCGTCATCCAGGCTGATGCGCAGTTTCTGGCCCGATACCACGACCGATTTCAGGTGATCGAGGATTTCCGGCGGCATGCCTTCCGGCAAGTCCAGCACGCTGTAGTTGTCAAAGATATCGATACGGCCGATATGCTTGGCTTCCAGGTTCGCTTCGTTGGCGATGGCGCCGACAATGTTGCTTGGCGTCACGGCGTGCTCACGGCCCACTTCGATACGGTAAGCCGTCACGCCCGGGCGTGGACGTTCCTTCTTCGGCGCGCGCGGTGCGGGTGCTGCATCGCCCGCGTCCGCTGGCGCATCCTTGAACGCTGGCGCGGACTTGGCGGCGAACGGCTTGCGCGGCGCGGCTGGCGGCGCCAGATCCGGCGCGTCGCCATCACGGCTGATGCGCAGTTGCTGGCCCGCTACCCACACGGTTTTCAGCTGGTCCAGCAATTCTTTCGGCATGCTGTCCGGCAAGTCCAGGACGCTGTAGTCGTCATAGATTTCGATGCGGCCGATGTTTTTCGAATCGATGCCCGCTTCATTGGCGATGGCGCCGACGATATTGCCTGGCTTGACGCCATGCTGGTGGCCCACTTCAATGCGGAACGTCTGCATGCCGGCATCGGCCGGGCGCTGGACGCGCTCCTTTTTCGGGAAGGCCGGGCGTTCGCTGCGCTCGTTGCGGTCGAAGCGGTCGCCGCGTTCCGGACGGTCATTGCGCTCAGGGCGGTCAAAACGATCCTGGCGGACAGGACGGTCGTCTTGCCAGGTGGCTTGCTCGCGCGCCTTGTTCTTGTCCAGCAGCAGCGGCACATTGCCACGCGCCATTTTCGCCAGGGCGGCCGCGATTTCGATGGCGGGAATGTTTTTCTCGCGTTCGAAATCTTCGATCAGCGACTGGAACTGTTCCAGTTCGCCCAGGGCCAGGGTTTCGCTGATCTGTTCCTTGAACTTGGCGATACGCACGTCGTTGACGGCCTGGATGGTGGGCAGTTCCAGCATGCCGATCGGCTGGCGGGTCGAGCGCTCGATGGCTTTCAACAAGTTCTTTTCACGCGGGGTGATGAACAAAATCGCTTCGCCGCTGCGGCCGGCGCGGCCCGTGCGGCCGATGCGGTGGGTGTAGCTTTCCGGATCGTGCGGCACGTCATAGTTGACGACGTGGCTGATGCGCTCGACGTCCAGGCCACGTGCAGCCACGTCGGTGGCCACGAGGATGTCGATCTTGCCGTCTTTCAACTGCTGGATCGTGCGCTCGCGCTGGGCTTGCTGGATGTCGCCATTGATGGCGGCAGCCGAGAAGCCGCGTGCCTGCAGCTTGCCGGCCAGCTCTTCCGTGCCCAGCTTGGTGCGGGCGAAGATGATCATGCCGTCAAACGCTTCCGCTTCCAGGATGCGCGTCAGCGCGTCGAGCTTGTGCATGCCCGACACCAGCCAGTAGCGCTGGCGGATATTGTCGGCCGTGCCCGTCTTGGCGGCCACCGTCACTTCGGCCGGGTTCACCAGGTAGGTGGTGGCGATGCGCTTGATGACGGAAGGCATGGTGGCCGAGAACAGGGCCGTTTGATGGCCTTCCGGCGTTTCTTGCAGGATGCGTTCGACATCGTCGATAAAGCCCATGCGCAGCATTTCATCGGCTTCGTCGAGTACCAGCGTTTTGAGCTTGGACAGGTCGAGCGAACCCTTGTCCAGGTGATCGATGACGCGGCCTGGCGTGCCGACGACGACGTGCACGCCACGGCGCAGGGCCGACAGCTGCGGGCCGTAGCTTTGGCCGCCGTAGATCGGCAGCACGTGGAAGCCGGGAATGTGGGCGGCATATACCTGGAATGCTTCGGCGACCTGGATGGCCAGTTCGCGCGTCGGTGCCAGGACCAGGGCTTGGGGTGAGCTTTGTTTCAGATCGATGCGCGACAAGATAGGCAGGGCGAAGGCGGCGGTCTTGCCCGTGCCCGTTTGCGCCTGGCCCAGTACGTCGCGGTTGGCGAGCAATAATGGAATCGTGGCCGCCTGGATAGGCGACGGTGTTTCGTAACCGACATCCTTGAGCGCGCGAATCAGCGGCTCGCTCAGGTTAAGGTCGGAAAATAAGGAAATTGGTGTATCAGACATGAAATCACTCACAAGTTCGCTCGAATCGCCCAATGCGAAAGAGTGTAGCCGCTAGTTTACTCTTTACTGGACCTTACCGGGTGGAACGGGGCGGCAGAACGCCGTTTTTTGCATTCTAAAACGCAGAAAAATCGGCGATCCGCACGCAATTGGTGCAAAAAACAAGAAATATTATGTGTTTTGCAATAGATATGCCGGTTTTACAGATGTTCTTCAAGATTGCTTGCCGCGTCGACCGAGTGCCGCAGGAATTCCAGCAAGTCCTCGTTCAGGCGCTCCTTGTGCGTCGTCGCCAGACCGTGCGGCGCGCCCGCATACACGAGCAGCTTGCTGCCGATGATGAGCTCGGCAGTGCGCCGCGCCGAGGCCGCGATGGGCACGATCTGGTCATCGTCGCCGTGGATCACCAGGGTCGGCACGTCGAACTTGGCCAGGTCAGCCGTAAAATCCGTTTCCGAAAATTGTTTGATGCACAGATAGGCGGCCGGCATGCCCGCCTGCATGCCCTGGCGCCAGAAACTGTCGCGCACGCCCTGCGACGCTTGCGCCTCGGGCCGGTTGTAGCCATAGAAGGCCTCGCTCAAGTCGCGGAAGAACTGGCTGCGGTCCGCCTGCACGCCGGCACGGATGCCGTCAAAAACGGATAGCGGCAAGCCCAGCGGATTGTCCGTGGTCTGCAGCATCAGCGGCGGCACGGCGCCCACCAGCACGGCGCCGGACAGGCGGTCCGTGCCATGGCGGCCGATGTAGCGCGCCACTTCGCCGCCACCCGTCGAATGCCCCACCAGAGTGGCGCCCGCCAAGTCCAGCGCCGTGATCAGGGCGGCCAGGTCGTCCGCGTAGGTATCCATGTCGTTGCCGTCGAACGGCTGGCTGGAGCGGCCATGGCCGCGCCGGTCATGCGCGATGACGCGAAAGCCCCGCGATGCCAGGTAAAACATCTGGTCTTCCCAGGCGTCGGACGACAGCGGCCAGCCATGGCTGAAGACGACGGGCGGGCCGCTGCCCCAGTCCTTGTAGTAGATCAGGGTACCGTCGGCGGTACGCAGGGTATTGCTCGCTTGCACGGTGTTATCGGTGGCAGTCATGGAACGCTCCTTGTCGGTGGGCCAGCGGCCATTGTGGCCGCAATCGCCGCTGGCGTGCCGCGCGCTAGGCCCAAGCCTTTGCGGTAGAGTAAGATTGCCCCTGCTTTGCTTTCCTGTATTCACTTTTGGAGTTGTCATGCGTTTCCCCCTCGTCCTCGCCGCCAGCGTGCTCAGCACGGCTGCCCTCGCCCAGCCCATCGTCGCCGAAGCGCCGCTGCGCGCCCATCTGTCCTTCCTGGCCGATGACTTGCTCGAAGGGCGCGGCACGGGCCAGCGCGGCGGCGACCTGGCCGTGCGCTACCTGGAAACGCAGGCGGCCGTGGCCGGCCTGCAGCCATTGAAGGATGGCACGTACCGCCAGGCGCTGACCATCGTCGGCAGCAAGGCCTTGCCATCGAGCACGGTGACCTTCAGCGCGGGCGGCAAGACGCTCGCGCCCGCCTTCGGCAAGGACATCGTCTTTGGCGCCTCCAATGGCAAGGAAAAAGTGGCGTTCGACGCGCCCGTCGTGTTTGCCGGCTACGGCATCGCCGCCCCCGATGAAAACTGGGACGACTTCAAGGGCATCGACCTGAAAGGCAAGCTGGTGATCATGATGGTCAACGACCCGCAGCCGACCGCAAGCGAGCCGAACCGCTTTGCCGGCAAGTCGCTCACCTGGTATGGCCGCTGGGTCTACAAGTACGAGGAAGCGCTGCGCCAGGGCGCGGCCGGCGTGCTGCTGATCCACACGACCGCGTCGGCCTCGTATCCCTGGTCGGTGCCGGCCAACGGCTTCGGCCATGAACGCTTCAGCCTGGCTGGCGCGGGCAATGCGATGGAAGGCTGGCTGCAGGAAGATATGGCGCGCGCCCTGTTCCAGGCGGGCGGGCAAGACCTGGACGCCTTGCGCGCCCAGGCGGAAACGCGCGCGTTCCGTCCTGTCGCCCTGAACGCCACGGTCAAGGTCCAGCTCGATAGCCAGATCCGCAGCATCGAGCAATTCAACGTGGCCGGCATCGTGCCCGGCACGGACCCGAAGCTGAAGGACGAAGCCGTGATTTATTCGGCCCACTGGGACCACCTGGGCAAGGATGACGAGGGCAACCAGCGCACCGGACAAAGCGACCACATCTACAATGGCGCCATCGACAACGCCTCGGGCGCGGCGGCCCTGCTGGCCATGGCGCAGGTGGCCGTGAAACAGCCGGCGCGGCGCACGCAGATCTTCCTGTGGCCGGCCGGCGAGGAAACGGGCATGCTGGGCAGCACCGCCTACACGCGCACGCCATTATGGCCGTTGGCCAAGACGGCCGCCGACCTGAACCTGGACAGCATGAACTTCGTCGGCAAGACACACGACATCGGCGTGGCTGGCGCCGAGCGCAGCAGCCTGTACGCGAGCGCCGCCAAGGTGGCCAAGCGCATGGGCCTGCGCCTGGCACCGGCCATCCCCGACCTGTCCGGCGCCTTTTACCGCGCCGACCATTTCGCCTTCGCCAAGGCCGGCGTGCCCGCCTTCAACGTGGGCTCGGCCGTGTTTTCCGGCGACGGTTCCTTCGACTTCGTCAAGGAGCCGAAAGCATCAAGCGAACGCCTGGTCGCGTTTAAAAAAGATTACCACCAGGTCACCGACGAGTACCACCCGTCATGGGACCTGTCGGGCATGGTGCAGCAGGCGCAGTTCACCCTGAACCTGGGCTATGAAGTGGCGAATGACAAGAATTTGCCAACGTGGAACAAGGGCGAGGCGTTTGGGAAAGTCAAACGCTAAGAGGGTAACAATGTATTAACCCGCAAAGCAGAAAGGCTGGGGTCGGACCCTCAGGGTCCGACCCCGGTATTTGCCGCAGGGTTCAATCAATCAAATGGCCATGATGCGTTTGAGGTCGACAAACGCCGTTTCATACAAATGCTGGAACGCGCCCACCATGACCTCTTCCACGCCTTCGGCCGCGTCGAATTGGCTCGACCATTCGGCCACGCACTCGTTCGCGCCGGGCTCGCCCGTGACGCGCAGGGTGGAACGGTAGTTCTTGACGGGGATCGGACCCGAGACGATGGTGTAGCTGTAGCTTTTGTCCGCTTCGCTGTAGCTTTGCAGGCGTTCGGCGATGACGGCGCCGTCCGTGGTCTTCAGGCGGCGCACGCGGCCGCCATGTTCGGACAGGCTGGTCTTGATCGAGCTCGACCATTCAGCCAGCGACTGGAAGCCGCCGATAAAATCCCACACTCGTTCGGCGCTTGCCGCCAATGTTACAGAAACAATTACTTGGGCCATCTTTAATTCGGTTCCTCATCCAGGTTTGCCGGGCGCTATGCCCGGCCGGCCGGAGTTGCCCGGCACAGCCGCTATTTTAGCGCCCATGCGGCTTTGCTGCTGGGCAGGTAGCGGCATGCACACGGGCGGCTGGCCGGACTGGAGGAAGGAAGTTACATATTTTCCGCGAGGAAAATCAGGGAATTGCCATGCGCCTGGGCGGCGGCGCGCTGCTGGTAGCTGTCGCGGTGGGTGCAGTTGAAACCGTGCTCGGCCCCGGGATACACATGGATTTCCACCTCCTGGCGGTCCTCGAAGCGCACGGCGATCTGTTGCACGGCTTCCGGCGGGATATGGCTGTCCTGGCCGCCGAAATGCATCAGCAGCGGCACCTTGATCTGCTCGGCCAGGTCCAGTTTGTTCTGGATGCCGCCGCCGTAATAGGCGATGGCCACGTCGACCACGCCGGCCGCGGCCGCCTGGTACGACAAACGGCCGCCGAAGCAGTAGCCGATCGAGGCCAGCTTGCCCGTCGTCACTTCCGGACGCGCGCGCAGCACGGCGACTGTGGCGGCGATATCGGCATCGGCCTGCGGATTGTCGGTCGCCTGCATCAGTTCGACGGCGCGCTTCCAGCCCGCCTCGTCATAGCCCAGTTCGATGTGCGCGCCGGCGCGCCAGAACAGGTCGGGCACCAGCACCACATAGCCATCGGCCGCGTACTGGTCCGCCACGGCGCGGATGTGCTCGTTGACGCCAAAAATTTCCTGCAACAGGACGATGGCCGGGCCCTTGCCCACGTGCGGCACGGCCAGGTAAGCCTGGAAGCTGCCGTCCGGGCCGGCGATATCGATCCACTGCGAAGTTGTGCTCATAAAGACTCCAGTCTGCTTTAAAGGATGGGAAATGCCACAGCCAGGCATGTTACTGGTTTTTCGCGCCGTCTGCGCCGCGCTGCCTCCTGCCGGAGACCTGCCTCAATACATCTCGCGTATGTAGATCACGGGACCGGATTTGAAGACGCCAAAGACGACCGTGCCTACCGTGCTGGGCAGATAAATCAGGCCAGGCACGGACACATCGACGCTGCCCGTCCTGCCGGCGCCCGGCGCCAGCAAGGTCAGCTGCTTGTTTTTCGGCAGCTCGCCCTTGTTGACGGTGTAGGGGCCGTCCGCCACTTGCAGGTCGCCGCAGACGAGCGCCTTCTTGCAATTGTTCAGCAGCACTTGCGCCTTGCTGAAACTGCTGATGCTGTCGGCCAGGTTGGCAACCCAGCCCGCGCCATCCCAGTACTGGGCTTGCACGGCCAGGCGCAGCGGATACAGCTCGGAGCCATAGCCATGCGGCACCATTAGGCGCCCGGACAATATCGTCAGCGCGCCTTCCGTGCCGGACGCGGCCGGCGCCGAACTGGCGCTGGCGCCCGCAAAGGTGCCGCTGGCGCGCAGCAGCACGTGAGTGGGCGCCACCTTGACGGCCACGCCGCTGTTGCCAGGAAAACGGTAAGCGAGCGGGGCACGCGCCACGCCCAGGGTAAATTTCTCGGGCGCGATGGCGGTGACGGTGGTTTGCGCGCTGCTGCCATCGGTGAGCCGGCTGCCGGACGGGCTGGCCGGTGGAAACAGCTGTTCGCCCTTGGCAGCGTCCCAGCCCTGCACCTGCACCGGCGCCATGTACGTCGTATCGCGGCCGTCAAAATTGCGCGTCGTCACGTTGGCCAGGTTCTGCGCAGTCACGCGCAAGCCGAAAGCCTGCCCCGAATAGCTGTACACGCCCGCCGGCGGCACGCCGACGACGCATTTCATGGCGCTCAGGCACGGCGCGGCCAGGGTCGCCGAGGCCGGCAAGTCCGTATCGCCGGCAACAATGATGTCCGTCTTGAAGTGGTGGGGAATGTACTGCACATCGTTGCTGCTGCCGGTGGCCGGCAGCGCCGGCTGCGCGGCGCCCAGGTAGGTCGTGATGCTGGCGGTAAACTTCAGGGTACCCACTTCCGGCCAGCTGAGGTTCCCAGCCGTGCCCACGCCATTGTTATTGCCGAATGTCAGGCTGCCCGCCACGGCGGGATCGCTGTAACCGGTGAACACGGGAGCGCTGATGCTGCGTCCCAGCAACACCGTTTGCGCCGTCGCCTCGCGGCCGAAATTGCGCGTCACGGCGCCTGCCGCATTCAGGGCCGAGACGCTGATGCCGAGCGCGGGTGCCACCGGCAGCACGGCCAGGCCGGCGCGTTGCGGCGTGACGATGGGGCTGAACAGGAAAGTCTTGGGACCGACGATGACGTTGCCGCTGCCCGTCATGGTCAAGCCGCTGTCGCTGCCGCTGGTCGAGGCATAGGTGGCCGTCAGGCCCAGCGCGCCCGCATCGGCGTACAGCATGTTCGGCGTGGCCAGGCCGTTGGCATCGAAAGCCAGCTGCACGGCGGCACCGGTGGCGCTGCAGGCGCTGCCCGTATTCGCGGCCAGGGGAATATACGTGCCATCCTTGTTCTGTATGCGCGCCGGCAAGGTGCCCGAGTCGGGATTGGCGTAGGTGCAGCGCAGCTGCAAGGTCTTGTTCTGGTTGGCAAACAGGGGCACGCAGGCGCGCGGGTTCGACGCCGACGCCTGCAGGGCGCTGATGGCGATGCGCTCCGCGTCTTCGGCATAGCGGGGGATGCCGCTCACTTGCAACGCGCTGCTGACAAAAGCCATGCGGCAATTCGTCAGGCTGTTGTCGACGCTGCTGCGGCACACCAGCGCGCCCGTGGTGGCCGGCGTGCTGGTCAGGCCCAGCAGCACACTGCCGGCCGCCGTCGTCTGCGCCACGCTGGACGTCGCCACGCCCGTCGGCGGCTGGACGCTGTTGATCTGCGCCGTCGCGCCACCGGGCGTCAGCGTCACTTGCGCCGCGCCCGTGTAGACGCTGCTGCAGGCCGCATCGGCGCAAGCCGTGACGGTGACGGGTGCTGGCGCGCAGGTCAGCGCCGTGGGCGGATGCGTGATCTGGAAATGGTCGGGGCCGGCCTGCGTGCTGGGGCCGCATTTCGGCCCTTGCGGCTCATTGAAGGCCCAGCCGCTGTTGTTCGTCACGCAACTGCACGGGTTCGACGGCGTGTAGGCCTTGCAGGTGATGGTCTGCTGTACCCGCCCCTGCCAGCCCAGGGTGATGTGGTCGACCACGGCGTTGCCCGTGATGTAGGCATTCGAGGAATCGAGGGTGACGTCGCCCCCTTCCACGTTGCCCTTGATGCCATTGCCCGAGGCGATCGTCAGCGTATTGCTGGCCTTGACGTCGCCCGTGACGAGCAGGCCCGAGGCCTTCAGGTCGATGTTGGGCGACGTCAGGTTGCCCGTCACCTGGCTGCCCGAACCGATGGTGAGGGAGGTGGTAGCCGTGATGTCGCCCTGGATGCGGCTGCTGGCGGCCAGAATATTCACCGTGGCGCCACTGATCGGCCCGTTGATGACGGAGCCCGACGCAATCTCCACCAGGCCCTTGGCGCTGATGCTGCCCGTCACCTTGACGTTGTTCGAGCCCATCCTGATGGTGGTAGCGGCAACATTGGCCGTGATCGTCTGCTCCTGCGCCCCCATGCTGAAGGTGCCCCCATCGGCCGTCAGGCTGCCGCCCGTGACCTTCAGATTGGGCGGGTTGATATCCCTGATGTCGAGATTGGGCCTGGCCGTCAGCGCGGCGCTGCCGCTCATCGTCAAACCCTGGTTATATTTCATCGTCAGCGAACTGTTGACCGTCACGCCGATTCCGCTGGCGATGATGACGATGTCCGTATCGCCCAGCGCCAGGGTGGCGCAAGTGTATTGCGCGCCGCTGAGGGTGCAGCCGGCAACACTGCCGCCATTGAAGTTGAGCGTGGCCGCCTGGGCCAGGGATGCGCCCAGCAAGCATGTCAGGGCAACAAGAAAGTGGAATAAGCGCACGATGTCCAGGAGTCTGATGGGTGGGGAGCCAGCCGGGGCGCGGATCTTTCCATGCTAATCTACGTCCTCGCTGTTGTTGCATTATGGCAGTATTTTTCACCCTCGCGCATATCGCATGATCAAGCCTATCTCCAAAGAATCTCCCTTGCGCACGGTCGACATCATCGTCTACCCGGGCTTCAAGGCGCTCGAAGCCATCGGCGCCATGAAAGTGTTTGATTACGCCAACACGCATTTGCGCTTGCGCAAGCTGCCCGGCGGCTACGACGTACGCATCGCATCGACGGCCGTCGGCCCTGTCGAGTCCGATACCTTGATGTCACTGCAGGCAAGCAAGGCGCTCGATGCGCAGCGCCTGCCCGACCTGGCCGTGATCGTCGGCTGCCACCACGTCGAACAAGTGCTGCAGGACATACCCGCCATCGCCGCCTGGGTGGCCGAAGCGGCGCCGCGCATCGATACCCTGGCGGCCCTGTGCACGGGCTGCTTCTTCCTGGCCGAGGCGGGCGTGCTTGATGGCAAGAGCGCGGCCACGCACTGGAGTGCCGTGGACAGCCTGCGCCAGCGCTATCCATTGATACAGGTCAATGCCGATGCGATTTTCGTGCGGGAGGGGAAATTCTGGACGTCGGCCGGCGTCACCGCCGGCATCGACCTGGCGCTGGCCCTGGTGGAAGACGATTTCAGCCGCGATATCGCGCTGGAAGTGGCGCGCGACCTGGTGGTGTATCTGAAGCGGCCCGGCGGCCAGTCGCAGTTTTCCGTTCACCTGTCGAGCCAGATGACGACGCATCCGAGCATTCGCCAGTTGCAGGGCTGGATCATGGAACACCTGGGCGACGAGCTGGGCGTGCCGCTGCTGGCCGCCAGGCTGGCCATGAGCGAACGCAATTTTACGCGCGTGTTCCAGCGCGAGACGGGCACCAGCCCTACGGAATTCATCGAAACGGCGCGCTTCGAAGTGGCGCGGCGCCTGCTGGAAGACAAGGTCTCGTCATTGAAACAGGTTGCCGTGCAGGCAGGCTTGCACAGCGAGGAAAGGCTGCGCCGCCTGTTTCAAAAGAAACTCGCCATCACGCCGCGCGACTACCGCGAACGTTTCTCCAGCACGGCGCGCTAGCTAGGCGCACCCGGCGCTATCAGCGCGACTTGTTGGTGCGCACGTGGCGCGTGGCCAGCTGCTGGCGATGCCAGGCCAGCGGCGTAAACATCAGCGCGCACAGCAGATAGGTGGCCAGCAGCGCCAGCCAGATGGCGGGCGTGGCAAGGATGGTGGCATTGCTCCACCACAAGGCCAGCAGGGACGACAGGGCCGCGCCGAGAAACACGGGCAGCATGCGGCGCAGGGTCAGCAAATAAGCAGTGGCAAACATGGACGGCTCCCAAAGCAAGGCGGATACCTTCACACTAGCAGGGGCAGGCGGCGAAGTACAGCCCGCCGCCCTGCCCCGTCCGTCAAGTGTTGCGCAATAAGAACAGTGCTTAATACAGCACGACCGAACGGATCGATTCGCCGCTCTTCATCAGGTCGAAGCCTTCGTTGATGCGTTCCAGCGGCAAGCGGTGCGTGATCAGGTCATCAATGTTGAGCTTGCCTTCCATGTACCAGTCGACGATCTTCGGCACATCCGTGCGTCCCCGCGCGCCGCCGAAGGCCGAACCGCGCCATTCACGCCCCGTCACCAGCTGGAACGGACGCGTGGAAATTTCCTGGCCAGCCGCCGCCACGCCGATGATGAACGATTTCCCCCAGCCCTTGTGCGTGCACTCGAGCGCCTGGCGCATCAGGGTGGTGTTGCCGACGCATTCGAAACTGTAGTCGGCGCCGCCGTCCGTCAGCTGCACGATGGCGTCGACGACGTTTTCCACCTCGTTCGGATTGATAAAGTGCGTCATGCCGAACTTCCGGGCAATCGCCTGACGCGCCGGGTTGATGTCGATGCCGATGATTTTATCGGCGCCCACCATCTTCGCCGCCTGGATCACGTTCAGGCCGATGCCGCCCAGGCCGAACACGGCCACGTTGGCGCCCGCTTCGACCTTGGCCGAGAACAGCACGGCGCCCACGCCCGTCGTCAC
>NZ_NRDQ01000127.1 GCF_002878455.1 Janthinobacterium sp. AD80
CTGCGGCAAAGGGCAGCGCGGCGGCCAGCGAGCTGGCGCACAGTAGCGCGCGGCGTTGTGGATTCATTTTCAAAGTTTCCCCTTAAAATTTCACTTTGTACTCGACATACAGATTGCGGCCATCCGTGTCGTACGGCGCATTGCGCGAATAAATCAAGCCGCGGCTGGCCTGGAACGTTGCTTCATCGGGATATTTGTCCAGCACGTTATCGACGCCCACGCGCAGCGACTGCTTGTCGCTGATCTTGTAGCTGGCCGCCAGGTCCAGGAATTGCATGGCACCAAAGCGCTGGAAGATGTCGCCCGTGGCATTGCCCGAATTGTCCGTCCACGCGCCATAGTAGCGCACGCGGGCCAGGGTATTCCAGCTGCCCAGGTCATAGCTGCCGCTGATGGTGGCTTTCTGGCGTGGCAGGCGTTCCTCGAAGACCTGGCGCTGGGCCGGATTCGTCACCAGGCTGGAATTGCCGCCATCGACTTTGGTCGTGTTGTAGTTATAGGCAAGGGTCAGGTTCAGCTTGCCGTCACCGATACGGCTCAGGTGGCTGCCGACGATATCGATGCCGCGCGTGGTGGTATCGAAGTCATTCGTGAAATAACTGATGGACGTGTAGCGCAGCGGATTGGCCACGCCGGCCGGCACGGCAAATGCGGCGGACGTGCTGAAGCGGTCGCTGACCTTGATGTCATATACGTCCACGGAACCGGAGAAGCCCGCCGGCGTCTTCCAGGTAAAACCCAGCGACAGGTTTTTCGATTTTTCCGGCTTCAAGGCCTTGGCGCCCAGCAGCATGGCCAGCGGATCGTTGTTGGCCAGGCGGCCGCTGGTAAACAGCAGCAGGGTCTTGGTATCGAGGCCCTGGTTGGTGCTGTTGGTATTCGACTGGCTCGGCGTAGGCGCGCGGAAGCCCGTCGAGTAGGAGCCGCGCAAGGCCATGTCCTCGTTCAGCGCATAGCGCGCCGACAATTTGCCATTGACGGTGCTGCCGAATTCGGAGAAATGCTCATAGCGGGCCGCGCCGCCCAGGCTCAACGCCTTGCTGACGGGCACTTCCACGTCCAGGTAGGCCGCATAGCTGTCCTGCCCCCAGCTGCCCGCCTGGCGGTCGCTGAAGCCGGGGGCGCCGTTCGCGTTCGCGTCGAGGCCGATGGCCGCGCCCGGCCCCACCAGGTAGGACGCCGCATCGCCCGCCTTCACGCCATAGGTTTCATTGCGCGCTTCGGCGCCAAAGGCGATGTTCACCGGTTGCGGCAGGGATGCCACGGGCAATTCATAGTTGAAGTTGGCGTTGAGGATTTTTTCCGTCTGCGACAACTGGCCCAGGTAGAACGCCGTCGGGCTGCTCGGCCCCATCGAGGCATTGATGGAATTGGCCAGGTGGTAATCGATGCGGTTGCGACCCCAGGAAGCGCTCACATCCCAGCCGAAGCGCTCGTTGAAATGGCCGCGCACGCCGGCCACCACCTGTACGTCATCCTGGTCGTTCGAATAGCTGGGGCTGAAGCCGAGCGGATAGATGCTGCGCAAGTCCCAGCCGGGGAACAGGGTGCTGGCCTTGTACGCGCCCGTACTGGTATCGGGATTGCGCCAGTTGAAGTCCGACGTGCCGTCGCTGCGGCTGAACAGGCCGAAGCCATACAGTTCCGCCGTGTCGGACAGGGCCATGCTGGCATTGAAGCCGATGCGCTTGCTGTCGAGCTCAGGCTGGCCCCAGCGCTGCACGGGATTCGGCACCTTCAGTTCCGGATGGGCATTCTGGAAGGCGATGGCATCGGCCCGCTGACGCGTGCGCGAGGTGGGATCGGACTGGGCCAGCGCGCCGAAAAGCGTTGCCTTGCCCGTCTCGCCAAACGCAAAGCCCGTCTTCAGGTTGAGTTCATTGGCCTTGCCGTCGCCTTCCGAATATTGCGAGTGGTGTACGGAAATTTCCGTGCCGACCGTGTCGTCGAGAATGATGTTGATCACGCCGGCGATCGCGTCGGAACCGTACTGCGCCGAGGCGCCGTCGCGCAGCACTTCAATGCGCTTGATGGCGGCAACGGGAATCTGCGCCAGGTCGGGCGCCTGCGCGCCGCGCGCGCCCAGCAGCGCGCTGCGGTGGAAGCGCTTGCCATTGACCAGCACCAGGGTCTGGTCCGGCGACAGGCCGCGCAAGGTGGCGGGACGGACGAACACTTGTCCATCGGCCATCGGCAGGCGCTGCACCACGTACGAGGGCACCAGTTGCGCCAGCACATCGTTCAAGTCCGACGACTCGACGGCGCCGATATCTTCGCGGTTGAATACATCCACGGGCGCCATGGTATCGAATTGCGTGCGGTTGCTGCCGCGCGTGCCCGTGACGATCACGGCTTGCGGGGCCTCGAGGGAGTCGCTGGCGGCAGCTGCGGCGGGCGCATCGCCATGCGCTTGCGCCTGGCTGGCGAACACGGCGGTCATGGCACACATCAGGGCCACCGCGCGGGCGATGCGGGTACGGGAATAGGTCATGGGGAGTCACTTGGCAGGTTGGATCAACAACGACGCGTCACGGCAAGACTCGCATCTTGCATGAAATATCACGAAGTTCGGCTTACTTACATTAAAAGCATCTAAATTGCGCAGATAACGTCAGATGGCGTCATCATACGAAGGCAATGTTTCATCCGTATGACGAGCTGATCAGTGCTGCGAAAAACCACACGCCCATGAAAAAAGGCGCCAGCGGCGCCTGTAGTGGAGCAAGTAACGACGTCAGCCGCCCGCCACTACCATGCTCTCGATGAGGATGGAACCGGTCTGTTTGGTGCCGCGGCGCAGCACGTCGGCGCCGACAGCAACGATGTTGCGCAGCATGTCTTTCATGTTGCCGGCGATGGTGATTTCTTCCACCGGATACTGGATCACGCCATTTTCCACCCAAAAACCGGAAGCGCCGCGCGAATAGTCGCCCGTCACGTAGTTGGTACCCTGCCCCATCAATTCCGTCACCAGCAAGCCCGTGCCCAGCTTTTTCAGCATGGCAACGAAATCGTCATGGGCGGCCGTCTCTGTCGAGGTCAGGTACAGATTGTGCGAACCACCCGCGTTGCCCGTGGTCTGCATGCCCAGCTTGCGGGCCGTGTAGGTCGACAGGAAATAGCCTTGCACCACGCCATCCTTGACGACGTCGCGGCTGACGGTTTTCACGCCCTCCTCGTCGAACGGCGCCGAGCCGACGCCGCCGATCACGTGCGGGTCCTCGAAGATCTGCACGTGCGACGGCAGCACCTGCGTGCCCAGGGAGTCGAGCAAGAACGTGGACTTGCGGTACAGGGCGCCGCCCGAGGTGGCTTGCACATAGGTACCCAGCAAGCCGGCAGCCAATGGCGCCTCGAACAGCACGGGACAGGTGCGCGTACCGAGCTTGCGCGCGTTCAGGCGCGACAGGGCGCGCTCGGCGGCGTAGCGGCCGATGGCTTCAGGACTCGACATTGTGGAGGCATCGCGCACGGACGAATACCAGTCGTCGCGCTGCATTTTCGCCCCCTTGCCGGCGATGGGCGCCACGGACAGGGTGTGGCGCGAGAACGGATAGCCGCCGATGAAACCGCGCGAATTGGCCGAAACAAAGTGCGATTGCTGCACGTGCACGCCCGCGCCTTCGCTGTTGGTGATGCGCGGGTCGACGGCAAAGGCGGCCGCTTCGGCCCGCTGGGCCAGCACCACGGCTTCCTCGGCGGATATCAGCCACGGGTAATACAGTTGCAAGTCGCGCGGTGCCATTTCCAGCAGCTCGGCGTCGGCCAGGCCAGCGCAATCGTCCTCGGCCGTGAAGCGGGCGATGTTGTAGGCGGCGTCCACCGTGGCGCGCAGGGCGGACGGGGAAAAATCGGAGGTACTGGCATTGCCGCGTTTCTTGCCAACAAACACGGTCACGCCCATGCCCTTGTCCTTGTTTTGCTCGATCGTCTCGATCTTGCCTTTTCGGACAGACACGGACAGGCCGCCGCCTTCGCTGACTTCGACGGCGGCATCGGTGCCGCCCGCTTCCCGCGCAAAAGACAACACATCACGGGCCAGTTGCTGCAATTGCTCTTGACTATGGGTAAATACGGAGTCGTTCATGCGCTGTTTTCTTCGGAAAGCCGCTAAAACGGTTATCATAGCAGTCGTTTACAGTTTACAGGAGCGGTCCACAAGTCCTCTCCCGCCTTATATATCATGCCAAATCCAAACCGGGGAGCTTGCGGCTTCCAATCCACCGAATTCGAACAGGAATATGAACGTCCTTCGAAGTCGGAACTCAAGCGCCAGATGACCGTCCTGCAAAAGCTGGGCGAAGAACTTGTCAATGAGGCACGTGACCGCGTCAAGCGCGTTCCGATGCCGGAAGACGTGCGCGACGCCATTCTCGAGTGCCAGCAGATCAAGGATCATGAAGGCCGCCGCCGCCAGCTGCAATACGTGGGCAAGAAAATGCGCACCCTGGACGAGGAAGAAGTTGCCGCCATCCAACGCACCATCGATAGCTGGAAAGGCTTGTCGAAAGCCGACACGGCGAATATGCACGCGATGGAACGCCGCCGCGACAAGCTGTTGACGGACGACAAGGCGCTGACCGTCTTGCTATCGGAAAACCCGGAACTGGACGTGCAGCACCTGCGCACCCTGATCCGCAATGCCCGCAAGGAGCAGGCCGAGAACAAGCCGCCAAAAGCCTACCGTGAAATCTTCCAGATCTTGAAAGAGATCGCCAAGAAGAACAACGGCGGCAAGAAAGATGCCGACGAGGATGACGTTGAAGGCGACGACGACGAGTAAAAACTGGGGTCAGACCCGGCGGGTCTGACCCCGAAAGTAGCTAAAAACCGGGATCAGCCCGGTTTTTTTACGACATAAACAGGTGCCCCATGACCACGATAGAAGACGAATTGATTATCGGCCTCGTGTCGATTTCGGACCGCGCCAGCGGCGGCGTGTATGAAGACCAGGGCATCCCTGCCCTGGAAAGCTGGCTGGCTGCCGCCATCCGCACGCCATTCCGCCTGGAAAAGCGCTTGATCCCGGACGAGCGTTCGCAGATTGAAAACACCCTGATCGACATGGTCGACCTGAACCATTGCCACCTGATCCTGACGACGGGCGGCACGGGTCCCGCGCGGCGCGACGTGACGCCAGACGCCACCTTGTCCGTCGGGACCAAGGAAATGCCCGGCTTCGGCGAACAGATGCGCCAGATCAGCCTGCAATTCGTGCCGACGGCGATCCTCTCGCGCCAGGTGGCCGTGATCCGCGAGACGCCCGAGCGCGCCGCCCTGATCATGAACTTGCCGGGCCAGCCGAAAGCCATCAAGGAAACCCTGGAAGGGCTGAAAGATGCTGATGGAAATCAATTGGTCAACGGCATCTTTGCCGCCGTGCCATATTGCATCGACCTCATCGGCGGCCCCTACATGGAAACCGACCCGGCCATCTGCAAGGCCTTCCGCCCCAAATCGGCGCTGCGTCCGGCGCAACCTTTACCTGAGGAAAACACATGAGCACTTTGCTGGAAACCATCGAACTCGACAGCGCACCGAATCCCACCGTCTCCATCATCTGGATGCACGGCCTGGGCGCCGACGGCAATGACTTCGTGCCCCTGGTCAAAGAACTCGACCTGCGCGGCTGCCCCGCCATCCGTTTCATTTTCCCCAGCGCCGGCACCATGCCCGTCACCATCAACAACGGTTATGTGATGCGCGCCTGGTACGACATCCTCGTAAGCGACCTGGTGCGCCGCGAAGACGAAGCCGGCCTGCGCGCCTCGCAGCAGCAAATCGAAGCGCTGATCGAACGCGAAACAGCGCGCGGCGTTCCCGCCAGCCGCATCATCCTGGCCGGTTTCTCGCAAGGCTGCGCCATGACCCTGCAAACGGGCTTGCGCCACGCCGAGCCGCTGGCTGGCCTGATGTGCCTGTCCGGCTATCTGCCGCTGGCCGACAAGACGGCGCTTGAACGCACGCCGGCCAGCCTGCAGACGCCGATCTTCATGGCCCACGGCACGGCCGACCCGGTGGTGCCAATCGCCCGCGCGCAGCAATCGCGCGACTTGCTGACCGGTATGGGTTACAAGGTGGAATGGCACGAGTACATGATGCAGCACTCGCTGTGCCAGGAAGAGATCGATGCCATCGGCGCCTGGCTGAAAAAAGTGCTGGCCTAAAATAAAACAGGCGCGGTGTGCGCCGCCCCTGTTGTCTTGCCGAACGCCGGGAACGATCAGTTCGCCGGCGTTTTTTGATTCCAGACCTTCAGCATGTCGGGCGACGCTTCCGAACGGATGCCGTTATCCGTCAGCACCGATTCCGTAGCGGCAAGCATGTCCTTGCGCGGCACGACGACCAGCTCGGCATCGCGCTGCTGGAAACGGAAAGTCAGCAGCTCATCCGTTTGGTCGCGCAGCAAAGCCACCAGGTGCGCCAGACTGCGCACGGGCACGCCGTTGACGGAGTCGATGACGGAGAAGAAGCGGGTGCTGTAGCCATTCATCAGCTTGTGCGGGAAAAATGGTGCGGCAACCACCACCAGTTCCTCGCGCTCGGCATCGGGCGCATCGCCGCGGCGCGTGACGAGCGGATTGCCGGCAAAGCTCATGCCATACAACATGGGTGCATTGCCGTTTGGCGCGGCCATGAATTCCGTCGTGGCGCGCGAAAAGACCATCGGACCGAAGATGAAATACGAGGGGTAATTTCCCTGCAGGCCGGAAATGAGCATCGGGTGCTCGGCCGACACGGGCAAGCTGACTTTCAGCGGTGCACCCTGGCGCACGACCGTCAGCGGCAGCGTGCCGTTTTTCGCCAATTGCTGCACGCGGTACTGGAAACGCACGCGGCTATTGCTATTCAGTTTGACCATGCCCTGGTTATCGATGGGAAATTCACCGATGTGCGTAATGACATCGAATTCCTTGAGCGGATATTGCGCATCCTTGCTGGCCGGCTTCATCACCACCGCGCCTTCGACGCCCTTGGCCAGTCTCAGGTAGCTGCGCAGCGCCGGGTTTTCCAGGGTCTGCGTCACGTCGCGCATGGCCGGCTTGCCCTTCGGTGCGCCAGCGGCTTGGTCGCGCAGGAACAATTCGATTTCCTCGTTAGGAATAATGTAGCCGATATTTTGCGCGTTAAGCATGCCGGCAAACGCCAGGCCGATCATCTTGTCGCCGGCGACCACCGGCCCGCCGCTGTTGCCCGGATTGATGGCCGCATCGATCTGAATGCGCAAGCCGGACACGGGAAAGTTGTAGTGCACGAATTCGATGCGCGAGACGATGCCCTTGGTGATCGACAGCGAGGTGCCGCCCGTCGGATAACCATAAGCCAGCACAGCATCGCGCACGTCAGGCAGGACATTGGCGCGCGGCAGCGGCTTGTGGCTGTCGAAAAAACTTTCGTCCTCGACTTGCAGCAAGGCCAGGTCCATGCCGCGCGAAATGGCCAGCACGGTGGCGCCTATCTTGTCGCCGGCGCCATTGGCCTGGATCTGCACCTGGCTGGCGTAGCCCACCACGTGCGCGTTGGTGAGGATGCGGTGGCCATCGATGACCACGCCCGATCCCGTCACCGATTGCGGCGCCGCCTTGCTCCACGGCTTGTAGGGGTCGGGGCCGCGCAAGGTGGAAAACACCTTGACGACGGAATTCTCCAGGGCCGAGGCGCTGGCGGCGGCGCTCTCGGCAGCCAGTGCACGCCCTGTCATCAACGGGCAAAAAGAAAAGGCCAGTACCAGCAAGGCACGGCCCATCAGGGTGAAGCACGAACGAGTTTTCATTGGGCGTTTTCGCAATGGAAGGGAATCAAAATTATATATTGATTAATTGCAAAATCATTACAATTTGTCCATCTTCCAGCGAAGAGCGCCGCTACTCCGGCAACGGCGCCACGCCCAATGCCGGCACCGCCGTCTGCGCGCCATTCATGACCATGGCCAGGAAGGTGTAGTAGCCATTGATCCCCATCAAGTCCACCACGCCGTGCTCGCCAAACAGGGCCAGCGCCCGCGCATACGTGGCGTCGCTGACCCGCTTGTTTTGCTGCAGCTCGATGCAAAAATCGTGCACGGCTTGCTCGTCCTCTTTCAAGGAAACAGGCGCGCGCCGCGCGGCGATGGCGTCCACGGCCGCTTGCGCGATGCCGTTTTGCACGGCCAGCGGCGCGTGAATGGCCCACTCGACCTGCTGATTCCACTGGCGCGCCGTCACCAGGATCGCCAGTTCCGACAGCCGCGTGCCGATGGCGCTGCGGTAGCGCAAATACTCGCCCATGCGCTGCGCCGTTTCCATCAGCTCGGGGCTGCGGATCAGCGGCACGAAGGGGCCGTACAGCGCCCCGCGCGGACCGTCGATGATGGCTTGCGCGGCGGCGCGCTGCTGCGGATCCAGTTGCTTCAGCGGCAGCGCGGGCAGGCGGTCGATAGCGCTACCAGCCATCAGGCGGTCCAGGCGACCACGTCCTGCTGCTGCTCGCCCAGGCCGGCGATACCCAGGCGCATGCTGTCGCCTTTTTTGAGGAAGCGCTGCGGCTTGCGGCCCTGGCCAACGCCCGGCGGCGTGCCCGTGGCGATGACGTCGCCCGGTTCCAGGGTCATGAATTGCGACAGGTAGCTGACGATCTGCGCCACCGTGAAGATCATGGTTTGCGTATTGCCGGTCTGCATGCGCTTGCCGTTGACTTCCAGGTACAGGTCCAGGTCTTGCTCGTCGATGACTTCATCACGCGTCACCAGCCATGGGCCGACGGGGCCGAAAGTGTCGCAGCCCTTGCCTTTGTCCCATTGGCCGCCCCGCTCCAGCTGGTACGCGCGCTCGGAAATGTCGTTGACGACGCAATAGCCGGCCACATATTTCAGGGCATCTTCTTCGCTGACATACTGCGCGCGCGTGCCGATGATGACGCCCAGCTCCACTTCCCAGTCCGTCTTCCTGGAACCTTTCGGCAGCACGACATTGTCGTCCGGGCCATTCAGGCAGGTAATGGCCTTCATGAAGACGATCGGTTCGGCGGGAATCGGCATGCCGGATTCGGCCGCGTGGTCCGCATAGTTCAGGCCGATGCCGATGAATTTCCCGACCTTGGCCAGCGGCACGCCGAAGCGTGGATTGCCGCGCACCAGGGGCAGCGTCTTTTCATCGACCTTGGCCAGCTTGCGCAAGGCTTTGTCGGACAGTTGTGCACCGTCAATATCGGCAATCACGCCGGACAGGTCGCGCAGTTTGCCTTCTTCATCAATCAGGCCCGGTTTTTCCTTGCCTGGACGTCCATAACGAACGAGTTTCATAGTCTTCCTTGGAGTTGATCATTGCCGCTGTGCAGTCTGCCATTTTACCGGATGGCCCGGCACGCCTGTAGCGGCGGATGAAAAACATCGCAAGTCCCGGCAGCTGCAAGGCCGCCAGCACGCCAAACGCCGCCTGGTAGGCCTGCGGCGGATACTGCAGCTGGCTGTTCAGGGGCCAGCAGCCAAGGATCAGGCCAAAGCCCGCCTGCACCAGAAAAGCGCCCGTAAAAATCAGCAAGTTCAGGCAGGTGGCCGCCCTGCCCGTCAAGCTGGCCGGCATGCTTTGCGCGACGATCGCATACTCGAGGCCCGTCACCGTGCCCAGCAAGGTAAACAGCACGGACAGCAAGGGCAGGCTGGGCACGCTATTGCACGCCATGGCCACCTGCACGGCGACAAACAGGACGATACCCATGGCGGCCACTTGCATGGGCGCCATGCCGCGCCGCCCCGCCCACTCCGTCAGCATGCCCATGCCGATGGCGCCGAAGATGACGGCCGCCATGCCCAGGTACAGCAGATACGCGACATTGTCGTCGGACAGGCCGCCCACATCGGCCAGCCAGCGGCCTATCCACAAGCCTTGCACGCCAAAGAACACCGTGTGCGGCAACAGGATCAAGCCGATGGTGCGGCGAAAAGCCGGGTCGCGGTAGACGCTCCACACGCTGGCCTTGTTGACTGCGGCGGCAAGCGCGGGCGTGGCCGGCGACAAGATACGGATCAGCAAGCCGATGGCCAGCACCGCCAGCGCCAGCCCCAGGAAGATGCCGCGCCAGTCCGTGTAATGCAGCGCCAGCTTGACAGGCATGGTGGCCGTGGCCGCGCCGAGGCCGCCGACGGCGATCAGGTAGCCATGCACGGACGGCAGGCGCGCGGGGGCGATGGCGCACGAGATCGCCTTCACGGCCGCCATGAAGCAGCCGCCCAGCCCGGCGCCCATCATGGCCCGCGCCCACATCAGTTCGGTAAAACTGTGGCCCCGGCTAAACAGCCACACGCCGGCGGCCGCCAGCGCCAGCAGCCACACTTGCACGGTGCGGGGACCGTAGCGGTCGAGCGCCATACCGACCGGCAATTGCACCAGTGCAAAGGCGAGAAAGAAGGCGCTGGTCAGCAGTCCCAGCTGGGCAGGCGTCAGGGCGATGGCGCCCAGCAATTCCGCCGTCAGCACGGCATTCACGCCGCGCAGCAGGCACGACAGATAATGCCCAAGCGCGAACGGCAGGAACACCAGGCAAAACACGGCCACGCCGGGGCGCGCTGCTGCGCCGCCGTGCATGCTCAGGCAGCCTGCGCCAGGCGGATGACTTTATGCGGCACCTGTGGCACAGGTTCATCCGTCTCGAAGAAGAATTTATCGTGGCCGAACGCGGGTTTCAAGTGATCCATCCACGTTGCTTCCGCATCGAATTTCGCATAGAACGGCCGGCGCACCCAGTCCGGATTGCGCGCCTGCAAGAACTGCAGGGCGAACAGTTTTTCGCCATTGATGGTGACGATGCCATCGATGACGATCTTGCCGGGAAACGCGCTCATGGACGGCCCCCGCACCGTGCGCGACAGGCCGGACACCATCTGGTAGGCAGCCTGGAAAATCTCGTGCGCCTTTGCCAGGGGCAACTCGAAATAGCCGCGCGGACCCGTGTCCCGTTCGACAAACATGTAATACGGAATCGCTCCCAGCCGCGTGCCCGTCTGCCACAGTTCGGCCCAGCTGTTCGGGTCTTCATTGATGTGGCGGATCAGCGGCCCCTGCATGCGCAAGGTGGCGCCCGTGGAAACGATGCGCTTCACGGCTTGCTGGGCGATGTCCTGGCGCAACTCGACAGCATGGCTGTAATGCCCCATCACGGCCAGGTTCTTGCCCGCCTTGACGATGCGCTCGAACAGGCGCATCAAATCATCCGCATCGCGGTCCGAGACAAAGCGCTGCGGCCAGTATGCCACCGCCTTGGTGCCGATGCGGATGTTCTGGATGTGCTCGAGACCCGGCTCCAGCAGCGGCTCCAGGTAGGCGGCCAGTTGTCGCGTGTTCATGATCATCGGGTCGCCGCCCGTGATCAGCACGTCCGTTACTTCCGGATGCAGCTTCAGATAGGCGGCCAGCTCATGCGACTCGCGCGCATCGAACTTCATGTCGTCCATGCCGACGAACTGGGGCCAGCGGAAACAGAAAGTGCAATATGCGTGGCAGGTCTGGCCGGCGCTGGGGAAGAACAGCACCGTCTGCGCATATTTATGCTGCAGGCCGCGCACGGGCGCATCGTTGACACGCGGCACGTTGTGCGTCATCTGCCCGGCCGGATGGGGATTCATGCCCAGGCGCAAGCCGTGCACATAGGCATCGATGGCTGCCTTGTCCCGCTTGACCAGCACCAGCTCGCGCAAGTGCGCGTACTGCTCGGGCGGCAACATGTCGCGGTGGGGAAAGACCAGGCGATAGATGGGATCGTCCGGAATATTGTTCCAGTCGATCAGCTGGTCGAGCACGTATTCATTCGTGCGAAATGGCAACACATGCGAGACCACTTGCACGGCTTCGCGCTGTTCGTCCGGCATCCAGGCCCACTGCCGCGCCTGCTGGATGGTTTGCCGCGTATATGGTTTGAACTTGGGTGAGAACGGCTCGGTAATGAGTGCGGACACGGTCGGCTCCTTGCCAGTAAAGATCGATAACCTCCATGAAACCGGCCCGATTCCGGCCAGTTCCAGCCTGTTTTTCCGCATGCGGCGAATACTTGGCATGCTGCGAAAGTCATCATAGTTCTTGCCATGCGGAACCAAATTGCCGCATATCAACAACCATGGCGATACGCCGCAAGCTGCCTGTGAGCAACACCTTAGTTTGTGCCAGCGCAATTTGAGGGGGGCCAGCGCGACGTAAATTACGGCTTGGCAACACATCCATCGATATTCACAAGGAGCTTTCATGAAACGCTTATTCACGGGTAGCCTGCTGTGCCTGGCATTTGCCAGCGCCAGCGCCGCCGTCGAGCCCACGGAAAAAGATGCCATCGCCATGGCCGAACGGGGTGCCGCCTACATGAAGGCGCATGGCAAGGAAGAAATGATGAAAAAAATCACGGCGAAGGATCCCGATTTCGTCCAGGGTTCGCTGTATGTGGACATGCGCGACATCAAGACGGGCATCGTGCTGGCCCATCCCATCAACCCGTCCATCGTGGGCAAGGATTTAACGGATGTGCCGGATGCGAATGGCAAGAAGTATCGCCGTGAAATCATCGAGCTGGCGCAAAAACAGGGCAAGGGCTGGGTCGATTACCAGTACAAGAATCCCACCAGCGGCAAGATCGAGCCGAAGACCACCTACATCCTGCGCGTCAACGACGTGGTGCTGGAAGCGGGCATCTACAAAAAATAGCCATCCCCGGCGCAGTGCGGGCGCGGCGGCTGGCTGCCGCGGCCCTGCGGCGTGCACAGCCACTGGCAGGAGTCAGACATGCTCAATAAACTACGCATCGGACCAAAATTGCTGCTGGCGCCCGCGCTGGTCCTGCTGCTGCTGATACTCAGTTCGGCCGGCGCCTGGTATGGCATGGTGCGGCAAAATGCCTCGCTGGAAAACATGGTGCAGGTACGCATCACGCACCTGAAGGCCGCCGCCGACGTGGCGGGCGACGCCAAGCATGTGCACGGCAATATGTACCAGCTGCTGTCATGGACCAATGGCAGTTTCGCCAAGGCCCGTATCGATACGCTGGAGCAGCAGATCAAGCTGCGCCACGCCGCCATCGGCACCCAGCTGGCGGCGCTGCGCGGCACGGCCACGGGCGCCGAGCGCAGCCTGGTCGATGCGGCCATCACGGCGCTGGCCGGCTACCGCAAAGCGGTGCTGGAAACCATGGAAATGGCGCAGATGGATCAATCGATCGCCACCAACTCCATGCTCAAGGCGGAGACGCAGTTCGTCCAGTTCAATGCACAGCTGGCGCAGCTGTCGGCGCTGGAAACCACCCTCAGCAGCCAGGCGCACGCGACGGCCAGCGCGGAATTTCGCAGCCTGGGCTGGAGCTTGCTGCTGACCGTGCTGTTGTCCATCGTGCTGTCCATCGTGGTGACCATGCTGGTGCGGCGCGCCATGCTGGCCGAGATACGCGGCATCGCCGACGCCGTGCAAGACCTGGCGGCCGGCAAGCTGACGGCCGGCGCGCCCAAGCAGGGCAATGACGAGATCGCCGACACGTCGCGCGTGCTGGACCAGACCATCGCCAACTTGAACCAGACGCTGCGCACCATCATGGAGGCCGTGCAATCGATCGACACGGCCTCGCATGAAATTGCCAGCGGCAACCTGGACTTGTCGGCGCGCACGGAAATGCAAGCCAGTTCACTGGAAGAAACGTCGAGCGCCATGGAAACCCTGACGGAAGCCGTCAACGACAATGCCAACAATGCCCAGCTGGCCTGCGACCTGGCGGCGCAAGCGTCCGACCTGGCCGTGCAAGGGGGCACGGCGATGCAGCAGGCGGTGGCGACGATGGCGACCATCCGCGCCAATTCGCGCCAGATCGTGGACATTATCGGCGTGATCGACGGTATTTCCTTCCAGACCAACATCCTCGCCCTGAACGCGGCGGTGGAAGCGGCGCGCGCGGGCGAACAGGGCCGTGGCTTTGCCGTCGTCGCTTCCGAAGTGCGCACCCTGGCGCACCGCTCCGCGCAGGCGGCCAAGGAAATCAAGACGCTGATCGCCACGTCCGTGACCACCATCGATGGCGGCAGCGTGGCCGTGCAGCAGGCGGGCGAGCGCATGGGCGCCATCGTGGCCTCGGTGCAGCAAGTCAACGACATCATCCAGCGCGTCAAACAGGCCAGCGCCGAGCAGGCGTCGGGCATCACGGAAGTAAACCAGGCCGTCACGCAAATGGATGATGTCACCCAGCAAAATGCAGCCCTGGTGGAACAGGCGGCCGCCGCCGCGGCCAGTTTGCAGGACCAGGCCGTGAAACTGTCGGCGGCCGTGGCCGTGTTTACCCTAGACAGCCAGGCGCCGGCCGCGCATGGCAGCGCGGATGAGCAGGCGTTCCAGGACCCGGCCAGCGCCGCGCGCGGCACGCACACGGAACAGCTGGCGCAATTGCCGCCGCAGTTCGCCACGCAGTGGCAGGTGCCCTCCGACCGCGAAATCGACGGCTTTGCATTATTCCTCG
>NZ_NRDQ01000128.1 GCF_002878455.1 Janthinobacterium sp. AD80
CTGGCGCTGGACGGCGGCGCGGCACGCTACGACGGGCGCGGCGTGGAAGACGACTTCACGCAAGCAGGCAATCTGTTCCGCCTGATGTCGGAGCAGGCGAAGCAAAACCTGTTCGACAACCTGGCAGGACCGTTGAGCCAGGTGCGGCCGGAAACCTTGCAGCGCCAGCTCGGCCACTTCGACCAGGCCGATGCTGCCTACGGCGCCGGTGTGCGGGCCGCCTTGGCGGCGCGGGGCGTCGTCTTGTAAAGCGTGTTTCTGGCGGAACAACACGGTTCCGCCGGATGCCGCATGCAGTGTGGCGCGGTATTGATAAAGCGCAAATCATGGCGTGATATTAAATATTGCCATGTGGACATATTTGCCGTCCATGCGTAGACTTGTCGGTCTGATGATCGCGCCGCCTTCCTGGCGGCATCTGACTAGAAAGTCTTGCATTATGAATATGGCAAAGTTGTCGGTGCACGGGGATGACCCCACGCTCAAGTCCATTCTCGAAGTCTTGCCCAGCGACCCCGAGCGCGAGTGGCGCAAGGGCGAAGCCAAGGCGGGAGGGCGGGTGCACCTCGATTCCGGCTTTGAAGTGATCATCGCGCACGCGCCCAAGTCGCAAGTGCTGCCATCGCGCATCCGCAGCTATCTGGCTGAATGCCGCTCGCGCGGCGTGACGTTCACCATGCCGCGCATCGTCGCCGAGCTGCAACTGGAATTGCACGGCGACGATACCCGTGACGCGCCGTTCGACCTGACCCTGGCCGACATGCAGCACTTGACGGAAATGGGCATCAGCCTGAGTATTGTCACGCTGCCGGCCGCCTGATCCCGGGGCCGGAGGCGTTGACGAAGAAAGAAATGGCCGCCGGGACAAGGCGGCCATTGTGTTTTACGGCTCGATGATATCCACCGCCAGCATATTGTCGTCCGGCTTGCGGTCGATCAGCTTGTTGTCCGGATCGATACCCGCCCTGGCCGGCCGGCCATTGACGATCATGGTATGGCGTGCTTCACGTGCTGTCATGCGCAGGCGTTCGCGCAGCAGCGGATGGCCGTTGGCGTCGTCGACGCCGATCTCGATCCAGTCGTCCAGCGGCGCTTCGTGTTCCTCTCCCTGGGCATTGGCAATGAGCTTGCCTGCTTGCACTTTCATGCTGACGGCATATTTGCCATCGCTGCGTTTGGTGGCCGTGGCAGCCAGCGCGCGGTTATCGAACAGCACGATTTTCTCGAACAGGTCATCGATCAGATACGCCTGCGCGGGCGGCGTGACCTGGCGCAAGCCGTCGATCAGCGCCGTCACGCTGGCATAGGGCGGCCCTTTCTGCCCATAGGTCTTGATCAGCTCGCGCAGCACGCCGTTGACCTTGTCTTCGCCGAGCATATCCTGCAGCAAATACATGGCCAGGCTGCCCTTGCGGTAATGGATGTAGCCCTGGTTTTCATTGTCGGCCAGCGGCAATTCCTGGTTGCGCTCTTCGCTGCGGCCCAGCAGGTACTGATTCAGGTCATAGCGCAGGAAGCGGCGCATCTTGGCCGGCCCCACGGTTTTCTTCATCACCATCAGGGCCGAGTATTCGGCCAGGGTTTCGCTGAGCACGGTAGCGCCCCGCGTGTTGCCTCCTACCAATTGATGCGCCCACCACTGGTGCGCCACTTCATGCGCCGTGATGTAGAACGGGTAGTCGATATCCTTGGGATTCTTGTCGTCGACCTTGGCGATGAAACCCAGGCCTTCCGAGTAGGGAATGGTGTTCGGGAACGACTGCGCGTAGTTGGCGTAGCGGGGAAATTCGACGATGCGCAGGATCTTGTGCTGGTAGGGGCCGAAATTCTTCGTGTAGTACTCGAGCGCTTCCTTGCTGCCGCGCACGAAACGGTCGAGATTGTATTCATGGCCAGGCTGGTAAAACACGTCGATGGCCACATCCTGCCAGCGCTCGTGCCTGACGGCATAGCGGGCCGACTGGAACGCATAGAAATTCAGGATCGGCTGTTCCATCGTGTAATGGAAGTAATGGCGGCCGTTGGCGATCCAGTCATTGTCCAGCATGCCGGGCGCGATGGCCGTCTGGCCGTCGACGGTGCTGACGGTGGCGTCGAAGTTGATGCGGTCGGCGTCGTTGCTGACGTAATTGTCGGCCAGTCCCCGCGCATCGTCGCGCGGCAGGGCCTGCGCGCGCGGCGGCAAGCCATGTTTCTTGCGGTCGCGCGCATCCGTCAGCTCCAGCTGCGGCTGGTAGCCGATATGCGGCAGCACGGCATTCGTGAAGAAGGTGCCGTTGGCCACCACGGGCGTGTCCTGGCCCAGGCCGAAGATGCCGCGTGGCGCGTAGGAAATGTCAAAATCGAGGCCCAGGGTGGCGCCCGGCGCCAGCGGCGTGGCCAGGCGGTAGCTGTAAAAGCCCAGCTTGCCGTCATCGAGGCCCGGATGCACGCGCGTATCGAAACGCAGGCGCATGGTGGCGGTCGGGTCTTGCTGCACCAGGATCTGGCTGATGGGCACGCTGGTCTTGTTTTGCAGCACATAACGGCCCTTCACGGCCAGGGTACGCTGGGCCGGGTAGATGGCCACGTCGAGCTTGACGTCGGTGACTCTTGGCTGCGGCGTGGCGGCGAACTTGCGGTACTGGCGCTCGAAGCTGGCGCGGTCAGCATCGCGCGCGTAGTCGGACTTGTAATCGTTGGCCACGTGGAATGTGTAGAACAGCACGCCGCCGGCGCCGAGGAACACCAGCGCGCCGATGCCGAAGCTGGCCAGCACGCCTTGCGTCAGGCCATGGCGGGCCAGGCGCACGCGGATGCGCCAGCTGTCCTGCGCGCCACGGGGCCAGAACAGCAGCGACAGCACGCCCAGCATGATGGCCGCGCCGCTCCAGTACAGCAAATACCAGCGTTCGCGCAGCAGATAGTGGCCGGCGCCGTTCATGGCCGAATACACGAAATCCGGCGTGCTGGCGTACAGCAGCAGCGGGTCGCCCAGGCCCAGCGACGCCACGCTGACGCTGGCGATGTAGTACAGGATCATGGCGAAGTACGCCAGGTACTTGTGGTTGATCAGCACTTGCAGGAACAGCGCCAGCACGGCGATCAGCGCGTAATAGGGCAGGTGCGACAGGAACAGCGATTCCAGGTACAGGCCGGGATCGAGGCGGTAATAGCCCTTGAAGATCTGGATCGACATGCCGCACAGCATGATGACCAGGCTCAGCATTGCTTGCAGGCCGACCAGCGCGAACAGTTTCGACAGCAGGGGCAGCCAGTTGGGCACCGGCAAAGAATCGAGCATCAGGTGGATGCCCGTTTCCCGCTCGCGCCACACCAGTTCGCCCGCATAGAAGGTGGTGATCACCAGCATGAAGAGGGCGAACGAGGCATTCACCATCTCCAGCACTTTTTCCGTCACCGGATAGGTATTCGTGCCGTACATGGAACCCATGTCCAGCGCGCCCGCATACATGGTCAGCACGCCGGCCAGCACGATGACGACAAAATAGATGTTCTTGGTGGTTTCGCGCAGGTTGAGCCAGCTCAGCTTGAAGAGCAGGGCGCCCAGCTTGCGTTGCGCGAAGTCCGGCGTTTCCTGCGTGTCCAGCGAAGCGTTCGACAGGCGCAGCGGGGCTTCGCCGTCACTGCGGCGCTTGGTGGCGCCCGCATCCTGGGCGGCGTGGAAATGGAAGCGCCAGTAGCCCAGCAGCAAGGCCACCAGGGCGAAGCCGGACCAGATCGCACGGTTCAGCAGATACACGCCTTCCAGCGTCAGCAGGCGCGTGTTGCGCTCGGCATTCGGCCAGTATTCCGTCAGGCGTATCAGCGCCGTGGTGCCGAAAGGGTCGATCAGCGCGGCCAGCGTCTTGTAGTCGAGGTCGCGCGCCAGCGAGGGCGCCACCAGGTAGCCGATCAGCATTACCACCGAGCTGATGTACACGGGCAGCATGCGCCGCGTCAGGGCGGCGATGACGAAGAAGATGGCGCCGAAGATGAACAGGTTCGGCAGCAGGGTAAACACATACGGCAGCAAATAGGCCAGCGCCCGTTGCGGCCCCAGCCGCTCCGGATCGATGCCGGGCAGCCAGGTGCCCAGCCAGGCGCCGATGACGATGCTGGAAAACACCACGGCCAGCACCAGGTAGGCGCCAAGGAAGCGGCCAAAGACGTACTGGTATTTTTTGATCGGCGCGCTGAAGAAGAAGTGCTGCATGCCGTATTCGAAATCCTGCTGCACCGAGCGGCCCATCATGGCGGCCACCACCACGGCGCCGAAGCAGCCCAGCAGGCTGCAGGTAAATGCCAGCGAGCGCGGTGCGTTGATCAGGAACTTGCCGCCGAAACTGATGCTCGCTTCCTTGAAGACGCCGCCGGCGGCGGCCATCCACAGCATGGCCAGCGCCAGGAACATGGCGAAATATACCCAGGTCGACAGCAGCTTGAGCCGCTGCCGCGCTTCAAAGCGGGCGATCGCAAACATGGCGATCCCCTCAGTCGCACTGCGGGGCGACGCGGTGGCGCCCGGCAATGGTGGCGAAGTACAGGTCTTCCAGGTCGCCGATGGCTTCCTCGAAGCCGTCGCCCGGGTCGTCGTCGCTGTAGACGTGGATCAGGGTGCGGCCCGACAGCAATCGCGTGGAAATGACGGCGTGGCGCTGCTGGAAGCTGGCCAGCTCTTTCTTGTCGACAAAACGCGCCCAGATCTTGTAGCTGACTTCATCGATCAGTTCCTGGGTCTTGCCGCACAGCAGCAAGTGGCCCTTGTTGATGATGGCCATGTTGGCGCACAGGTCGGCCACGTCGGAGACGATATGCGTCGACAGGATCACCGTCTTGTCTTCGCCGATGTCGGACAGCAGATTGTGGAAGCGTACGCGCTCCTGCGGGTCGAGGCCGGCCGTCGGTTCGTCGACGATGATCAGTTTCGGGTCGCCCAGCAAGGCCTGGGCAATGCCGAAGCGCTGGCGCATGCCGCCGGAAAAGCCGCCCAGGCGCTGGTGGCGCACGTCGAACAGATTGGTTTGCTGCAGCAGGCCTTCGACCACTTCGCGCCGGCGCGCGCGCTGCGACAGGCCCTTGAGCATGGCGAAGTGGTCGAGCAGCTCGTAGGCCGTCACTTTCGGGTACAGGCCGAAGTCCTGCGGCAGGTAGCCCAGCATGCGGCGTACCTCGTCCTTGTCGTCGAGCACGTCATAGTCGCCAAAGAAGACGGAGCCGGAATCGCATTCCTGCAAGGTCGCCAGGGTGCGCATCAGGGTCGACTTGCCGGCGCCATTCGGCCCCAGCAGGCCGAACATGCCTGGCGGGATCGTCAGTGAAACGTTGTCCAGCGCCACCACGCCATTCGCGTAGGTCTTCGACAATTTGCGGATCTGCAATTCCATACAACTCCTTGCTCATGCTGTTGTCGCCCCATGTTGCGGAGCTTATCTATGCTGGCATTGTATTGAATTTAAGACGTACTGGGCAGTTGCATGCGATACACGGCATTTTCGCGTGCCCAGAGTGCAGATGGGCGGGGTGGGTGGCACCCCGCCTTACCCGTCCGACACTTGGCAAAACCGTAGCGAGCGGCAGCGAGTTGTGGCTGGGAAGCGCAGCTGTGCTTTGGCACAGTGCGCATCGCAGGCCGCAAGGCGCGACGCGCGGCAGGTTTTGACAGCGTCTAGTTGCGGAAGAGTACCGATTCGCGGTTGAACCACCAGCGGCACAGCATCAGCAGGGCGCCGGCGATGATGGTGGTCGAGGCCAGGATCACGCCAAACATGCGGTAATCCATGGTGCCTTTCACCAGCTCCTTCATGGCCAGCGAGACGTTGGTCAGCGGCACCATGGCCCAGATCCAGTTCAGCTCGACGCCGGGCAGCATAGCCGTCACCGTGGGCAGGATGACAAACAGCATCAGCGGCGTGATCATGCCGGCCGCTTCCTTGTAGCTTTTCGCGTAGATCGAGATCGACAGCAGCAGCGAGGCGAAGATGGCGGCCGTCGGCACCAGCATCAGGGTCACCATGGCCAGGTCGGGCAAGCCGATGCTCTTCACCAGGATCGCCATGTGGCCTTCCAGCGAGCTGCCGAAGATGGCCAGCAGGGCGCCCATGCTGCCGACCATCAGCACGGCCGACGTCATGCCTACCGTAAACAGCACGAGGAACTTGGCCAGCACGATGGCGCTGCGCGGCACGGGCGCCAGCAGCAGGGTTTCCAGGGTGCCGCGTTCCTTTTCGCCGGCACCCAGGTCGATGGCCGGGTACATGGCCGCCGTCAGGCAGACCATCAGCAGCAGATACGGCAGCATGCCGCCGATGATGGCGCCCATCTGCTCGCGCTCGTTGGCCGTCGACTGCTTGTCGAGCACGATGGGATTCAGGGCAAAGGCCAGCTGGGCCGGACTCAGGTTCAGGGTCGACAAGGCGCCTTCGCGCAGGCCGGCATTGTAGGCCTCGACGATCTCGCGCACCCGCTGGTGCGTCACGTCCACCGAGCTGGCGCTGTTGTAGTGCAGGGTCACCTTGGCCTGTTCCTGCTGCTTGAGCGTGTCTTCAAAATGCGGCGGGATGACCACGGCGAACTTGATGGTGTCGTCGCCGATGGCGCGGCGGATCTCCGCCTCGCTGGCCAGCGGCACTTCGCGCAAATTGTGCTGCTGCGCAAAACGCGCGCTCAGGCCCGGCGAATGGTCCTTGCCGAACAGGGCGTAGCGCATTTCCGCCGTCTTGGCGTTCTTGAACATATTGCTGGAAACATAAGCGAAGCCGCCGAAGATCAGCGGCATGGCAAAGATCGGGATCAAAATGGTGAAGATCAGGGTCTTGCGGTCGCGCGTGAGCTCCAGCAGTTCTTTCAGATAAATGGTCCACATGGCTCAGGCTCCCTGGTTGATGACGCTGACAAAGGCGTCGTACAGATCGGCACTGCCGCCCAGATGGCGCAGTTCGTCGACCGTGCCGTTGAAGGCGGTGGTGCCGCGATTGATGATGCAGACGCGGTCGCACAGCTTTTCCACCTCGTGCAGGTGGTGCGTGGAAAAGATCAGCGGCACGCGCAGGGCCTTGTAGCTGGCGATGAAGTCGAGCAGGATCTTGGCCGACATCACGTCCAGGCCCGTGGTCGGTTCGTCGAGGATCACCACTTGCGGCTCGTGCACGACGGTGCGGGCGATCGCGCACTTCTGTTTCATGCCCGTCGACAATTGATCGGCGCGCTTGCCGCCATATTCTTCCATCTGCAGCAGGGAGAACAGTTCGTCGCAACGGCGTTTCAGCTTGTCGGCCGGCATGCCATGCAGGCGGCCGAAATATTCGACGTTTTCGCGCGCCGTCAGGCGGCCGTACAGGCCCGTCGAGCCGGACAGGAAACCGATGCTCTGGCGCGCCACCAGCGGTTGCTTCAGCACATCGACGCCATTGACGAGGGCGCTGCCCGCGTCCGCCTGCAAGGCCGTCGACAGCAGGCGCAAGGTGGTGGTCTTGCCGGCGCCATTCGGCCCCAGCAGCCCCAGCACTTCGCCGGGAGCGCAGCTGAAACTGACGTCGCGCACGGCATGGAACCAGCCGTCATGTTCGCGTGGATCGCTGATGTGCATGGCCTTGCCCTTGTGGGGCGGCATGCGGAAACGTTTTGCCAGGTGCTTGACCTCAATCATGTGTTTCATCCATTCGACAGTGAGGAGCTAGAGTAGCATGCAAAAAATGTAACTTGCAAGGTGGAAATATCGTTTGGTCTATTGAAAAAAACAGCACTTTCATGCAAGCTGGCCCGGTGGGCGCCGGCGGACGGCGCGGGAGAGCGCAATGCAAACGATCGATCAGGCAATGCAGGACAAGGTACTGGCCGTGGCGCGTGCCGGCATGACCAGTGCCGAAGCCATCGGTTTCTTCCGCGTCAGCCTGGGCCTGTATTACCTGGCTGGCCTGATGACGGAAGAAACGCTGGATTTCAAGCTGATCGACGCGCAGTACAACCGCTTCATTTACCACTCGCTCGGTGGCGGGCACAGCATTGCCAGCGTGCTGCAATTCATGAGCGGCGAAAAAGTCTTGCGCGTGCTGCAATCGGAGCGCTTTCTTGCCGCCTTCGCCCAGCACTGCCCGGATATCCCCGTCGACAGTATCTCCTTCCTGATTTCCCTCAACCTGGGCGTGGCAAAAAGCCTGTCCGGCCTCGATGCTGTCGGTCCCGTGGTGGACTGGATCGAGCAGGAAAAAGCGCGCACAGGTCAATAAAGCCCCGTTCGCCCTGCGCGCGGCGTGGGGACTGCCAGCCACTATCGTCCTATAATTCATGTTTTCCCATACATGAGCCCAGCCACGATGACCGCCCACCGCTACTTTGACCCCCTGGACCGTTTGATTGTTGGTGCCGACAAGGCCTTGCGCGTGATGGCGGGCGTGGCTTCCGCCTCGCGCCCGTCGCCGGCCGCGCACGCGCCCGATGCGGCACTGAGCGCGGCGGAACAGCGCCACAGCGCCGGCCTGATGCGCGTCAACCATGTCGGTGAAG
>NZ_NRDQ01000129.1 GCF_002878455.1 Janthinobacterium sp. AD80
GCGCGCGCCCGCTTCCACGGCGCCGGCCAGCTTGCGCGCACCCACCGTGGCCAGCAGGGCCAGCTGTCTGCCATCGGGCGACCAGCGCGCCGTGCTGGCCACGCCTTTCAAGCTGAGCACGGCCTGCGGCTGCGGCTGGCCAATGACGGCCCGGTACAAGGTAGCCTGGCCAGCCTTGGCATCGTAGGCGATGAACGCCAGTTGGCGGCCATCGGGGGACCAGCTGGGCTTGTCGTAGGAACACACGGCGCAAGGATCGATGTGCTGCGCGATGGCGCCATTGGCCGCATCGCGCACGACGATGACCGCATGCGGGCGCTGCGGCTGCTCGCCCGCCTTGCTCGATTCGATGGCGGCGATGCGCTGGCCATCGGCCGACAAGGCCACGGCGCGGTAATCGCGCAAGGCCAGCTCAGTTGCAGGAGCGGGAGCAGCCTGTGCCGTAGCGCCAAGCAGGAGGCTTGCCAGCAAGCCATATCCAGTCAGGTCAGTTATTTTCATCATGTAAATTCCGGTTAAGAATAAAAAAACCGCCGGCAAGCGCGGCGGTTTTGAATGGATGAACGACGATCACTTCGCCTTCTTGCCCAGATGCGAATGGCGCATGCTGTACAGGAAGTAAATCGCCACCGTCACCGCCATCCAGATGCTGAATACGACAAAGGTCGTATGCGGCAAGTCGCGCATGATGTACAGGCAGGCAAACACGCTCATGCCGGGAATCACGTACGGGCCGAACGGCACGCTGAAGCCTTCGATGCGGTTGGCGCCCTGCTTGTGGCGCAGCACGGGCACGGCAATGGACACCACCATGAAGGCCGTCAGGGTACCGATGCTGACCATGTCCCACAGGTAAGTCGCATCGACCGTGCCGGCCACCAGCGCCACCACCAGGCAGACGATGATGGTATTGCTGACTGGCACCAGGGTGCGTGGATGGATTTTCTGGAACGATTTCGGGATCAGGCCGTCGCGGCTGACGGCGAACAGGATGCGCGTCTGGCCGTAGATCGTCACCAGGGTCACGCTGAAGACGGAAATGACGGCGCCGGCCGACAGGATCAATGCGGGCCAGGTCTTGCCCGTGACGTTTTGCAGGATCACCGCCAGGCCCGCTTCCTGGCCTTCAAACAGCTTGGCTTGCTGTGCACCGAGGGCGGCCACGGCCACCAGCAAATAAAACACGGTGACGATCAGCAAGCCGTACAGGATGCCGCGCGGCACGTTGCGCTTGGGATCTTTCACTTCATCGCCCGCCGTGGCCACCGTATCGAGGCCGATGAAGGAGAAGAAGACGGTGCCGGCGGCGGCCGTCACGCCCGTCATGCCGGCAAAGCCCTTGCTATTGTCGCTATTGAAGAAAGGCACGAAGTTGTCGGCATTGAAGCCCGAGAAGGCAATGGCGATGAAGAACACGAGGATGGACAGCTTGATGACGACCATGATGGCATTCATTAGCGCCGATTCCTTGGCGCCGCGCAGCAGCAAAAAGCCGCACATGCAGATCAGCAGGATGGGCGGCAAATTGATGTGGCCGGCGCGAAATTCCATGCCATGCGGGCCGGAAACGATCATCGGCGTGCGCAGCATCTCGGGAATATGCCAGCCAAACGCATTTTCCAGGAAGTTGTTCAGGTAGGACGACCAGCCGATGGCCACGGCGCTGCCGGCCAGCCCGTATTCCAGCAGCAGGCAGGCAGCCATGATGAAGGCGAGAAATTCGCCCACGGTGGCATAGGCAAACGAGTACGAGGAGCCGGAGGCGGGAATGCGGAACGACAACTCCGCATAGCACAGCGCCGTCAGGCCGGCCGTGATGGCGGCGATCAGGAAGGACAGGATAACTGCCGGGCCCGCCTTGGGAACGGCTTCCACCATGGTAAAGAAGATGCCCGTGCCGACGGTGGCGCCGACGCCGATCATGGTAAGGGAAAACAGGCCGATGGACCGGCTCAAGCCACTGCTGCTGAGGCCTTCACCATACTCGACCGTGGTATCGATCGGCTTGGTGCGGCAAATTTTCTGGACCAGGGTTTGGCTCACTAAACTTCCTTTATGAGGCATGCATTTAACACCTGGCAAAACCTGCTGCGCATCGCGATGCGCGGCCTGCACTGCTCACTGTGCATTCGCACAGCTGCGCTTCTTGGCCACAACGCTTCACGCTCGCTACGGTTTTGTCAGGTGTTGTTAGGAACATGACGGGTAAAAACACATAAAAATGGCGCCCCGGCCCTACCTGGCAAAAAACCGGAAAGATCGCGTCCATTTTCAAAACTAAGCGATTATAGGGCTTTCATCGGCCCAGCCAAACAGAACTTTGATGCAAGGAAACAACGCCAGGCGTGCGCCAGGAAAACGGCACCAGTGCTGGCGAAAGTAGAAATTGCTTCTATGAAATAAAAAGCGCGCCGCTGCTGGAGCAGGGGCGCGCTGTGGATTAGTTCAGATCAAGGGCATTATTTCTTGCCGCGTGGGGCATCGGCCGGTGGCCATCCCGCTTCGTAGCCTTGCGGCACGTCGTCGCGGCGCTCTTTCGGCGCCAGGCCCAGCACGTAATACAGCACCGTCAGCAGGATCAGCCAGGCCGGCCCCACCATCAGGGCGATGCGCGTATCGGGGAAATACGCCATCAGGCCGATCACCAGCGCCAGGAAGGCCAGCGAAATCCAGGAACCATACGGCGCGAACGGCATGCGGAAGGCCAGGTTCTTGATTTCCAGCGGCGTCAAGGTCTTGCGGAACTGGATCTGCGTGACCAGGATCACGCCCCAGGTCCAGACGGCGCCGAAGGTGGAGATCGACGTGACCCAGATAAACACTTTTTCCGGCACCAGGTAGTTCAGCAGCACGCCCAGCAGCAAGGCAAACACCGACACCAGGATGGCGCGGCGCGGCACGCCGCTGGCCGTGGTTTCCGCAAACGCCTTCGGCGCCTGGCCTTGCAGCGCCAGGTTGTACAGCATGCGGCCCGTGCTGAAGATGCCGCCATTGCACGACGACAAGGCCGCCGTCAGCACGACAAAGTTGATGATGCCGGCCGCCGTCTTGATGCCCAGGCGTTCGAAGGTCATGACGAAGGGACTGCCGGTGGTGCCGATTTCATTCCATGGATAGATCGACAGGATGACGAACAGTGCGCCGACATAGAAAATCAGGATGCGCCAGAACACGGAATTGATGGCGTCCGGAATCGACTTCTTCGGGTTCGCCGCTTCGCCGGCCGTCAGGCCGATCATTTCCACGCCCAGGTAGGCAAACATCACCATCTGCAGTGACATCAGCACGCCCTGCGCGCCATTCGGGAAGAAGCCGCCATGCGTCCACAGGTTCGAAATGCCGATGGCCACGCCGTCGTTGCCGAAACCGAAGATGATCATGCCGGCGCCGCCGATGATCATCAGGATGATGGTGACGACCTTGATCAGGGCAAACCAGAACTCGAACTCGCCGTAGGCTTTCACGGCCAGCAGGTTGATGGCGCCCATGGAACCGAGGGCAGCGAGGGCCCAGATCCAGCGCGGCGTGTCGGGGAACCAGATACCCATGTAGATGGCGACGGCGGTAATTTCCGCCACGCAGGTGACCAGCCACAGGAACCAGTAATTCCAGCCCGTCAGATAGCCTTGCAATGGGCCAAGGTAATCCTGGGCATAGCGGCTGAAGGAGCCGGCGACAGGATTGTGCACGGCCATTTCACCCAGCGCGCGCATGATCATGAAGATCACCGCGCCACCGATAATATACGACAGCATGATGCCGGGACCGGCCATCTTGATCGCGTTGCCCGAACCCAGGAAGAGGCCGACGCCAATCGCGGCGCCCAGCGCCATCAGGCGGATCTGCCGCTCGCCCAGGCCGCGGTGCAAGCCTTGTTCACTCGTTTTCATTACGTGTCTCCGTTTTTTCTTGAATACAGCTCTCCCTCCACCCCAATGGCGGTTCCGCTCTTGCTGGAAAGGAGGAAAGGGCTGGCCGGCGGATGTGCGCCGGCATGCTCATGTGGTCAGGCTACTGCGTCAGGCCAGTTCGGCGATCAGTTCGATCTCGACGCAAGCGCCCAGCGGGATCTGCGCCACGCCGAAAGCGGAGCGCGCGTGCTTGCCGCTGTCGCCGAAGACTTCAACGAACAGTTCCGATGCACCGTTGGTGACCAGGTGCTGTTCCGTGAATGTGGAGGTGGAATTGACCAGGCTCATGACCTTGACGATGCGCTTGACCTTGTTCAAGTCGCCGCCGCACGCGTCTTGCAGGGTGGCGATCAGCTCGATGGCGATGCCGCGCGCGGCCACTTTGCCTTCTTCCGTGGTGACGTCCTTGCCCAGCTGGCCAACCCAGACCTTGCCATCCTTCTTGGCCAGGTGGCCGGACAGGAAGACGGTGTTGCCCGTGCGGGCGTGCATGACGTAAGCGGCAGCGGGCGCGGCAACGACTGGCAATTCGATGTTGAGGGCCTTGAGTTTTTCGTAAAACGACATGCTATTTCTCCAAGAAAACAATATAAACGAAACCGAAATTCATCAGCAGCAGGGCAAGGAAAACGTCGCCTCGGCTGCGCGGTCATGGACCGCCAACAGTGCCAGATTAAACGTCATCATATTGGTGAACCAGCAGTTTTAGTTCACAAATAGGCCCGGTTATTCAGTGGATTATACCGACAATCAAACAAAATTCAGCATCGATTCATGAAGCATGCTCTACAGGCATGAAGCGTGACTTTTTTCACTTGATTGTCTCTTATGCAATGTCAAGCCCTCTGGGTCAAGGTTTATCGCCTGCAAAAACGCCTGATCGTGCGATACCACAAGTAGCGCGCCCGCGTATTGCCCCAGCATCTGCTCCAGCGCCTGCAGGCTGGCCACGTCCAGGTGATTGTCGGGCTCGTCCAGCAGCAGCAATTGCGGCGGTGCCTGCGCGTACAGCTCGGCTGCCAGCGCCACCTTCATGCGCTCGCCGCCGCTAAGCAAGCGGCTGGGCACGGTGGCGCGCGCACCGGCAATGCCCAGCAGCGCCAGCCGCGTGCGCAGCTCGCCTTCCGGCAAGACGCTGTTGCGTGCCTGCAAGCGCTGCACGGCGCTCAGCTCGCCGTCGCGCGTCCCCGCGTGCTGGTCCAGCCACGCCACCGTGGCATGGCAGCGCACATCGCCACTGGCCGCCGCCAGCTGGCCGGCGATCACGCGCAGCAGGGTCGACTTGCCGCTGCCATTGTCACCCGTCACGGCCAGGCGGCGCGGGCCGCTCAAGATCAGGTTTACTGGCTGCGCCTGGCCATACGGCAAGACCAGGTCACGCAATTCCAGGATCAGCTTGCCATTCGGCACGGCACTGTCGGGCGCCAGCAGCAGGCGTTCCACCTCGGGCGCGCAGCGGGCGCTGGCCTCGCTCACCTTTTGCTGGCGCGCCTGCTGCGCCTCTTGCGCGCGCAGGCGCAGCTTGCCCTGGCTATCCTGGCTGCTCTCCTTGCGGGCATCGAGCAAGAGCTTGCTTTGATTGCCTTCGCGTCCATCACGTTCGCCGCGCGCCACGCGCTTTTGCTGGCGCTCCATCTGCTGCTGCGCCTCGCGCTGTCCGCGTCTGGCACCCGCCTTTTCCGCCTGCAGGGCCGCCGCGAATCCGGCCTGTTCCAGCGCGCGCTGCTGCGCGTACGCGGCATAGTTGCCGCCATAGCTGCGCAAGCCCTGTGACGACAGTTCAACGATGTCATCGACGTGTTGCAGCAAGCCACGATCATGGCTGACCAGCAGCAAGCCACCCGGCCAGCGCGCCATCTGCGCCACCAGGCGTGCACGCTGCTGCGCATCGAGATGGTTGCTCGGTTCATCGAGCACCAGCCAGTCCGCCTGCGACAGCCAGGCACCCTGCAGGGCGATGCGCTGACGCTCGCCTCCGCTCAGGCTGGCCGTTGGCGTGCCGGCATCCACGTGGCGCAAATCAATGGCGTCGAGCGCCTGGCGCAAACGGGCATGGGCATCCCAGCGCTCGCCCACCAGCGCATAATCGGCGTCATCGATGCTGCCTGCCGCGATGCGCTCCAGCGCGGCCAGCAAGGGCGCCATGCCGGCGAGCGCGGCCACGCTGGGATAGCGCTCGGGCTCCAGTTCCTGCGCCACATAATGCAGGCTGCCATCGCGGCGCACGGCGCCGCTCGACGGCATGAGCTGGCCCGCCAGCAGGCGCGCCAGTACGCTCTTGCCCGCGCCGTTATCGCCGACGATGCCGATACGCCGTGGGGCAAAACTAAATTGCAAATCGGAAAACAGGGCGCGGCCATCGGGCAGCACAAAGGAAAGACGGTCGAGTTGTAGTAATGCGGGCATGGATACTCCTTGTACGTGCAGACAGGGCTGGCGAACCCGCGCGGCGCAACGTGGCGCTGGCGGGAAGGGCGAGGCCGTGCACAGCACGGCAGTATCAATGGCGCATGTCGAAGCGTCCTGGAGAAATGGGAAAGAAGCGTCAGTGTAGCAGAACCGGCCTCAGCGCTGTCCCAGTGCCGTGTCGCCGAACAAATTCTTGTATTCGCGCGGCTGCGAGCGCCAGTACTGTGGCGGCGCCTGCACTTGCGCGCCCAGCTCGGCCGCCGCATGCCATGGCCAGCGCGGATCGAACAGGATGGCGCGCGCCAGCGCCACCATGTCGGACTGGCCGTCAGCGATGATGCTTTCCGCCTGCCGCGCTTGCGTGATCAGACCGACGCTGATGGTGGGCAAGCCGCTGTCACGCTTGATGCGCTCGGCAAACGCCACCTGGTAGCCGGGACCCACGGGAATCTGCTGCTGCGGCGAGATGCCGCCGCTGGAAACATGGATGAAGTCGGCGCCCAGCTGCTTGAGTTCCTGCGCGAAGCGCACGCTTTGCTCGATTTCCCAGCCGCCCTCAACCCAGTCGGTGGCGGAAATGCGCACGCCCACGGCCACGCTGGCGGGCACGGCGGCGCGCACGGCTTCAACCACTTCGAGCGGAAAGCGCATGCGGTTTTCCAGGCTGCCGCCATACGCATCCGTGCGCTGGTTGGCCAGCGGCGACAGGAACTGGTGCAGCAAATAGCCATGCGCCGCGTGCAGTTCGATGCCGTCGATACCGAGCGCATGCACGCGCTGGGCGGCCGCGACAAAGGCGCCCTTCACTTGCAGCAAACCCATCTCGTCAAGGGCGATCGGCACGGTTTCACCGGGTGCATGGGCGATGGCGGACGGCGCCACCGTTTGCCAGCCGCCTTCGGCCAGGTGCACGCAGGAACCACCTTCCCACGGCGCGCGGCTCGACGCCTTGCGTCCCGCGTGGCCCAGCTGCACCACCAGCGGAATCGGCGCGTGGCGGCGGATCGCCTGCACCACCTTGGACAGCGCAGCTTGATTCGCATCCGACCACAGGCCCAGGTCCGCGGCCGAGATGCGTCCCTCGGGCGAGACGGCCGTCGCTTCCGTCATCAGCAAGCCGGCGCCGGACAGGGCCAGGTGCCCCAGGTGGATCATGTGCCAGTCGGTGGCGTTGCCGTTGTCTGCCGAGTACTGGCACATGGGGGCGATGGCGATGCGGTTGGCCACCTGCAGGGGCCCCAGTGCATACGGCGTGAATAACTGGCTCATGGCGGACTTTCGGAAAAGGGAAGCACCGATTCTACTGTGCTTTGCAAAGCGCGGCTTACACCTGCTTACGTTTGATACAGCGCAAGGCCTAGCCTTGGACAAGCGCGGCCGCTACTCTGGACACATCAACAACAGCGCAACACTTTGCCCCCCAGGAGAACACATGAACACGACGACTACCGCCAGCCGCATCCACCCCTTGATGGCCGGCGCCGCCATTTCCGTCACCGTCCTGTGCCTGGTGGGCGCGGCATCGATCGCCGGCATCCTGCCCAATTCGCGGGCGAACGTGCCCGCTGCAGCGGCCGTACCTGCCGACGTGGCGGCCCTGACGCCAGCGAGCGCAGCGGCCCTGGCGGCGCCTGTCGCCGCGCCGCTGGCTG
>NZ_NRDQ01000013.1 GCF_002878455.1 Janthinobacterium sp. AD80
CGTGCGCCTGCCTCGCCCGGGCGCACCTGACCTGTGCCTGACGGTGGCGCCATTCCGGCCGCAGCAGCATCGACACAATCGGCTGCATGCGCGCCCCTGCGCCCTGGTGCTGGCGCGCGACCCGCAGGCGCCAGCCGTGGCAGCGCCCATGCTGCAGCAGCTGTTTGACTTGACGCAAGCCGAAGCGCAAGTGGCCCAGGCGCTGGCGCAAGGCAGCGCCATCGACAGCATCGCCACTGGCGCCAGCGTCTCCATCAACACCGTCAAGACGCATCTGCACCACATCTACGACAAGACGGGCACGGCGCGCCAGGGCGAACTGATCGCCCTGATCCACCAGAGCAGCGGTGGCGCGGCCTGGCCCATCCCCCATTGAGCAAGGAGAGCCATCATGAAGAACCGCATCATCTCGTGCATCGTCATCGCCGCCAGCACCCTGGCCACGGCCCAGGTGCTGCCGCCGGAGCGCACGGTGGAAGTACCTGCCCTGTCGCTGCGCATCACGCCGCCGGCCCAGCCCCGCTATATCAGCCGCGAGGATTTCCAGCCCTACGCGGGCGAATACACCTTGGCCAACGGCCAGCCCCTGCGCCTGCGCCAGTACGGCGGTTTGCTGTACGCCAAGGTGGGCGACGGCGAAGAACACCGCATCGTTGCCGCCACGCCCAATCTGTTTGTCGCGCTCGACCGCAAGCTCAAGGTACGCATCGACCGCCGCGACGACGGCACGCTGAATGGAGAACTGGTGATGATGGTGACGCCACAGCGCATGGCCGACGGCAGCATGCGCCTGGAACGGGTGGCGGCGCTGCCGATCGCGGCGCGCTAGTGGCACGGCAGTCGTGATGCCTAGAACATTGCCTGCATGCTATGATCGCCGCCATCGCCACCTTGGCCACCTTCGCCGCGATAATGCCGCAGCCACTCCATGGAGCACCATGACGCAGACTAAAAAAATTCCAGCCCGGCTGGCGCAATTCTTGGGGCGAGGCCTGCGCCTGCTGGCCTGGCCCCTGCTGGCCCTGGTCAGCGCCGCCTGCACCACCACGACGCGCCATCCGGCCAGCGAGCCCACGCAAGTGACCCTGCGCTTTACCTATGACGACGGCAAGCCGATGCGGCATGACGATTACCTGGCCAATGCGCGCCAGCAAACGTATATCAAGCACTGCAGCAAGATAGGTAGCACCACTGTCTGCGACGTCGGCTCGGATCCACTGTTCATGGGTGGCGACGCGCCGCTGGACGCCAACGGCGAAGTGCGCGTCACCCTGCACTCGACCGGCCCCATCGGCAACAATCCGACCACTCATTGCATCAAGGGCAAAGGCTACGTCTTTGATTCCGGCGACTGGCGACGCGGTCCGTTTCAACATGGCCAGGTGATAGAGATCCGTTACCGGATCAGCGAATTGGAAATGGCGTGCCCCTGGTCTTCGGGCACGCCGCCGTGGTGGGACAAGAGTTAAGTCTGGCCAGCCGGGGTTGGCTGGCTTAATAGTTACTGCAACTCGAACTCCGCCGGAGTCAGGCCCAGCTCGCGCGCGATCTTGCTGGCCACGCGCTGTTCGTTGGCGTCGAAATTGCCGTCCGACGAAGCGACGGCGATAATCATGCGCACCAGCAGGCGCGACGCCTCCACATTCGACTTCATCTTGCCCAGCGCCTGATACGCCTTGGCCTCGCCGATATCCTTGTCGAATTCCAGCTGGCCGACATAGTCCTGGAAAGCCTTGATCACATCGCTGGTGGTAAACACCGACAGCGCGTCATTGCTTTCAATGAATTTGACCATCTTCTGCTTCTCTTCCGCACTGACACTGCCGTCCGCCATCGCGATCAGAGCCGACCCGGCCATCGCAGCATTCAGGAAATCCTTGTTCTTGTACTTCAGCGCTTCGGTTTTCAGTTCGCTTGCTTTGGTCTTCAGCTTGGACAGAAAGGAATCAAAACTCATGGCGGTTCTCCTGGTTGGTTCGAATGAGGCAGCGCTACAGGCTACCACTCCCACGTAGCTGAGGGCGCGTCGCTGGAATGCAAGCAAGTAACTACGATGGCAACGCCATTGTGGCTATCGCGCCAGTGGCGGCATGGTTCACCCCACAGGCAAAGGGCCGGGGTCAGACACTTCGTGATCGAAATATCCCCCTTTTGGGGACATTTCCCCTAAGGGTCTGACCCCAGTTTCTGCCTTGGGGTCAAAGACAGCCTACCGCACACAAACACCAAAAACACCACGAAAACCACTTAACTTGATAATTAACTTATTTGCAGTTGAAAAATAAGTAACTTCATGGCAGCATGGAATAACATTTTCTTCACTGCAAGGCTGTGATGAACAAGCAATTGCTGCAGATTTGCGCACTGACGTTCATCATCCACATCATCGGCACCCTCGCCTGTTCCGTGCGCATCGCCAGCATCCGTACACGGCGCATCGCCGTGTCGCTGGCCCTATTCAGCATTTTGATATTGCTGGTGCGTACCTCGAACTCTTTTCTGGGCCCGTTTTTCAGTCCTACCTTCGCCAAGCGGATGGAAACGGGCATCGACCAGCATGTTGCCGCCAGCATCCTATTGGTAGATTTCCACTGGCTGCTGCTGTCCGCCAGCCTGGCAACCGTCCTCGGCGCGATACTGATCCCCACCTTCCAGCGCGCCTTCTGCCGCGCTGTCGAGCATTTCCAGGTTGACAGGTCGGTACCAAAACTGCTGCTGCACGCCGTCTTCAAGGGCGGCTTGTCCTACCTCAAGACCTCCGCCAGCCTGCCCAAGCCCGAAAACGTCACGGGCCTGGGCGAAAAATCCGGCGTCTCCGTCTCGATGACCGCCATGAACGTCATCGCCACCGCCCTGTGGACGGTGGGCGTCTTCGCTTCCCTGTACGCAGGCGTGCTCGACCCCAGCGTGCGCGTCACCTCCAGCACGCTTTCATCGATCATCAACGGCGGCGCCACCATCATGATGGCCGTCTTCATCGACCCGCACCTGTCGGGCATGACGGATGATGCCATCGAGGGCAAGATCGAAGAATCGCAATTCCGGCGCGCGGTGGTGTGGTTGGTGGGAAGCCGACTGGCGGGGACGCTGATCGCGCAGTTTTTGCTGGTGCCGTCGGCGGTGGTGATTGTGGGGGTGGCTAGACTGTTGTGAAATTTCACCGTCGAATAAATAACTGAAGAAATATAAAACCTAAAACAAACTATCTCTATAGAGATCCAATCATAAAATTCTCTAAAAACCCAACCATCAAAAACACATAAAAATAAAATAAATTTTATATTTCAATCCATAAAAGTATGCTTTATAGAACCCACATAAAACAAGATATTAAAAAAGAGCTAACGATGTTTCCAAATATTATAAGCGACACACCAACAAAAAATGACAAATTTAATGCTCACAGAAAAATAGCAGAGGCAATAAATTACATTATTGAAAATCAAGAAGGTGGAAAAACTATTGGTCTGGAAGGAAACTGGGGTTCTGGAAAATCAAGTATTGTAAAGATAATTTCTTCGATGCCATCTTCCAGAAAAAAAATTACAACATTTAATTTTGATGCATGGGTTCATCAAGGGGAACCATTAAGGCGAGTATTTCTAGAATCATTAATTAATCACTTCATTGATTTGGGCTGGTTAACCACAGACAAATCTGAAGATGGTTGCTATGACGTAGACTTCTGGATAAGATTAAAAGAAAAATTATCTGGAAATCTAAAGGAGTCAGTAAAAAAAACAACCCCAGCATATACAAATTTGGCAAAAATATTTTTACCTCTTCTACTACTAATTCCGTTAGGTTTTTCGCTTATTTCAGTTGGGGCACGAGATACGAAAAATGCAATTTGGAGCTTCTCAAATTACCCGCTCATTGCAGGAACAGCAATAGCAACACTTCCTTTCATTTGCATAATCCTATCGCTATTAACATCAAAATTAAAAGGAGAAACAAGCAATGATATGTGGAATCTATTTTTAAAGAAAACTGAAACATCTGAGAGTACAGAAATTACCGGCGAAAAGGAATCGACATCAATTGAATTCCAAGAAAATTTTGAAAAGCTCCTAGGGACCGCACTTCGTTATGAAAATAGAAAATTGGTTATAATTCTTGATAATTTAGATCGAGTTGATACCGATGAATTAAAAGAAGTTTGGTCGATCCTACGCTCATTTATAGCGAATACAGCTTTTTCTGACAAAACTTGGTTCAGAAAATTATGGGTAATAATTCCTTACTCCAGAGAAAAACTTAAACCTACTGAAATAGAGTCCGAGCAAGAAAATAAAAAAACCTCATCTCAAGAACATTTTCTAGAAAAATCATTTCAAATTAAATTTTATGTCCCACCTTTAAATTTATCCATTTGGAAAAATCACTTATTTGATCTTCTATGTACCGCTTTTTCAGAAGAGGTAGCATCTACAGAAAAACATGCAATATTCTTACTTTGCGCACAAGAAATGGGAATGGAGATAGCGCCGCCGAGCCCAAGACGCCTTTTGACTTTTGTGAATAGTATCGTCGCTATTGATCTTCAGTGGAGGGAGGTTCCAATATCGCACAAAGCACTATATATTATTTTTCGAGAAAAATATAGTTCGGATATTTTTTTGGAAAAGTTAATCAGTAGAGAGATACCATCCAGAAACAACATCCAACTTCTTGGAAAAGATATAGAAAATTCAATTGGTGGACTATTTTTCAATGTCGAGAAAAACATTGCAAATCAGATTCTTCTTGATAAAAAAATAAAAGCATCCATTGAAGATAAGAGCGGAATCATATTGAAAAATAACTATAGTCAAGTTGGCTTTCCAGAAATATTTTCTCTAAAATTAAAAGACTACGTTGGAGAAATAAAAAAAGGAGGTGAAGATGCATTTACAAGTTTAATATTTTCAATTTATAACAGTAAAATATTTCACAAAGATAATCACCAAGAAAAAATAGAAGTCATCAAAACACTTGGGTTATTTATATCCGAGATAAATCATTGGCCCATTGAAAATTCAAATTCACTTCAGGCGCTAAAGATGATTATTAACATTGATGACAAAAAATCAATAATGCCAATAATTAAGTCGTCAATACATAGACTAAAAAAATGGCTTTCTGAAGATGAAGTTTCTTTCCCTCAGGTTCTATCTCTAGATAAAATTAAAAAGGTAGAAGATTTCTTATCGCACGAAATACTTAAATCCTACTTTTCAAAAGGTGAAACTCCTAAAATATCATTATCCATTAATGAAGAAGCTTGGGTTAAATTGTATGCGAGATCAATAAAAACAAAAATTAATATTAATTTTGATAATTTCCAAATTGATTTCAAAAATCATAGTCTTTACTTATGCTTATTTATTGAGAGTGCGAAGTTTGACAGTCTTGAGATGGTTTGCGCTCTAAAATATTTAATTAAAAATAAATACACAGCAATAGATGGCTGCATAAGCATATTAGGTGGTAGATTAATAAGCGATAATTCACTAAGGAAGGATAGCATGCCAATCATAATCCCTTTCCTCCTATCAGTTACAAAAAACAAGACTGCACCCGAAAGCTCCACTGCAGCGATTAAGGCAATAGAGGGGTACATATATAGTAAATGGTTTGCTTGGGATCTTGAGGATGCAAGTAAAAATTATCAATTTTCCCAAAAGGGATTACACCTAAAACTAATTGGAATTTGGGAAAAATTCAACGCAGAATGCAAAACCGACAATACTGAAGAAGAAAAAAAAAGCGTGGGCAAACAAAATAAAGATACTAATTAAAAACAACAAAATTGCATTGCAATCGAAACCACAAGTATTGTCTTAAAAAGGTATCAATAGTCTCGAAACAAAAAAGCCGCTGTCTCCCGACAGCGGCTTTCTCATTTCCATCCCAGCAGCAGCGCCTGAAACCAAGGCGCCGCGCTGAAAGCGAACTAATTACCCCACAAACTTCCGCGCATTCCTGAACATGCGCATCCACGGCGAATCCTCGCCCCACGCTTCAGGGTGGTAGGACTGCTGCACGCTGCGGAACACGCGCTCCGCGTGCGGCATCAGCACGGTGAAGCGGCCGTCTGGCGTGGTCACGGAGGTGATGCCTTCCGGCGAGCCGTTCGGGTTGTACGGATACGCTTCGGTGGCGGCGCCCTTGTTGTCGACGAAGCGCATGGCTTTGGTGACTTGGGTGATGTCGCCCGTTTGCGAGAAGTCGGCGTAGCCTTCGCCGTGGGCGATGGCGATGCCCGCTTGCGTGCCGGCCATGCCGTTGAAGAAGATCGATGGGGAATCCATCACTTCGACCATGGCAAAGCGGCCTTCGAATTTCTCCGACTTGTTGGTCGTGAATTTCGGCCAGGCGTGGGCGCCGGGGATGATGGATTTCAGGTTGCTCATCATCTGGCAGCCGTTGCAGATGCCCAGGCCAAAACTGTCCGTGCGGTTGAAGAAGCGCGCGAACTGCTCCGCCAGGCTGGCGTTGAACAGGATGGTTTTTGCCCAGCCTTCGCCCGCGCCCAGCACGTCGCCGTACGAGAAGCCGCCCACGGCGATGACGCCCTGGAAGTCGTCCAGCTTGACGCGGCCGGCAATCAGGTCGCTCATGTGCACGTCGACAGCCGTAAAACCTGCCTGGTGCATGACGTAGGCCGTCTCGATGTGCGAGTTGACGCCCTGCTCGCGCAGGATGGCGACGCGCGGACGCACGCCGGTGGCGATGAATGGCGCGGCGATGTTGTCGTTCTGGTCAAACGTGACGATCGGCGACATGCCCGGGTCTTGCACGTCCAGCAGGCGGTCGTATTCGGCGTCCGCGCAGGCCGGGTTGTCACGCAGGCGGGCGATGCGCCAGCTCGTTTCGCTCCACAGGCGGTGCAGTTCGGCGCGCGGCTGGGTGTAAATCAGCTTGGCGTCGCGCGTGAATTCGATCACGTCGCGGTCATTCAATTTGCCGATGATATGGCTGCAGGCGCCCAAATTAAACGTGCGCAGCACGTCCATGACGAGAGACTTTTCTTCCGCGCGCACCTGGATCACGGCGCCCAGCTCTTCGCTGAACAAGGCGCGCAGGGTCAGTTCGTTGCGGCGTTCCGCTACCTGGCCGGCCCAGTTCTTGGCGTCGCCCCAGTCGCTGGAATGCTCGCCTTCCATGGTCAGCATGTCCAGGTTGACGGACATGCCCGTGTGGCCGGCGAAGGCCATTTCCGTCAGGGTGGCATACAGGCCGCCGTCCGAACGGTCATGGTAGGCCAGCAGCTTGTCGTCGCTATTGAGTTTTTGAATGGCCGCGAAGAAGCCTTTCAGGTCTTCCGCGCTGTCGACGTCCGGCGTGGCGTTACCCAGCTGGCCCATGACTTGCGCCAGGGCGGAGGCGCCCAGGCGGTTCTTGCCGCGCCCCAGGTCGATCAAGATCAAGGACGTGTCGCCCTTGTCCGTTTTCAGCTGCGGCGTGAGCGACTTGCGCACGTCGGTCACTGGCGCGAACGAGGACACGATCAGCGACACTGGCGAGGTGACGGATTTCGCCGCCCCCGTGCTCTCGTCTTTCCACGTCGTGCGCATCGACAGCGAATCCTTGCCGACCGGGATGCTGATGCCCAGCGCCGGGCACAGTTCCATGCCGACGGCTTTCACCGTGTCGTACAGGGCCGCGTCCTGGCCTGGCTGGCCGCACGCGGCCATCCAGTTGGCGGACAGTTTGATGTCGCTGATATCGCCGATGGCTGCGGCGGCGATGTTGGTGACGGCTTCGCCCACGGCCATGCGGCCGGAAGCTGCCGCGTCGATGACGGCCAGCGGCGTGCGTTCGCCCATGGCCATCGCTTCGCCCAGGTAGCCTTCAAAGCTCATGGTGGTAACGGCGCAATCGGCCACCGGCACTTGCCATGGTCCCACCATCTGGTCGCGCACGGTCATGCCGCCCACGCTGCGGTCGCCGATGGTGATGAGGAAGGATTTGTCGGCCACGGTCGGCAGCAGCAGCACTTTTTGCGCCACGTCCTTCAAGTCCATGCCCGTCAGGTCGATGGCCGGGAAGTCATTGGCCACGTGGACCACGTCGCGCTGCATCTTTGGCGGTTTGCCCAGCAAGACGTCCATCGGCATGTCGACCGGCTCGTTGCCCAGTTCCGGGTCGATCAGTTTCAGCTGGCGCTCTTCGGTGGCCACGCCCACGGCGGCGAACAGGCAGCGTTCGCGTTCGCACATGGCTTTGAAGAGCGGCAGGCTTTCCGGCGCGATGGCCAGCACGTAGCGTTCCTGCGATTCATTGCTCCAGATTTCTTTCGGCGCCATGCCCGATTCTTCCAGCGGGATCTTGCGCAGGTCGAAAATCGCGCCGCGCTTGGCGTCGTTGGTGATTTCCGGGAACGCATTCGACAAGCCGCCCGCACCCACGTCGTGGATGGAGATGATCGGGTTATCGGCGCCCATTTGCCAGCAGGCGTTGATGACTTCCTGGGCGCGGCGTTCCATTTCCGGGTTGCCGCGCTGGACGGAATCGAAGTCCAGGTCGGCCGTATTGCTGCCGGTGGTCATCGACGAAGCGGCGCTGCCGCCCATGCCGATGCGCATGCCAGGGCCACCCAGCTGCACCAGCAGGCTGCCGACGGGAATGTCGTTCTTGTGCGTGTGCTGCGCCGAGATATTGCCGATGCCGCCCGCGATCATGATCGGCTTGTGGTAGCCAAATACCGCATCTTTGTCTGCGCCGACGTTCTGTTCATACGTGCGGAAGTAGCCGCCCAGGACGGGACGACCGAATTCGTTCGAGAACGCGGCGCCGCCCAATGGGCCTTCGATCATGATCTGCAGCGGCGAAGCGATGCGTTCGGGTTTGCCATATTGATTGCCGTATTGGTCTGCCTCGGTACGGCCAGCCAGCGGCGCCGTTACGGAAGCGGCCGTTTCCCAGCTGCGCACGGCGTCCGGCAGGGACAAATTCGATACGGTGAAACCGGTCAACCCCGCTTTTGGCTTGGCGCCACGGCCCGTCGCGCCTTCGTCGCGAATCTCGCCGCCCGCGCCCGTGGAGGCGCCCGGGAATGGAGAAATGGCCGTCGGGTGGTTATGCGTTTCCACCTTCATCAGGGTGTGCGTCAGTTCCGTCGACGCCGCATATTCATGGTTTTCGCCGCGCGGGTAGAAGCGCGACACGGTCGCGCCTTCCATGATCGAGGAATTGTCGCTGTAGGCGACGACGGTGCCCTTCGGCTGCAGTTCATGCGTGTTCTTGATCATGCCGAACAGCGACTTCGGTTGCGCCACGCCGTCGATGGTCCAGTCGGCGTTGAAGATCTTGTGGCGGCAATGCTCGCTGTTCGCCTGCGCGAACATCATCAGTTCCACGTCCGTCGGGTTGCGGCCGGCCTTGGTAAAGGCGGCGTCCAGGTAGTCGATTTCGTCTTCCGACATCGCCAGGCCCAGTTCCACGTTCGCCGTTTCCAGCGCGGCCTTGCCCTGCCCCAGCAAGTCGATCGATTCCAGCGGGCGCGCCTCCAGGGTGCGGAACAGGTCCTTGGCGTCGTCGGCGCTGCGCAGCACGGATTCCGTCATGCGGTCGTGCAGCAGGCCGGCCACGGCCTGTACCTGTTCGTCCGTCAATTTGCCGGCGCCGATGGCGCTGCCCAGGATGCCCGATTTCAGGTTGATGCGGAAAGCGATGCCGCGTTCGACGCGCTTGATGTGCGCCATGCCGCAGTTGTGCGCAATGTCGGTGGCTTTCGATGCCCACGGCGAGATCGTGCCGAAACGGGGGATGACGAAGAATTCTTCGGCAGCGCCTTCCGTATTGTCTGCCTGGGCCGGCTCGCCGTACGTCAGCAAGGCGCCGAGGCGCGTGCTGTCGTCGTTGGTGAGAGGCGCGCTGGCATCGATGAAATGGACATAGCGTGCTTGCACGGCAACAATCGCAGGCGAAACGGCTTGCAGTTGGCTTAACAGACGGTGGCTACGGAAATGAGACAGGGCATTGGAACCCGGCAGTATCAACATGATTGGAAGGTGGTTGATGCAGCGTGGCTGCGGGTTAAAGGTAGGTATGACAATATCTTTCGTACGGCAAATTTCCTTTGCGCGCATTATACCCGTTTTACCCCTGCTTTATTACCGGAACTTATGGCTTTGCGGCCATTTTGCCCTTGAAACCGGTAGTTTTTGCCAACTTGCAACAACCAGCGCCAGGCATGCACCAAGCGACCGCGCCAGACGGCCGTCAGGCGATCACATAGCGGTTCTTGCCCTGGCGCTTGGCCAAATACAGCGCTTCGTCAGCCAGGCGGTAGCTGTGGCCCAGCTCCTTGCCGCGGTCCAGTTCGGCCACGCCCACGCTGATGGAGACGAAACGCGCGGCCAGGAACGCCTGGCTGACGGCGTCCACCAGAGCGCCCGCAAACGCGCGCACCTCTTCACGATTGCCCGCGTAGACGATGCCGAACTCCTCGCCGCCCAGGCGCCCGCACAGGTGGCCGTGCGCCTTGGCGGCGATGACGGCGGCCGTGCGCACCAGCACTTCGTCGCCTGCATCGTGGCCCTGCTGGTCGTTGATGATCTTGAAATCGTCGATATCGATCATCAAAAAGTGCAGCATGCCGCCATGCGGCGCACCATGCATCTGCTGCGCGCGCTGCGTGAACATGCGGCGGTTGTTCAGGCCAGTCAGGCTGTCCTGGTAAGCCAGCCGCGTCAGTTCCTGCCTGGCGTGGTAATTACGCAGCCGCAATAAGCTGAAGCTGACATTCAGCGCCAGGCCGAACAGCACGCTGACGGCGATCATCAGCGGCGCCCACGGCTGGTCGGGCAAGCCCGCGTTGACGGGATACAAGCCATGGCCCACGTTCCACCACACGCCCGCCACCACGGCCAGGTAGCTGAGGCCGCCATTGAAGATCGAAGCAATGGCCAGTGTCATGAAGACGCCGACGGGCAAGACCCAGAAGCTGGCGTGCTCGACAGCATCGGCCATGGTGCGCAAGCCGAAGGTCAGCGCCAGCACGGCGCAGGCGCCCGTGATGGTGAGCACGGGCAAGGTGGTGCAGCGGTAGCGCGCCACCAGGCTGGCCAGCATGCCCAGCAGCGCCAGCACCGCGTGCGTCAGGTTCGGCTCGTAGGGTGGCGGCATCAGTATCCAGGTCAGGCTGTAGGCGATGATGCCCAGCAGCTGCGTGACCATGCCGACGCGGTGCAGCTCCGCGAAATACGTGTGCTGCTGTTCGCTGTTGCCGCCAAATGCGAGGGGAACGGCAACGCGCCGCAGGGAAGAAAGGTCAGGAATGCGCATGACGGGTATCGACACCAGAAAGAAAGAAGCGCCCGGTAAAGCCTTGCGCATGCCTGGCCGCAAGATTACACGGCGTTCAACATTAGTTGTAATTAGGATACTATCATGCAAGTGAACTATCTGCAGGAAAAAGCCGCGCCCGCTGCCGCGACAGGCCTGCCGATTGTCATGAAATACAACGCCGGCAACCAGCGGAAGCGCCGGCCGCCCTGCCCTGCGTTCGATAGCTTGCATTTTGCTGGCAGTGTCGGGCGGCTTTGCAGTATGCTGATAAAAAATAGTACTAACAGGCACATATATAAGAAGAGTTCCCGCAAATGACCGAACAGATGAACGAGAGCTGAACAATGCCAGAACATAGCGACTTATCTGTCCTGATCGTCGACCCGAACCCCAGCATGCGGGGCAATCTGCACAATATGCTGAACCAGGCGGCCATCACCAAGGTGGAATACGCCGTCAATTCCGGCACGGCCATCCGCCTGCTGACAAAGAAACCGTTCGACATCATCCTGTGCGAATACGATCTTGGTAGTGGCACGGACGGCCAGGACGGCCAGCAATTGCTGGAAGACTTGCGCCACCATAAGCTGATCGGCCTGTGGACGATATTCATCATGCTGACCTCCGAAGCCATCCACAGCAAGGTGATCAGCGCGGCCGAGCTGACGCCGTCCGACTACATATTAAAACCGTTTACCGTCGATGTGCTGAGCGGGCGCATCGAACGCGCCATCGAGCGCCGCGCCCTCTTCCTGCCCACCTACCAGCTGATCGACAAGGGCGACTTGCGCGAAGCCGTGAAAAGCTGCCGCGCGGCGGAACTGCAGCACCCGCGCCTGGCGGCCGATTTCGCCCGCCTGCGCGCCGAACTGCACCTGACCCTGGGCGAGTGGAAGGAAGCGGAACAGATCTACGCCGACACGCTGGCCACGCGCCCCATGGCCTGGGCACACCTGGGACTGGCGCGCACGCTGTTCGAACAGCAGCGCCACGAAGATGCGCAGGACGCGCTGCTGGAACTGGTGGAAGTCAATCCCCGCTTCATGGCCGCCTACGACCTGCTGGCGAAGAACCATGAAGCCATGGGCCAGCAGATGCAGGCGAAGAAAATCCTCGAAGACGCGGTGGCCATTTCGCCGCACATGGTGCGCCGCCTGCGCCACCTGGGCGGCATCGCTTTCGACACGGGCGACATCGGCGCAGCCGAACGGGCCTACAAGCAGGTGGTGACGAAGGCGAAGTACTCGGAATTCCGCGACCCGGAAGACCATGTCAACCTGGTCAAAACGCTGGTAAAAAAAGGCGACGCGCCGCAGGCGAGCGGCGTGCTGCGCGACATGGAACGTTCGCTGCGCGGCGGCGCCAACGTCGAAGCGTGCCGCGCCATCTCGGCCGCCATGCTGCATGAATTGTCGGGCAACGACATCGCCGCCGCCAGCGAGCTGCAGCTGGCCGCCGCCGCCCTCGACGGCGCGCGCGGCCTGTCGACGCAGCTGAAGGTGGGCCTGGTGCAGAGCTGCCTGAAGAACAACCTGGAGCAGGCCGCGTCCGACGTCATGATGAAACTCGTCAACGAGGCGGACAGCGAAGTGACGATGGAAGCGGCCGTGGACGTGTTCGAGAAAGCCGGCCGCCACGACCTGGCGCAAGGCATGGGCCAGCAGATCAAGAACCAGGTGCAGGAACTCATGCAGGACGCGGCCAGCAAGTCGGAAAGCGGAGAACTCAAGGGGGCCGTCTTCGTGCTGCGCCAGGCCCTGCGCAAAACGCCGGGCAACCTGCCCGTGCTGTTCGCCTCCGTCGACGCCATCCTGCGCCAGCTCAACATGCTGGGCTGGGAAGCCCCGCTGGCCGAACAGGCGCAGCACCAGATGCAAGTGATCCGCAAGATCGACCCCAAGCATCCGAAGCTGGAATCGCTGAAGCAGCAGTATGCGGCCACGCAGCACAAGTATGGTATTGCGACTTGAGTCTTGCCGGCGCCGGACCCTGGGAAGCGTGACGCCCGCGAAGCCCTCTTCCTTGGCCTGAAGGACTGGATCATGCCGAGAAATGATATCGGCCAAAGCAGTCAAGTAGGTCGGATTAGCGGAGCGTAATCCGACACCATTGTTATCCCTGCAGCGTCGGATTACGCGGCGTTCCGCCACTAATCCGACCTACGCGCTGTGGCTGTAGTGGTCCATCGATTGATTCTCGGCGCCCTCGAGAGGCCAACAGCAGCCAGTCACGTAGGTCGGATTAGCGAAGCGTAATCCGACACCATTGTTGGCCCAGCAGCGTCGGATTACGTGGCGTTCCGCCCCCAACACAATTATCCAGGCGCACTCGGCCCACCGTTCCGCACGTAAAAAGATGGACGGCGGGCCACCAGGCGCGAGGCCCGTTGACTGCAGAAGCGCAAACTTGCGCTGACAGCCGCTGTCAAATGATTTACAGTCTCAATGCCCATCACCTAGACCAGGGAGACGCCATGAAAAAACAGATCATCCTCAACCTGCCCGTGAAGGACCTGGACAAATCCAGGACCTTCTTTTCCGCTCTGGGTTTCACCTTCGATCCCCGCTTCAGCGGCGAGAACGCGGCGTTCATGCACATCGCCGGCGACACTATCCAGGCCATGCTGACGACCGAAGCCTTCTTCCAGTCGCTAATCGACAAGCCCGTCGCGAATGCCAGGGAAAGCAATGAAGTCGTCATTTGCCTGAGTTGCGAAAGCCGGGAAGAAGTGGACAGCCTGATCGCCAGGGCCGTTGCCGCCGGTGGCCGCACGCCGCATCCGCCCGAAGACCATGGTTTCATGTATGACCAGGGCTTCGAGGATATCGATGGCCACCTGTGGAATTTGGTGTGGACGGCGCCGGAAGACTGAAGGGACGCGCAAATTCTCTTGCTCTTTTGACTGGCATTGGCCGAGCAGGTCGGATTACGCGCTGCGCGCCACGCGCGCCACCACCAATTCAATCAACTCCACAATCAATGGCCGGAACGTGGCCGCATTGCCGCCCTGCCCCAGCATCACGGTGCGCGTGGTCAGGTGCGAAAAGACGGCGTCGAACAAAATCTGCGGCAGGTTGGAAAACGCGGTATCGGGTGCGATGCGGCCTTGCGCGCGCTGCTGTTCCAGCAGGCGCAGGATCAGCGCGTGCCACACTTGCGGGCCGTGTTCGTACCAGGTCTGGCCTACGGCCGGCACGGCGGCCGCGCCTGTGACGACGAGGCGATAGAAATCCACGTGGCGGGGGCTGGTGACGACTGCCACCAGTTCATCGAGGATCAGCTGCAAGCCCTGTTCCAGGCCAGCCTCCGAAGTATCGAGCTGGCGCAGGGCGATGATGAAATCGGCGCACAGGTATTCGACCACCGCCACCAGCAGCTCCTGCTTGCTGCCAAAGTAGCGGTAGGCGGTGGCTTTCGAGCCGCCCGCCTCGGCCACGATGGCATCCATGCTGACGCCATCGTAGCCGGAGTCAAGAAAGAGTTTGGATGCCGCCACCAGCAGCTTGCGGCGCCGCTCCTCGCTTCGGGTACTGGGGGAAGCGGGAACGGTGCGCAACTGGGGCATGAAGCAAACTCTTACTGTGTCTTGGGAAGCGCGTATGCTATCACGTAATCCCCACGGTCCGGGCTCTGGCGGGCACCACCCGCGACCACCACCACGTACTGGCGCCCCGATGTGGGCGAGACATACGTCATCGGCGTGCCTTGCGAGCCGACTGGCATGCGCGCCTTCCACACTTCACGGCCGGTGGCGATATCCATGGCGCGCAGATAGTAATCCTGCGTGCCCGCATAAAATACCAGGCCTGACGCCGTGCTGACGCCGCCACCCAGGGTCGGCATGCCCAGCGGGATCGGCAGGCTCGCGCGCACGCCGTTGATGACGGCATCTTGCACCGTCCCGGCCGGACGCTCCCACACTTTCTTCTGCGTTTTCAAGTCGATGGCGGCGAACACGCCCCATGGCGGACTTTGACAGGGAATGCCCAGCGGCGAATTGAACGCCTTGTGGTCGATGACGAACGGTGTGCCGTCCATCGGATAGGTGCTGCCCACGCCGTGGCCCGAGGTCAGCTTGGCCACGTCCACCGTTTCGCGCGGCACCAGCTTGACCACCTGCGGCATGCGGATATCGTTGACGAACATATAGCCATTGCTTTCATCGACGGCCGCGCCACCCCAGTTGAAGCCACCATAGTAACCAGGGTAGATCAGGGTTTCGCGGGTAGCAGGCGCCGTGAACTCGCCCTGGTAATTGAGCTTGCGGAAGCGGATGCGGCAGGCCAGCTGGTCGAAGAATGTGGCGCCCCACATGTCGCGCTCCGTGAGCGTTTGCGCGCCGAAGACCGGCATGCCGGTGGAGTATGGCTGCGTTTTGGCCACCCAGTCGCCGGCCGCATGCTCCTGCGGCACGGGTTTTTCCACCACTTCGGCGATCGGCGTGCCCGTGCGGCGGTCCAGCATGAATATCTGGCCACGCTTGGTCAGCTGCACCAGCGCCGGCGTCTTGCCGCCCTTGCCATCCGGGACGTCGTACAGGGCCGGCTGCGCGGCCACGTCGTAATCCCAGATATCGTGGTGGACGGTCTGGAAGGTCCAGCGTTCGCGGCCCGTGGCCATGTCGAGGGCGACGATGGCAGATGAATACTTTTCCGTCAGCGGCGGACGCTTGCCACCCCAGAAATCGGGCTGCTCATTCCCCAGCGGCAGGTAGACCAGGCCCAGTTCATTGTCGACGGCAGGCGTGGACCACATGTTCGGCGTGCTGCGCGTGTACGTCTGCCCTTCCGGCGGCAGCTTGGTGATGGCCGGGTTGCCGAGGTCCCAGGCCCATACCAGTGCGCCCGTGTCGGCGCTGTAGGCGCGCACGACGCCGGACGGCTCGTCGATGGAGCGGCCGTCAAAGACCCAGCCGCCCAGGATGATCAGGTTGCGCACGATGGTCGGCGCCGACGTGTAGGCGTAGTACGGCACGTTGACACGCACCTTGCCCAGGCCCGTCATCAGGTCGACGGAACCCTTGTCGCCAAAACCTTCGCACAGCTTGCCCGTCTGCGCATCGATCTGGATCAGGCGCGCATCCATGGTCACTTGCACGATGCGCTTGGCGCACGCGCCGGCCTGCGGTGCGCTGGCCGTCTGCATGCCCTCAAAACGGAACGGTTTATCAACCTTGGCCGGCTCGTAATAGCCGACACCGCGGCAACGGTTCCACGTCTTGGTATTGGCTGGCCGCGAATCGTAGCTCCAGCGCTCCTTGCCCGTATCCGCATCGAGCGCGATGACCTTGCTCGTTGGCGTGCACGTATAGACAGTGTCGCCGATCTGCAGCGGCGTATTCTGGGACTCGGACGCGCCTTCGGCCAATTCGCCCATGCGGTAGCTCCATGCCACCTGCAGCTTGCCGACGTTCTGCCTGTCGATCTGCGTGAACGGCGCGAAGCGCGTGCCTGCCAGCCCATTCGCATAATGCGCCCAGTTGGCGCTGCCGTCATTGGCCAGCGCCACGGCATCCTGCTGCGGCTGGACTGTGGCCTCCAGCACGCCGTGCGGCTTGAACATGGAGGCAAAACCGGCCACCAGCAGCACGGCGAACAAGGCGGCGAAACCGCGCGACTGGCCTGAGCGCGCGCGGCCGGCCAGCCACGGATGCACGAGGGCGGCGACCAGGCCGATGACAAGGAACGGTGCCAGGCGCGGCACCATGGGCCAGAACCCAAAGCCGATTTCCCACACGGCCCACAGCAAGGTGGCGACGAGCAGCGCAGCGACGATGGCGCTGGCCAGCGGTTTGCGGCGCAGATACAGCACGCCGGCGAGGGTCAGGCCGAGACCGGCCAGCAGGTAATACCAGGAACCACCGAGGGTGATCAGTTCCATGCCGCCGGCCGCCAGGGCCAGCCCCGAAAGCCCGAGAAAAACGCCAAAAACGGCCAGCGCAACGCGCTTGCCCCTGGAGTCCGGCGGGATCGCCGCCGCTCCATTCTTTGTTGAAATGTCCATTTTTTTTCCAAGACGCCTCCCCTGCCCAGGCAAACACGTCGGGGATGGCTGATTTTTAGAACTACGTAGTGAAACTGTACTGTACGGTTTCATTTTATGCCGATTTTTGACGCAAGGAAAGAAAAATTGATCAGGGAGCTTGATTTTTGGTGGGGATGGGTGTTTTGGTGGGCTTGTCGGATTACGCGCTTGCGCGCTAATCCGACCTACCGGCCTGCCTGACTTGGCTTGGTTGAATGCGCAAAATCCGCACCCAAAGAAAAATGCTGGGGTCGGACTCTCAGGGTGTATAGCCGGGACACATAGGTAACACTTGTCGGGAGACATGGGTAACACCTTTTATGATGATTGCACCGCCACGAACTGGAGCGTGCAATGCCCTGGAAGGAAACCACCCTCATGTCTACCCGACTGGAATTTGTCCTGCTGACACAGCAGCCAGGCGCCAATATCGCGGCGCTGTGCCGCAACTTTGGCATCAGCCGCAAGACGGCGTATAAGTGGCTGGAACGCCACCGCGGGCAAGGCAACAGCGGTCTACAGGATCGATCGCGTCGCCCACATGCTTCACCGGCAAGTACACACGCTACACTTGAAGCGGCCATTCTGGCGCTCAATGCTGAGCACCCTTACTGGGGCGCACGTAAGCTGCGTACCTTGCTGCTATGTGAGGCCAAACCACCCCATCACAGCACTATCGATGCTGTCTTGCGTCGTCACGGACGCACTATCCTGGGCGCACCCGTCAGGCAGGAAGAGGTCGCGCCGTCGCGTTTTGAGCATGCCGCCCCCAATCTGCTCTGGCAGATGGACTTTAAAGGGCATTTCGCCTTGACCGATGCACGTGCCGGACGCTGTCATCCACTGACTATTCTCGACGATCACTCGCGCTATAACTTGTGCTTGAGCGCATGCGGCAATGAGCAGCGCAGCACCGTGCAAACGGCGTTGCAGGCGACCTTTGAGCGCTATGGTTTGCCAGAGCGGATGACGGCCGATAATGGCGCACCTTGGGGTACCTCGGGGCGTGCAGGGCTGTCGCAGTTGGCAGTGTGGTTGATACGGCTGGGGATCCGCGTGGGCCACAGCCGGCCGCATCACCCGCAAACACAAGGCAAGGATGAACGATTCCACCGCACGCTGAAGCTGGAACTACTGCAACGCAACGGCTTCGAATCGCTCGACGCCTGCCAGTTTGCCTTTGACCGCTGGCGGGAGCGTTACAACACGGTACGCCCGCACGAAGCCCTACAGCAACAAACGCCGATCAGTCGCTATCGCGCTAGCGGCAGGGCTTTCCCGAGCGTGCTGCCACCGATCGAGTATCCATCGGGTGATACTGTCCGCAAAGTCAGCGACAAGGGAGAAATTTCTTTTCAGAACCGACGCTACTTTATCGGCGAGGGCCTGAGAACACAGTTGGTGGCCATCAAGCCAACCACGATTGACGATGTGTTTGAGGTGTTCTTCTGTCACAAGGAAATACGGCGAATCAACCTGCGTGATTCGCCGTAAAATGGAAGTCTGATGTGTAACCTATGTCTCCCGACAAAGTGTTACCCATGTCTGCCGACTAAACACCCGACGGGTCTGACCCCAGCCTTACTCCCAACCGCGACGACCGGGTCGTACCCTGCAGGGTACGACCCCGGTATCTGCCATCAGGGTTTGATGCGATTTTATTTCGCTTTGCCAGCAGCCGCCACCTGCTCCAATACATGCTTGGGCACGGCCGCGTAGTGCTTGAATTCCATCGTGTAGGTGGCGCGGCCCTGGGTCAGCGAGCGCAAGGTGGTGGAGTAACCGAACATTTCCGCCAACGGCACCAGGGCCTTGACGATGCGGCCCGAGCCGCCGGGGATGTCGTCGACGCCTTGCACCATGCCGCGGCGGGCCGTCAGGTCGCCCATGACATTGCCCATGAATTCTTCCGGCGTTTCCGCCTCCACCTGCATCATGGGTTCGAGCAGCACGGGGTGGGCCTTGCGCATGCCATCCTTGAAGGCGATGGAGCCGGCCATGCGGAAGGCGTTTTCATTCGAATCGACGTCGTGGTAGGAACCGAAGGTCAGGGTGGCCTTCACGTCCACCACCGGGTAGCCCGCCAGCACGCCCGCCTTGAGGGTTTCGACAATGCCCTTGTCGACGGCGGGGATGAATTCGCGCGGTACCACGCCACCCTTGATGGCGTCGACAAACTGGTAGCCCGTGCCCGGTTCCAGCGGTTCGAGTTTCAGCACCACGTGGCCGTACTGGCCCCGTCCACCCGACTGCTTGACGAACTTGCCCTCGATATCTTCCACCGTGCGCGTGATGGTTTCGCGGTAGGCCACCTGCGGCTTGCCCACGTTCGCTTCCACGCCGAATTCGCGGCGCATGCGGTCGACCAGGATTTCCAGGTGCAATTCGCCCATGCCCGACATGATGGTCTGGCCCGACTCTTCATCCGTATGCACCTTGAACGACGGGTCTTCCTGCGCCAGGCGGTTCAGGGCGATGCCCATCTTTTCCTGGTCCGGCTTGGTCTTGGGTTCGACCGCCTGCGAAATCACGGGTTCCGGGAAAATCATCTTTTCCAGCACGATGATGTGATCGAGCGCACACAGGGTGTCACCCGTCGTCACGGCTTTCAGGCCCACGGCGGCGGCGATGTCGCCCGCATACACTTCCTTGATTTCCTTGCGTTCATTCGCATGCATCTGCAGGATGCGCCCCAGACGCTCGCGCGCGCCCTTGGTGGGGTTGTAGACCATGTCGCCCGAATTCACCACGCCCGAATACACGCGGAAGAACGTCAGCTGCCCCACGAACGGGTCCGTCATGATCTTGAAAGCCAGTGCGGAAAAGTGTTCGTCGTCGGCCGGATGGCGCTCCACCTCGTTGTCATGCTCGTCATGGCCCATGATGGGCGGCACTTCCAGCGGCGACGGCAGGTATTCGATGACGGCGTCGAGCATCGCCTGCACGCCCTTGTTTTTAAAGGCGCTGCCGCACAGCATGGGCACGATTTCATTGCGGATGGTGCGCGCGCGCAAGGCCTGTTTCAGTTCCGCTTCCGTAAACGTGTCGCCATTCAGGTAGCGTTCCGTCAGCTCCGGCGTCGCTTCGGCCGCGTGCTCGACCAGGTGCTCGTGCCATTCCTGCGCCTGCGCCTGCAAGCTGGCGGGAATCTCGGCATAGCTGAACTGCACGCCCTGGCTGGCGTCGTCCCAGGTGATGGCGCGCATTTTCAGCAGGTCGATGACGCCCGTGAAGTGTTCTTCCGCGCCGATCGGCAGCTGGATGGGCACGGCCACGCCCTTCAGGCGCTCGGCGATCTGCTGGCGCACGCGCAGGAAATCGGCGCCCACCCGGTCCATCTTGTTGATGAAGGCGATGCGCGGCACATGGTATTTATTCGCTTGCCGCCAGACGGTTTCCGACTGCGGCTGCACGCCGCCGACGGCATCGTAGACCATCACGGCGCCGTCGAGCACGCGCATCGAGCGTTCGACTTCAATCGTGAAATCCACGTGGCCGGGCGTGTCGATGATATTGATGCGGTGTTCGGGGAAGTTGCCCGCCATGCCTTTCCAGAAGGCCGTGGTGGCGGCCGAGGTGATGGTGATGCCCCGTTCCTGTTCCTGTTCCATCCAGTCCATGGTGGCGGCGCCATTGTGCACTTCGCCTATCTTGTGATTCACCCCCGTATAAAACAGGATGCGCTCGGTGGTGGTGGTCTTGCCGGCGTCGATATGGGCGCTGATGCCGATATTGCGGTAGCGCTCGATAGGTGTTTTGCGGGTCATCACAATCTCCATGGCTAGCCCCGGCACGCCAGGGTTTGCGCCGGTTTTCCAGTGTAGCAGACATCGTTTTACGCGGCACGACGGCCCCTGGTTTACCATGCGCGCAACACTGCTACGCTCGCACACGTCAGGTGCGCAGGGAAAATGCGTGCTTCAGCTATACTTTCATCAGTAATAAATCAACAAAGATTAATCCGTATCAATACGCACGGTATCCTGCCGTGCGAGGCGACGCCGCCGGCATGCAGCCCAGGTGCGCACCAACGACATGCCCCACTCAGCCTATGACTATCCAACTAAGAAAAATAATTCTCTCTTCCCTGCTGGCGTCTCCCGCGCTGGCCATGGCCGGCGAACTGGAACAGCAAATGCAGCGCTGCGCCGTGCTCGGCGACGCCAGCGCCCGCCTGGGATGTTTCGACACCTTGGCCAAGGCGGCGGAAAAGGCCACCATCGCCGCCGGCGGTGATCCCGCGACGGCCGCCGTGGCGCTGGCCGTGGCCGCCGACGCCGCCCCCATC
>NZ_NRDQ01000130.1 GCF_002878455.1 Janthinobacterium sp. AD80
ACCCAGCGGCCGTAATGCGAGGGCGCGTAGCCCCACGGCGCATTGTCGACCCAGGTCCAGCCCCACGGCGCGATCCAGGTCCAGCGCCCGTCGCTGTACGGCGCCCAGCCCGCCGGCACGCTGCCGGGCAGCCACAGGGGGCCGTATTCCGCATCTTCCTGCCACGCGCCGTAGCGGTCCAGCTCTTCATAGCCGGTGGTATCGTGCGTGACATAGCGCAAGGCCGGCGTGGCGGCGGGCATGGCTTCGGGCCAGTTGTCGAACGCCACGCGCTGCAGCGAGCCGGTGCGCAGTTCCTCGTCCGTCAGCTCGGCGCGCTTGCCGGCGCGCAAGGTGACGCTGCCCGTCGCGCCATCCACGTCGGCCGCCCCTTCAAGCACGCTGACGACGCTGGTGCCGGGCTGGCGCCCGGCATCGATGCGCACCCAGCCCGGCTGGGTGAGGATCACGCGGGCCTCGGCGGTGGTCAGCTCGACGCCGCGCAGCGCCTCGGCATTGCGCACGCGCACGCTCACCGTGCCGTAGCCGAGGTGCAGCTTGACGCTGTCGTCATCGAGTTCGCTCACTTCCAGTTCCGCATCGCCATCGAGGCGCACGGCGGCCGCGCCGACGCGGAACTCGGCCAGCGCGCCGCGCATGGTGGTGAGGCGGTTATCCGTGGTAATCGGCCAGTTCAGCAGGGCGTTTTGCGCCTCGCCATCGCCGGCGCGCACCAGCACCTGCCCTTCAACGGTGGAAATGCGCCCCACGCGGGCGGGCGGGTCCTGCGCCAGGGCAAGCGTACATGCCGACGACAGCAGCATGGCGCAGATGGTTTTCAACAACGGGAGAGACAGGGTCGGACGCATGGCGCGCTCCAGGCAGGACGGACAAAGATGAAAGGTAGACAACACCCCGATTACAGTCCTATCGGGCCGGCACCGCAAGCGGGCTTACAAATGTTTGCATATTGTCTGCTTCAGGCCGCTGCCTGGCCGCCGCGCTTGACGAAGAACAGGGCCGCGCCCACGGCCATCAGCAGGCCGCCAAAGAAACGGTTCTGCTTTTTCACGGCGCGCGCGTCGCGGAAGAAGCGCTGCATCGAGGAAGCAAGGAAGGCGTAGCTGTGCATCACGATCTGGTCGATGGTGCACATGGTGACGGCCAGTATCAGCAGCTGCGGCAGCAGCGGCGACGCCGGGCTGATGAATTGCGGCAGCACCGCCACCATGAAAATGATGCCCTTGGGATTGGTCACATTCGTCAAAAAACCCGTCAGCACGCGGCGGCGCAAAGACGGTACCACGGCGTCGGCGTGCAGGTCGCCGGCCACGGCCACCTTGGCGCGCCACTGCGACAGGCCCAGGTAGATCAGGTACAGCGCGCCCACCGTCTTGACGATGTTGAAGGCCACTTCGGACGCCAGCAGCAGGGAGCCGACGCCGGCGCCGGCGATGGCCAGCACGACCAGCAGCCCCAGCTGCAGGCCAAAAATGGTGGCGCTGGTCTTTTTCACCCCGTACGACAGGCCGTGCGACATCGACAGCACGGCGCCCGAGCCGGGCGAGACGGCGATGATGGAAGCGGCGATGACAAAGGTGATCCAGGTGGCGAAGGGCATGCGGTGTCCGAAAAATGAGATGGTGAGCAATTTTACCTCGCCCCGTGCGGCCCTGCCGGCCATCCCTGGGGTAAGATCGCAGTCATGCCGTACCTACATCATCCATTGCCGCTCAACCAAGAATAACATCATGAAAAACAACACTTTCCTCGCTCCACGATTCCCTGCCACCGCCGTGGGAGCGCGCTGAGATGGCCGGCTCCAGCCTGCTGGCCCTGCTCGACGACATCGCCAGCATTCTCGATGACGTTTCCCTGATGACCAAGGTGGCCGCCAAGAAGACGGCCGGCGTGCTGGGCGACGACCTGGCGCTGAACGCGCAGCAGGTGGCCGGCGTGCGCGCCGAGCGCGAACTGCCCGTGGTCTGGGCCGTCGCCGTCGGCTCGCTGAAGAACAAGGCCATCCTCGTGCCCGCTGCGCTGGCCATCAGCGCGTTTGCACCGTGGGCCATCACGCCGCTCTTGATGGTGGGCGGCGCCTACCTGTGCTTCGAGGGTTTCGAGAAAATCGCGCATAAATACCTGCACCCGGACGACAGCCACAAGGCCGAGCTGGCGCAGGCGCTGCGCGATCCGCAGGTCGACCTCGTCGCGCTGGAAAAGGACAAGATCAAGGGTGCCATCCGCACCGATTTTATTCTGTCGGCGGAAATCATCGTCATCGCGCTGGGCACGGTGGCCACGGCCACCTTCGCCGAGCAGGTGGCCGTCGTCGTCGGCATCGCCCTCCTCATGACGGTGGGCGTGTATGGCCTGGTGGCCGGCATCGTCAAGCTCGACGACGCCGGCTTTTATCTGGCCGCGCGCAAGGGCGCGGGGGTGCTGATGGATGGCGTGCGCGGCTTTGGCCGCATGCTGGTGTCGGCGGCGCCGAAACTGATGAAATTCCTTTCCGTGGTGGGTACCCTGGCCATGTTCATGGTCGGCGGCGGTATCCTGACGCACGGCTGGCCATGGGCCAGCGGCATGCTGCACCACGCCGAGCAAGCCGTCGGCGGCGTGGCCGGCATCGGCCCCGTGCTGGCGGCCATCACGCCCAGCCTGATCAATGCCGTGGCCGGCGTCATCGCCGGCGCCCTGGTGCTGGCCGGCGTCAAGGCCGTCTCGGCTTTGTTGCGCCTGGTCAAATCGGGCAAATAACTTTTCTGGTCTGATGGGGCGGCAGGCGCATCCGTGCCTGCCGCCCCGGCCATGCCGCGGCGCCTGCCCGCCCATGGAGATCCTATGCAGACATCCCCCTTCCAACGTCCCAGCAGTGCCTTCATCGGCGCCTCCTGGCTGGCCCTGCTGATCGGCGTCATCACCTACCTGACGGGCCTGTGGAACGCCGGCATGGCGCTCAACGAGAAGGGCTATTACTTCACCATCCTCATGTACGGCCTGTTCGCCGCCATCTCGCTGCAAAAATCCGTGCGCGACCGCAGCGAAGGCATCGCCGTGACGGGCATCTACTTTGGCCTGTGCTGGATTTCCGTGCTGCTGGCCTTGCTGCTGCTGACGGTAGGCCTGTGGAACGCCACCTTGCAAAACAGCGAAAAGGGTTTTTATGCCATGGCATTCCTGCTCAGCCTGTTTGCCGCCGTGGCCGTGCAAAAGAACGTGCGCGACGTGGCGCGCGCCAACGCCGGCCTGCCCGGCGAGGTCGCGGGAACCTAATCGCCGCGCGCGCGTCTACCTGTATATCCGCGCGGGGGAGAGCAGCATGAGCGACCAGCAGAAACGTTTGCAGATGGCACTGGAAGCGGCCAACATGGCCATCTGGGATTCGCGCATCGTCGACGGCAAGGTGATCGACGGCACGGTGACCTGGTCGGCCAGGGGCGCCACCCTGCTGGGCCTGGAAGAGCTCCCGTTGACGCAGCCGTTCCGCGAATTTCTCGACTGCGTGCATGCCGGCGACCGCGACAAGGTGCTGGACGTGCTGCAGGACGGCGTGCGCCGGCGCGGCGGCTACGCTTTGCAGTACCGCGTCGTGTGGCCCGATGGCAGCGAGCACTGGCTGGCGGCCAAGGCCCACATCTTCACGGATGCAGACGGCCAGCCCGACCGCACCCTGGGCATCATCTGGGATATCACCGAGCACATGGCCCGCGAACTGATGATCGCCGAAAGCAAGGAACTGGCGGAAGTGACGCTCAGCTCCATCGGCGATGGCGTGATCACCACCGACCCGTTCGGCAAAACGCGCTACCTGAACCGGGTGGCCGAGCAATTGACGGGCTGGAGCAACCAGCTGGCGCAGGGCCTGGACATCTGGGAAACCCTGCACCTGGTCGATGAGCACACGGGCCAGCCGCTCGACCACGTGGCCATCAAGTGTTTGCGCCAGCGCCAGGCCATCGGTATTTCCACGCATGCGCAGCTGGTCACGCGCGACGGCCGGCGCATCGCCGTCGAGGACTCGGCCGCGCCGATCTGGTCGCGCAACGGCGAGATCCTCGGCGCCGTCGTCGTGTTTCGCGACGTCAGCCACGAGCGCAAGCTGAGCCAGCAACTGTCATGGCACGCCACGCACGACACCTTGACGGGCCTGATCAACCGCCGCGAATTCGAGCACCTAGTGGCCGGCGCCCTGCACACGGCCAAGCAGGAGGGCCATGTGCATGCGCTGCTGTATCTGGACCTGGACCAGTTCAAGGTCATCAACGACACCTGCGGTCACAGCGCCGGCGACGTGCTGCTGCAGCTGCTGGCAAAAATGCTGCAACAGCAGATGCGCGACAGCGACATCCTGGCGCGCCTGGGCGGCGACGAGCTGGGCGTGCTGCTGCCGCACTGTCCGCTCGACCATGCGCGCGTGGTCGGCGAACAGCTGCGCCAGTCGATCCGCGATTTTCGTTTCGCCTGGGATAGCCGCAGCTTCGAGCTGGGCGTGAGCATCGGCATGGTGGAAATTTCACAGGACAGCAAGTCCATGAGCGAGCTGCTGAGCGCGGCCGACCAGGCCTGCTACCTGGCCAAGGAACAGGGCCGCAACCGCCTGCACGTGTACCAGGAGTCCGACGTCATGCTGGCACAGCGGCATGGCGAAATGCTGTGGATTTCGCGCCTGAACGAAGCGTTCGAGCACAATTATTTCCGCCTGTACGCCATGCCCATCGTGCACCTGCGCGACCGCCCGGAATTCCACGACGAAGTGCTGATCCGCATCCGCAACGGCAAAGGCGATTTGATCCTGCCCGGCGCCTTCATTCCCGCCGCCGAACGCTACGACATGATGCTGTCCATCGACCGCTGGGTGATCCGCGCCGTCTGCCAGCATATCCAGAGCGTGCGCGACAGCCTGGCGCCGCTCGAAGCCATGGCCGAAAGCCAGCGCCGCGCCCCGGCCCTGTATTCGATCAACCTGTCTGGCGCCTCGCTGGCCGACACGGAGCTGCAAGACTACATTACCGAGCAGTTCGTGTACTATGCGATCGCCCCCGAACAGATCTGCTTTGAAATCACGGAAACGGCCGTCATCGCCAACCTGCCCAAGGCGCAGGCGTTCATGCACCAGCTCAAGGCCATGGGCTGCCGCTTTTCACTGGACGACTTCGGCAGCGGCTTTTCCTCGTTCGGCTACCTGAAGGCCCTGCCCGTCGACTATTTGAAGATCGACGGCGTCTTCGTGCGTGACATCGCCAGCAACGCCATCAACCGCGCCATGGTCAAGGCCATCAATGAAGTGGGCCACGTGATGGGCCTGAAAACCGTGGCCGAATACGTGGAAGACGCAGAAACCCTGGCCGTCATCCGCGAGTTGGGCATCGACTACGCGCAAGGCTACGCCGTGGGCAGCCTGCGGCCGCTGACGGCGGGCAGCGACTAGCCGCCAGCGCTCAGATCTCGCAGGCTGGCACCGCCGCCAGGCTCTGCGGATCGGGAGACGCGCGCACGCGGTAGCGCACGGGGTAGCAATCGATCTGCTCCATCAGGCCGCCGTCGATCGCTTGCGCATCGTCCCACGCCAGCATCTTGTTGCCGCTGCGCTCACCGTGCTCATCGTACAGCTCGATGGCCACCACATCGGTGCGCGGCAGCAAGGTATGCACGTCGCGGGCCCAGCTGCTCACGGAAACGACGCGCTCGCCCGACTGCCGCTCGATCAACAGGCAGGTGGCAACGAAAACATCCTCGCCCGTGCTCGCGTTGAGGCGTTCCCACTCCAGCTTCTGCTGATTGTAAAGATCCGCACCGATGATCGTCCGGTGGCGCCGCAACGCCGCGGCAACGCCGGCATCGGCGGGCTGGCAAGCCACGACCTTGCCCTGCCGCACACCGTACATGGCGCTCGAGACATGCCGCCCCTCGTCGCGCGCCAGCTGCTCGGCCAGCGCCAACATGCTCAATTGTGCCGCCGCATTGTTCGACGATGCCAGCAGCAGGCGGCCACGCGTGGGCACCATCACCAGCGGTTCGCCGCCCTGGCAGGCGCGGTACAGCAAATCGGGCAGCAGCAGGCGCGAGGAGTCATAGGCATCGTTCCAATCGCCCATCAGCAAGCCATTGCCCATTGCCACAAAGCGCTGCGCCGTGCGGTCGCGCAGATTGTCCATCGCCGCCGCCAGCGCCTGCTCGAACGTCACGCCCCATTGCGTCAGACTGGCCTGGCCGATGGTGGCCATATTCGTCTGCGTATCGTAGGCCAGCATGATGACCATATCCTCGCTGAAGTCCTGCGAAGCGGTGACAAAGGCCGCGCGCTGCGGCTCGGCTTGCGCCAGCAGGCGCAGATGGTCGCCCTGCTGGCGGCTGCGCAGCACGGGCATCAGGCTGGCGCGCGCCTCGGCAAAGCTGGACGGCATGCCGGGAGACGAGTAGATGCTCAGGTATTGCTGCACGACGGCGGCCCGCTGCTGGCGCGGCGCGGCGCAATAGTCGCGGTAGGCATTGTCCAGGTTGAAAATGATGCCGTCCACGCCAGCGGCCACGATGCGGAACTGTTCGCTGTCATAGCGGCAATCGGGCGCCAGCTGGTGCTGGGCGATCTGCCGCAGGATGATCTGCGCAAACGCCGCGCGCGTGGGCGGCCGGCGGAAAAAGTCGAATAAACCCATGGGTCTCCTGGAAAGCCGCGCTGGAAAATAGTGCAAATTAGCAAAAGAAATAGCCAATTTGGCACTATAAACCAAAAGCCGCCGTGACGAAACCGCTGCTCGCTTGCGCGCTGCGGCAAATTAGCCGAGCCAATCTGGAGGATTTTGATCTACATCAATAAATTTGCGTAGTCGACTCCTTACACTGATCTCCGTTCTTGCAATCGTGCAAGTCTTACTCACCAATTGCTCATTTAACCGATCAGGAAGCCGCGACCATGCGCCAAAATTTGCCAGTGACTAACCGTGAAGTCCTCGTCTTGGACGATCAGGCCATCGTGTCGAAAACGGATATGAACGGCAATATCGTGTATGTGAATCCGTACTTCAGCCAGGTCAGCGGCTTCAGCGAGGCAGAGCTGCTCGGTTCGCCACAGAACATCGTGCGCCACCCGGACATGCCGGCCGAGGCCTTCGCCGACCTGTGGGCCTCAATCCAGGCGGGCACGCCGTGGACGGGCCTGGTCAAGAACCGCTGCAAGAACGGCGACTTTTACTGGGTGCGCGCCAACGTCACGCCCATCCGCGAAGCGGGCAAGACCATTGGCTACATGTCCGTGCGCGTGAAAGCCGACAAGGATCAGGTGAAAGCTACCGAGGAAGCTTACGCGGCCATCCGCAACAAGGAAGGCGGCAATATCGTCATCAAGAACGGCCAGATCGTGCGCCCGGGCCTGGCGCACCTGCTGCACAGCCTGACGCACATGTCGCTCAACCTGCGCATCTGGGCCGCGACCTCCATCGTCAACTGCCTGCAACTGCTGGTGTGCATCATCAGCCTGTTCGCCAGCGGCGGCGAAATCACCAACTACGCCATCTTCGGCGCCACCCTGTTCGGTTTCCTGATCAACGTCTTCCTCTGGTACACCTTGCGCATGTCCGTGCTGAAACCGCTGGGCAAGGCCCTGAACGGCGCGCGGGCGATTGCCGCCGGCGACCTGTCGGGCAGCTTTGAAACGGACAGCACCGATGAAATGGGCCAGCTGCTGCGCGCGCTGCAGCAGATGAACAGCAACCTGATCGCCACCATCCGCGACGTGCGCATCAACGTGGAAACCATGGCGGTCGCCACCAAGCAGATCGCCGTCGGCAATATGGACCTGTCGGGCCGCACGGAATCGCAGGCCGCCAGCCTGGAAGAGACGGCGTCGAGCATCGAGGAATTCTCGTCCACCGTGAAGCAGAACGCGGACAATTCCGTGCAGGCGAATGAACTGGCCATGGCCGCCTCAAAAGTGGCGGTGCAGGGCGGCGAGATTGTCTCCGACGTCATCACCACCATGGACGAAATCAACACCTCGTCGAAGAAGATCGTCGACATCATCGGCCTGATCGAGGGCATCGCCTTCCAGACCAACATCCTGGCCCTGAACGCGGCCGTCGAAGCGGCCCGCGCCGGTGAACAAGGCAAGGGTTTTGCCGTGGTGGCGGGCGAGGTGCGCAACCTGGCGCAGCGCTCGTCGGTGGCGGCCAAGGATATCAAGCAGCTGATCGAAATTTCCGTCGGCAAGGTGGGCGCCGGCATGCAGCAGGTGAACCGCGCCGGCGCCACGATGGAGCAGGTGGTCAGCTCCGTCAAGCAGGTGACGGCCATCATGCAGGAAATCTCCATCGCCTCGCGCGAACAGAGCATCGGCGTCGACCAGGTCAACCAGGCCATCGCCCACATGGACCAGGTGACGCAGCAGAACGCAGCCCTGGTGGAAGAAGCGGCCGCGGCCGCCACGCGCCTGGCGGAAGAAGCCGCCAGCCTGTCGCAAGCCGTGAGCCTGTTCAATTTCGGCAAGATGCCGCCGCCGCGCCGTGTCGCCACGCCAGGCGGCAAATCGGGCGCCGCCGGTGCCGCGAATGCTGGCAAGCCCAGCGGCCTGAAACGCCTGGCCGCCTAAACCTTTCAAGACTGAACCCACATCATGCCTACACTACTCAGCAGTGCTTCCGCCGAACTGGACGCCGTCGTCGAATTCGACCCGGTCATCATCGGCAAGATGAGCCAGTCCGGCCCGCGCTACACGTCCTACCCGACCGCCGACCGTTTCAATGGCGACTTTGGCTATGGCAACTTCCTCGAAGCGCTGGCCGCCCTGCGCATGCGCGGCGGCCGCCGCCCCCTGTCGCTGTACGTGCACGTGCCGTTCTGCGACACCCTGTGCTACTACTGCGCCTGCAACAAGATCATCACGAAAGACCGCAGCAAGGCGGCCACCTACCTCAGCTACCTGAAGCAGGAAATCGCCATGCAGGGCAAGCTGTTTGCCGGCATGAACCAGATCGAGCAGCTGCACTTCGGCGGCGGCACGCCGACTTATCTGAGCGAAAAGCAGATGGACGAACTGATGGCGCATTTGCGCCAGCATTTCGAGTTCGCCGCCGATGAAGACGGCGAATATTCGATCGAGATCGACCCGCGCACGGTGTCGCGCGAACGCGTGTTTTCGCTGCGCGCGCAAGGCTTCAACCGCATCAGCCTGGGCGTGCAGGATTTCGACGCCGACGTGCAAAAAGCCGTCAACCGCATCCAGCCGGAAGCGGAAACGGTGGCCATCATGCAGGCCGCGCGCGACGCCGGTTTCCGCTCGATCAGCATCGACCTGATCTACGGCTTGCCGAAGCAGAACCTGGAAACGATGACGGAAACGCTGCGCAAGGTGATCAACGCCAGCCCCGACCGCATCGCCCTGTACCACTACGCGCACATGCCGCACCTGTTCAAGCCGCAGCGCCGCATCCTCGACGCCGACATGCCCGACAGCGCCACCAAGCTGGCCATGCTGGGCCTGTGCATCGCGCGCCTGACGGCCGCCGGCTATGTCTACATCGGCATGGACCATTTCGCCAAGCCGACGGACGATCTGGCCGTGGCGCAGCGCCAGGGCCGTTTGCACCGCAACTTCCAGGGCTATTCCACGCGCGCGGAAGCGGACCTGATCGCCTGCGGCGTGTCGGCCATCAGCTCCGTCGGCGCCGTCTACAGCCAGAATGAAAAGACGCTCGACGCGTACTATGAAAAACTCGATGAGGGCGTGCTGCCGATCGCGCGCGGCATCAAGCTCGATACGGACGATTTATTGCGCCGTATCATCATCCAGATGCTGATGTGCAATTTTGAATTGTCGATCGCCAGCATCGAGCAGGCGCACCCCGTGCAATTTCGCAGCTACTTCGCCAGCGAGCTGGAAAAACTGCGCGAACTGGCGCGCGACGGCTTGCTGGTGATCGAGGAAGACTGGCTGACGGTGACGCCGAAAGGGCGTTTGCTGATCCGCAATATCTGCATGGTCTTCGACCGCTACCTGACCCTGGCGCGCGCCAGCGCCACGCCGGATGCGCCGCAGCCGCTGCGCTACTCGAAAACGGTGTAAGAACGCGCCGCGATGAATGCCCTGAGCTTTTTGCCGCTGTTCATGGTCGGCCTGGCCGGCAGCGTGCACTGCATCGGCATGTGCGGCGGCATCGTCGGCGCGCTGTCGCTGGGCGGTGGCGCTGGTGCGGCGGCGCCCGCGCGTGCGTGAT
>NZ_NRDQ01000131.1 GCF_002878455.1 Janthinobacterium sp. AD80
GTCGCGTTTTGAGCATGCCGCCCCCAATCTGCTCTGGCAGATGGACTTTAAAGGGCATTTCGCCTTGACCGATGCACGTGCCGGACGCTGTCATCCACTGACTATTCTCGACGATCACTCGCGCTATAACTTGTGCTTGAGCGCATGCGGCAATGAGCAGCGCAGCACCGTGCAAACGGCGTTGCAGGCGACCTTTGAGCGCTATGGTTTGCCAGAGCGGATGACGGCCGATAATGGCGCACCTTGGGGTACCTCGGGGCGTGCAGGGCTATCGCAGTTGGCAGTGTGGTTGATACGGCTGGGGATCCGCGTGGGCCACAGCCGGCCGCATCACCCGCAAACCCAAGGCAAGGATGAGCGATTCCACCGCACGCTGAAGCTGGAACTACTGCAGCGCAACGGCTTCGAATCGCTCGACGCCTGCCAGTTTGCCTTTGACCGCTGGCGGGAGCGTTACAACACGGTACGCCCGCACGAAGCCCTACAGCAACAAACGCCGATCAGTCGCTATCGCGCTAGCGGCAGGGCTTTCCCGAGCGTGCTGCCACCGATCGAGTATCCATCGGGTGATACTGTCCGCAAAGTCAGCGACAAGGGAGAAATTTCTTTCCAGAACCGACGCTACTTTATCGGCGAGGGCCTGAGAACACAGTTGGTGGCCATCAAGCCAACCACGATCGACGATGTGTATGAGGTGTTCTTCTGTCACAAGGAAATACGGCGAATCAACCTGCGTGATTCGCCGTAAAATGGAAGTCTGATGTGTAACCTATGTCTACCGACAAAGTGTTACCCATGTCTGCCGACTAAACACTCTCAGGGTCCGACCCCAGTCCTTGGCGGGGTTGAGTGCGTAGGTTGAATTAGCGCAAAGCGCGTAATCCAACCAACACAGGTCGGCCAATATTACCCGGTGTTGCCTTTAAAGCATACCGGTCGGAACGCTCGAAAAATCCCCGGGGCCAGGCGCCGCGTCGAAGGCAATACGAATAGTACGGCGAGACGCGGCGACAACACCCCGGGCTTTTTCTCGAACGTTACAAGGAGGCCATGTCGATCACGAAGCGGTACCGCACGTCGCTCTTGACGACGCGCTCGAACGCCTCGTTGATATCCTGGATGCGGATGATCTCGATGTCGGACACGATATTGTGCTTGCCGCAGAAATCCAGCATTTCCTGGGTTTCCTTGATCGAGCCGATCATCGAGCCCGACAGGCTGCGGCGCGCGCCGACCAGGCCGAAGGCGCTCACGGGCGGCACGGCGCCGTCCGGGATGCCGACGATGACCATGTTGCCGTCCACTTTCAGCAGGTTGATGTACTGGTTCCAGTCGATGGCTGCGCCCACCGTGCAGATGATCAGGTCAAACGTACCTGCCAGCTTGGTGAACGTTTCCGCGTCGTTGGTGGCGTAGTAGTGGTCGGCGCCCAGGCGCAGGCCGTCTTCACGCTTCGACAGGGTCTGGCTCAGCACCGTCACTTCGGCGCCCATGGCGTGGGCGATTTTCACGCCCATGTGGCCCAGGCCGCCCATGCCCAGGATCGCCACCTGCTTGCCGGGGCCGGCTTTCCAGTGGTTCAGCGGCGAGTACAGGGTGATGCCGGCGCACAGCAGCGGCGCGGCGGCGTCCAATGGCAGGTTGTCGGGGATCGACAGCACATAGCCTTCCTTGACGACGATGCTGTCCGAGTAGCCGCCCTGCGTGGCCGTCTTGCCGTCCGCTTCCAGCCCGTTGTAGGTCTGGATCAGGCCTGGCATGTACTGTTCCAGGTCGACGTTGCGCGTTTTGCACGTGGTGCACGAATCGACGAAGCAGCCCACGCCCACGTGGTCGCCCACCTTGAACTTGGTGACGTCGGCGCCGACGGCGGTGACGACGCCGGCGATTTCATGGCCGGGCACCATCGGGAAGGCGGAACCGCCCCATTCATCGCGCGCCTGGTGGATATCGGAATGGCACACGCCACAGTATTTGATCGAGATGGCCACGTCGTCGGCGCGCGGGGCGCGGCGCTCGAACGAGAATGGCTGCAGTGCGGAAGTCGGGCCCAGTGCGGCATAGCCTTTGGCGATGGTGGTCATGAAAACTCCTATATTTATCTATGTATGTGACAGGGGGAGACGCGTGCCGTGCATGCGAAGGCACCAGTGTGCGGCAAATGCGCCGCGCGCGTTACCGCGATCCTGCAAGACCTTTGCACGATCCTCCAAATCTGCGTAAGATCATTCCCGGCCCTTCCTCGCCTGATGCATACTCGCCCACATGCCTACCCTGTCCATACAGATTCCCCCGCAAGATGAAATCGCCGCCCTGATCAGCCGCCACGCGCCGCGCAATGGCGACTACGCGACGGCCATCGGCAACCTGACCTTCCACCGCCAGTCCTCGGTCACGGAATCGCTGTTCCACGCGGCGCGTCCCAGCGTGGCGCTGATCGCGCAAGGCGGCAAGCAAGTCACCCTGGGCAGCGACACTTTCCACTACAGCCGCATGCAGTATCTGCTGACCTCCGTCGACCTGCCGGTGCAGGTGCGCGTGGTGGAAGCGAGCGTCGAGGCGCCGCACCTGTGCGTGGTGCTGGGCATCGACATCGCCGACGTGGCCGCGCTGCTCGACAGCGAAAGCGCCGGCACGGCGCAGCAGCAGCCCATCCCCGCCACGCGCGGCATTTCCGTCAGCGACGTGTCGCCCGAACTGCTCGACGCCATGCTGCGCCTGGTGCGCCTGCTGGACCAGCCCGGCGACATCGCCACCCTGGCGCCGCTGATCCGCCGCGAACTCACCTACCGCCTGCTGAATGGCCCCGTCGGCGCGCGCCTGCGCCACATGGCGCTGGCCAGCAGCCAGTCGCACCAGGTCAAGCAAGCCATCGACTGGATCAAGGTGCACTACGCACAGCCTCTGCGCATCGAGCACCTGGCCAGCATGGCGAACATGAGCATGTCGTCGCTGCACCATCACTTCAAGGCGATTACGGCCATGACGCCGATGCAGTACCAGAAGCTGCTGCGCTTGCAGGAAGCGCGGCGTTTGATGCTGGTCGAGCAGATCGACGCGGGTACGGCCGGCTACCGCGTCGGCTACGCCAGCGAATCGCAGTTCAGCCGCGAATACAGCCGCCAGTTCGGCCGCGCGCCCATGCGCGACGTGGGACAGGTGCGCGCCCAGCTCAGTGGCACGACGGCCTACGCCACGCCGTGATCCGCCTGACTTGCTGCAGCGGCGCGGCGTGCATTAGAATCTGCCCTCCCCACACTGGATACTGCATGAAACTGGCTCCATGACCGACTCCTGCGCCACCGGCAGACGCAAGCTGCTGCGCCACCTGCCAGGCTTGCTGGCCATCGGCATCGTGCCGGTCCACGCGCATGACGGTCCCGCCAGCGAGCATGCGCCTAGCGCCCCCGCCAGCCGCGATACCCTGACCGTCGTCGGACCGTGGGAGCTGACAGGGCTGGAGCCGTCGCGCGGCGGCTACATGTTTACCCGCATGGAAGTGGCGCAAACCCTGCTCGATGCGGACGACCAGGGCCGTTTGCTGCCGGCGCTGGCCAACGACTGGGAAGTGTCGAAGGATGGCCTGGTGTGGCGCTTCTTCATCGCCCAGGGCAAGCTGTTCCACGATGGCACGCCGCTGACGGCAGGCACGGTGCTCGTTTCGCTGCAGCGCGCGCTGGCCGCGCCCGGCGTGCTGCGCCTGGCGCGCATCCGCGGCATGACGGTGGCGCGCGGCGCCATTGTCGTGACCCTGGCGCAGCCCTATGCGCCGCTGCCCTATTTGTTCACGCATGCCGGCACGCAGGTGCTGGCGCCGTCATCGTATGGCGCGGATGGCCGGGTGCTGCGCATCATCGGCAGCGGGCCATACAAGATCACGGCGATCTCGCTGCCGCAGCAGTTCGACGTGGCGTTTTTCGACGGCTGGCGCGGCAAACCGCCCGCCGTGCGCCGCGCGCGCTACATCAGCGTCTCGCGCGCGGAAACGCGTACCCTGATGGTGCAAAGCGGCCAGGCCGACCTGGCCTTTTCGCTGGACCCGCCCAGCATCCGGCGCCTGCTGCGCCAGCCTGCCGTGCAACTGGTCGCCGCGCCGCTGCCGCGCACCACGTTTTTAAAGCTCAACGCCGGCCATCCGCTATTGGCCGACGTGCGCGTGCGGCGCGCCATCAGCCTGGCACTGGACCGCGACGGCATTGCCCGCGCCCTGCTGCGCGACGCCGACCTGGCCGCCACGCAGCTGTTCCCGCCGGCGATGGCGCTGTGGCATCAAGGTGCCATGGCGCCCCTGCGCAACGATCCGGCGCAAGCGCGTGCGCTGCTGCGCCAGGCTGGCTATATTCCCGGCGCGGACGGCATCGCGCGGCGCAATGGCCAGCGCCTGGCCTTGACCTTGACCACCTTTGTCGACCGCCCGGAACTGCCGCTGATCGCCACGGCGGTGCAGGAAGAATTGCGCCAGATCGGCATCGCCATCAAGGTGGTGGTGGGCAATTCCAGCGACATTCCCGCCGGCCACCGCAGCGGCGCGCTGGAAATCGGCCTGGTCGCGCGCAATTTCGGCAACCTGCCCGATCCTACCGCCACCCTGGCCGACGACTACGGCGACCAAGGCGGCGACTGGGGCGCGATGGGCTGGCATAGTCCCGCCATCGGCGCGGCCCTGGCGCAGCTGTCCGGCGGCGGCGTGGCGCCTGGAAGCGCCGAAGCGGCCCGCCTGCGCGCGGCCATCGCGGCCGAACTGCAACAAGGCTTGCCCGTGATTCCCGTCGTCTGGTACCGCCAGACGGTAGCCGTGGCGCGCAGGGTCGAAGGCGTCAGCATCGACCCGTTCGAGCGCAGCTACCGGCTCAGCGCCATCGGCTGGAAAGCCGGCGCATGAAAATCCTCCTCAAAGCCTTGCTGCAAGCACTGCTGGTGGCCCTGCTGGTGGGCACGCTGTGCTTTTTCATGACGCGCATGCTGCCCGGCGATATCGCCTACCGCATCGCGGCCGGCCGCTATGGCTATGACATGGTCGACGCAGCCGCGGCGCAATCCGTGCGCGTCGAACTGGGGCTGCACCGCGCGCCGCTGGCCGCGCTGGCCGACTGGTGGGGGCGGCTGCTGCGCTTCGACCTCGGCATCTCGCTGGTGACGGCGCAGCCGGTCATCGATGAAATCCGCATGCAGCTGGGCCAGACCCTGCGATTGTCGCTGTTCGCCGTCGTGCTGTCGCTGCCGCTGGGACCCTTGCCCGGCGTGCTGGCCGGCCTGCGACCGGGCGGCTGGTTCGACAAGGCCAACCTGCTGCTGTCCGTGCTGCTGCGCGCCCTGCCGCCGTTTGTACTGGCGCTGCTGCTGGTGCTGGCCTTTGCCGTGCAGCTGCAGGCGCTGCCCGCCGCCGGCCACGCCGACCATGGCAGCCTGATGCTGCCCGCGCTGACCCTGGCGCTGGGCCTGGCCGCCGTGTCTTCGCGCGTGGCGCGCGACGCCATGGCCGACGTGCGCGCCTCGGCCTACTATGCCTTTGCGCTGACCAAGGGCCTCTCCGCCAGTCAGGCCTTGCTGCGCCATGGCGCGCGCAATGTCGCCACGCCCGTCGTCGCCTACACGGCCGTGCAGCTGGTGTACCTGGTCGAAGGCGTGGTGCTGGTGGAAACCATCTTTGCCTGGCCCGGCATCGGCCACGCGCTGGTGCACGCCATCTTCGCGCGCGACGTGCCGATGATCCAGGGCACGGCGCTGGTCCTGGGCCTGCTGTTCGTGCTGTTCAACTGCCTCGTCGACCTGGCCTGCGCGGCGCTCGACCCGCGCGCGAGGCAGGCATGAAAAACCTTGCCGCATCACAGCGCGCCGGCTGGCTGCTCCTGCTGCTGGTCGGCGCCTTTGCCCTGTTTGGCCCCGCGCTGGTGGGCATCGATCCGGCCCGCCAAACCCTGGCGCGCTTCCTGGAAGCACCGAGCCTGGCGCATCCGCTGGGCCTTGACCACCTGGGCCGCAGCATGCTGGCGCGCCTCGCGCATGGCGCGCAGCTGTCGCTGTCCATGGCCGTACTGAGTGTGTTGAGCGCGGCGATCCCCGGCACGGCCCTGGGATTGCTGGCCGCCTGGCGTGGCGGCTGGATGGACCGCATTCTGGGCGCGCTGGCCGACGCCGTGCTGGCCTTGCCGGGACTATTGCTGGTGCTGCTGCTGGCGGCCTTCGCGCCGGGACAGTTCTGGCCTTTGTACCTGGGCATTTCGCTGGCCCTGTGGGTCGAATACTTCCGCGTCACGCGCAACGCTACGGCCAGCCTGCTGGCCGGCCCGCAGGTGGAAGCGGCACGCATGCTGGGATTCGGCCCGGCGTCTATCGTGCGCCGCCACCTGGCGCCCGTGCTGCTGCCGCGCCTGGCCACCCTGATGCGCTTCGGCTTTGGCGGCGCCGTGCTGGCCATGGCGGCCCTGGGTTTTATCGGCGTCGGCCTGCAGCCGCCGACGGCGGAGCTGGGCGTGATGATGATTGAGCTGCTGCCGTACTACAGCGAAGCGCCGTGGCTGGTGGGCGCCCCCGTGGCGCTGCTGTTTTTCACCATGCTGGGCCTGATGCTGGCCGGACGCGCACGGAGGCTGCCATGAACGGCACTGTGTACCTGGAACTGGACCAGCTGGCCGTCATCGACACGGCCAGCGGTATGCGGCTGGTGAAAGGCGCCAGCGTCGGCCTGGCGACCGGCGGCGTACTCACCTTGCTGGGCGAAAGCGGCTCGGGCAAATCCCTGCTGGCGCAAGCCATCATGGGCACCCTGGCCACCGGCTTGCGCGCGGAGGGCGGCTTGCGCATCGGCGAATACCGCTTCGATGCGGCCGACCAGCACTCCAGACAGGCGCTATGGGGCCGCGAAGTGGCGCTGCTGCCGCAGGAACCGTGGCTGGCCCTCGATCCCACCATGCGCGTGCGCCAGCAAGTGGCCGAGACACATGAACTGGTGGCGGGCTTGCCGCAAGCCGATGCGCGCGCGGCAGCCCTGCGCGACCTGGCGCAACTGGACGTGCGGCATGCCGCGCCCCTGTATCCGCACCAGATTTCGGGCGGCATGGCGCAGCGCGTGGCTTTCCTGGCCACGCATGCGGCAGGCGCGCGCCTGCTGATCGTCGACGAACCGACCAAGGGTCTCGATGCCGGCCGGCGCGCCGACATCCTGGCCATGCTGCGTGCCGCGCAGCATGATGGCATGGCCGTGCTGTGCATCACGCACGACGTGTGGCTGGCGCGCGCGCTGGGCGGCGCGGTTGCCGTCATGCTGGACGGTGCCATCATCGAACAGGGTGAATCGGCCAGCGTCCTGGCGCAGCCGGCGCACGCCTACACGCGCGCGCTGCTGGCGGCCGATCCTGCCAGCTGGCCTGCGCGCGCGCCGGCAACGACGCCAGGCGCCATCGTCGCCACGCTCGACCAGGTGGCCAAGGGCTTTGGCCCGCGCCCCCTGTTTACGGGCGTCAGCGCGCAGATACGCCGTGGAGAAATCGTCGCCATCACGGGAGAGAGCGGCGCCGGCAAGACCACCTTCGGCAATTTGCTGCTGGGCCTATTGCGCCCCGATGCGGGTACGGTGACACGCGCCGCCGGCTTGCCGCGCACGGCCTTCCAGAAGCTGTACCAGGACCCGGCGGCCGCCTTCGCCCCCACCGCCAGCGTGGAAACGGCGCTGCGCGATGTGGTGAAACTGCATGGCCTGGCCTGGGACAGCGTGCCGCCGCTGCTGGCCCGCCTGCGCCTGGGCGAGCATTTGCTGGCGCGCCTGCCGTCGCAAGTGTCGGGCGGCGAGCTGCAGCGCTTCGCGCTGGCGCGCGTGCTGCTATTGAAACCGGCGCTGATCTTTGCCGACGAACCGACGTCGCGCCTGGACCCCATCACGCAGCAGGAAACCTTGTCGCTGCTGCTGGACACGGCCAGCGCCAGCGGCTGCGCAGTGCTGCTGGTCACGCACGATGCCGACATCGCGCGCGCCGTGGCGCAGCGGCGCATCAATTTGCACGTTGGCTGAAGGGTGCTTGCGTCATTCCGTGCCTCCTTCAACCCAAGGAAAAAAAGGACCGGGGTCTGCGCTAGGGTGAAAATGCCGCTCAGTCGCAGGTCGCATAAGCCGGCCAAAGGAAATGCCGGCGCACCCGCTTGGGCGTCACTGCGCGCAGCAACCCGCGTCAGGGTGCGCCGAAGCCGCCGCCGCCGGGCGTCTCGATGACGAACACGTCGCCCGCCTGCATCTGCGTCTTGCCGATGTGCGGCAAGTGCTCGACCGTGCCGTCCGCACGCTCCACAATATTGCGCCCCAGCGCACCGGGCGCGCCGCCATCCATGCCGAACGGTGGAATGATGCGGTTGTTCGACAGGATGGCCGCCGTCATCGGCGCCAGGAAGCGCACCCTGCGCACGCCGCCGTTGCCGCCATGCCAGCGCCCGACGCCGCCGGAACCGGCGCGGATGCGGTAGCTGTCCAGCCGCACGGGGAAACGCCATTCCAGGATTTCCGGGTCCGTCAGACGCGAATTGGTCATGTTCGTCTGCACCACGTCCGTGCCGTCGAAACCGGGACCGGCGCCGGAGCCGCCTGAAATCGTCTCGTAATACTGGTATTTTTCGCTGCCGAACGTGAAATTGTTCATCGTCCCCTGCGACGCGGCCATCGCCCCCAGCGCGCCATACAGGGCATTCGTGATGCAAGTCGAGGTTTCCACGTTGCCCGACACGACCGACGCAGGATACTGCGGGTTGAGCATGGAAGCGGGCGGGATGATCACCGTCAAGGGCTTCAGGCAGCCCGCGTTCAGCGGTATCTCGTCGTCGACCAAAGTGCGGAACACATACAGCACAGCCGCCATGCAGACGGCCGACGGCGCATTGAAGTTGTTCGGCAGCTGGGGCGACGTCCCCGTAAAGTCGATGGTGGCGCTGCGTCCGGCCACGTTGACACGCACGGCCACCTGGATGCGCGCGCCATTGTCGAGATCCAGGGTGTAGCTGCCATCCTTCAGGGTCGTGATGACCCGGCGCACGGCTTCCTCGGCATTGTCCTGCACGTGGCGCATATACGCCTGCACCACGTCCAGGCCGAAATGCGCGACCATGCTATGCAGTTCATCGGCCCCCTTCTGGTTGGCCGCCACCTGCGCGCGCAGGTCGGCCAGGTTCTGCTGCGGATTGCGTGCAGGCCATCGCGCACCGGCCAGCAGCGCCAGGGTTTCACTCTCCGCCAGATGCCCCGTGGCGCCGTCGACCAGCTTGAAATTGTCGATCAGTACGCCCTCTTCCTCGATATGCGTGGAATCGGGCGGCATCGAACCTGGCGTGGTGCCGCCAATGTCCGCGTGATGGCCGCGCGAACCCACGTAGAACAGGATGGCCTTGCCGTCCGTATCGAAGACGGGCGAGATCACCGTCACGTCGGGCAAATGCGTGCCGCCGTGGTATGGATCGTTGAGCATATACACGTCGCCGGGCCGCATGGCACCGGCATTGCGCGTCATGACGGTGCGGATGCTCTCGCCCATGGAACCCAGGTGCACAGGCATGTGCGGCGCGTTGGCGATCAGATTGCCTTGTGCATCGAAGATGGCGCAGCTGAAGTCCAGCCGTTCCTTGATGTTGACGGAATGGGCCGTATTTTGCAGGCGCAGGCCCATCTGCTCGGCGATCGACATGAACAGATTGTTGAAAATTTCCAGCATCACGGGGTCGGCATTGGTGCCGATGGCGCGGCGCTCGGGCAAGGCCGCCACCCGGCGCAAGATCAAATGGCCATGCGGCGTGACCCCGGCGCGCCAGCCCGGTTCGATGACGGTGGTGGCATTGGCATCGCTGACGATGGCCGGGCCGTCGATGGCGTCGCCGGGCCGCAAGCTGTCCGCCGCATACAGGCCGCTGGGCCGCCACGCGCCCGCGCAGTACATGTCCACCATCTGCACGGGCGCCAGCGCGCCTTCGCGCTGCGCATACGCGGGTGCCGCCGGCTGCGGCGCATCGGAAGCGCCGACGGCTTCCACGGAGATCGCCTCGACGATCAGCGCGCGCGCCGGCATCAGGAAGGAAAAACGCTTCTTGTATGCCGCTTCGAACTGCGCCTGCATGCTGGCGACCGTATCGAACAGCACCACCAGCGGGGAATCCGTGCCTTCGTAGCGCAGGTGCGCGCGCCGCAGCAGCGCAATGCGCTCAGTCGCCACGCCCTGGCGCAGCAAGTCGTTACGCGCCAGTTCGTCCAGCGCGGCGAAATCGCCCGCCAGCTCCACGCCCAGCGTCGCTTCGATGGCCCGCTCGCGCATGGCGCTCTGGTCGGCCAGGCCCATGCCGTAAGCCGACATCACGCCCGCCAGACTGTGGATGAACACCGTGCGCATGCCCAGCGCATCGGCCACCAGGCAGGCGTGCTGGCCGCCTGCGCCGCCAAAGCTGGTGAGGGTGTAGGCCGTGACGTCGTGGCCGCGCTGCACGGAAATCTGCTTGATGGCGTTGGCCATGTTCCCCACGGCGATGGCGACATAGCCTTCGGCCACCTGCTCCGGCGTGGAGTTCACGGTGCGCGCCAGCGCCTCGAACTGGGCCCGCACCGTGGCGGCATCCAGCGCTTCATTGGCCTGCGGGCCGAAGACGCGGGGGAAGAATGCCGGCTGCAGCTTGCCCAGCATGACATTGCAGTCGGTGACGGCCAGCGGGCCGCCGCGCCGGTAGCTGGCGGGGCCGGGATTCGCGCCCGCGCTGTCCGGCCCCACCCGGTAGCGGGCGCCATCGAAATACAGGATGGAGCCGCCGCCCGCCGCCACCGTGTGAATGCTCATCATGGGCGCGCGCATGCGCACGCCGGCGATCTGCGTCTCGAACACGCGTTCGAATTCGCCCGAATAATGCGACACGTCCGTCGAGGTGCCGCCCATGTCGAAGCCGATGACTTTATCGAAACCGGCCAGCGCGCTGGCGCGCACCATGCCGACGATGCCGCCGGCGGGACCGGACAGAATGCTGTCCTTGCCCTGAAACGCATGCGCATCCGTCAAGCCGCCGTTCGACTGCATGAATTGCAGCGGCACGCCGGGCAGTTCCCGCGCCAGCTGGTCGACATAGCGGCGCAGAATCGGCGACAGATAGGCGTCGACCACCGTGGTATCGCCGCGCGCCACCAGCTTCATCATCGGGCTGACCTCGTGCGACACGGACACCTGCGTAAAACCGGCTTCGCGCGCCAGCTGCGCCACCCTGGCCTCGTGCGCCTGGTGGCGGTAGCCGTGCATCAGCACGACCGCAATGGCGCGCACGCCGCGCGCATGCGCCTGCGCCAGCGCCGCGCGCGTGGCAGCTTCATCGAGCGGCGTGACCACCTCGCCATGTGCACCCATGCGCTCATCGACTTCGATCACCTTGCCGTACAGCAGTTCGGGCAGCACGATCTGGCGCGCGAACAGCTGCGGGCGGTTCTGGTAGGCGATGCGCAAGGCATCGCGGAAACCACGCGTGATGGCCAGGACAGTGGGCTCGCCCTTGCGTTCGAGCAGCGCGTTGGTGGCGACCGTCGTGCCCATCTTGATGGCGCCCAGCTGGTCCACCGGCAGCGGCATATCGGGCGCAAGCCCCATCAGCTGGCGCATGCCGGCCAGGGCCGCATCGCGGTACTGGCCAGGATGCTCCGACAGCAGCTTGTGCGTGGCCAGGCTGCCGTCGGGACGGCGCGCCACGATGTCCGTAAAAGTGCCGCCCCGGTCGATCCAGAATTGCCAATCCATCGCCTTGCCCCCAGTTTAAGTGAGATGGCTATTGTAGCCGCCAAACAGGCGCGCGTTTCAGGCGTGCGCGCCTTGCCTTCCGCACCGATCGGCCTTATGTTGAACACATACCGACAAATGGAACAAACACATGCACCTGACCGACTCCGCACATCCCCTGTATTCCATCGCCGAGCTGCGCGCCATCGAACAGGCGGCGCTGCAAGACCTGCCGCAAGGCTTGCTGATGCAGCGCGCCGGCCAGGCCGCCGCCAGCGCCGCCCTGAAACTGCTGCACCGACTGGAAGAAGGCGACAGCGCGGGCCACAGCCGCGTGCTGGTGCTTGCGGGCCCAGGCGACAATGGCGGCGACGCGCTGGAAGCGGCCATGCACCTGGCCGGCAGCGGCATCGAAGTGCTGGTGTGGCTGGCGCCCGAGGCGCGCGCCACCTCGCCGGAACGGGAACTGGCCCTGAGCCGCGCCCGCAACAGCGCCGCGCGCTTCATCGACGCCGGTACCAGCATGGCGTCGGCTGCCGTGGGCGCGGCGCCGTGGGACCTGGTGATCGATGGCCTGTTCGGCATCGGCGCTTCGCGGCCGCTCGACGGCGAATGCCGCGAGATGGTCCAGCTGGTAAACAAGTTGGACTGCCCCGTGCTGGCGCTCGACGTGCCCAGCGGCCTGCACGCGGACACGGGCGCCGTCGACGGCGCGGCCATCCGCGCCACGCACACGCTCACCTTCATCGGCGACAAGCCGGGCCTGCACACGGCGAACGGCCGCGATCATGCGGGTGAAGTGGAAGTGGCGGCGCTGGCCATCGATCCAGCCCTGCTGCCCACGGCGAAGGCGCAGCTGAACGGCCTGCACCTGTTCGCGCGCCAGCTGCAGCCGCGCCGGCAAAACACGCACAAGGGCAGCTACGGCAGCGTGGCCATCATCGGCGGCGCGCAAGGCATGGCGGGCGCGCCCATCCTGTCGGCCCGCACGGCCCTGCATGCGGGCGCGGGCCGTGTCTTCATCGCCTTTCCCGACACGCCGCCCGCGTTTGACAGCGGCCAGCCGGAGCTGATGTGCCGCCGCGCGCGGGACGTGGATTTCTCGGGCCTGCACTTCGCCGCGCTGGTGGCGGGACCTGGCCTCGGCGGCGACGTCGATACGGTGGAACTGCTGCAGCGGGCATTTGAAAGTGACAGCCCCCTGCTGCTGGACGCGGATGCGCTGAACCTGATGGCGGCCGAACCGGAACTGCAGTCGGCGCTGGCCGTGCGCGCGGGCGCGGGCGCGACGATATTGACGCCGCACCCGCTGGAAGCGGCCCGCCTGCTCGACATGACGGTGGCCGAAGTGCAGGCCGACCGCCTGGGCGCGGCGCGCCAGCTGGCGGCGCAGCTGGGCGTCATCGTCGTCCTGAAAGGCTCGGGCACGGGTGATCGCCGCGCAGGATGGCGGCGGTGGTGGTCAACAACACGGGCGGCCCTGCCCTGGCCACGGCCGGCACGGGCGACGTGCTGGCAGGCCTGTGCGGCAGCCTGCTGGCGCAAGGCTGGCCCGAATGGGAAGCGGCCATCGGCGCCGTCTGGCTGCACGGCGCGGCCGCCGATGCGCTGGTGGCATCGGGCGCAGGTCCGATCGGCTTGACGGCGGGCGAATTGATACCGGCCATACGCAGGTTGATCAATGCATTGTCGGCGTAGGAGCGCGGTGCGGTTGTGTTGGATTACGCTGCGCTGATCCAAGTTGCGGATCTGGCGCATGATGCGTGGTGGCGTTGGATTACGCTGCGCTAATCCAACCTACGGATGTGGTGAATGATGCGAGGTGGGTTGGATTACGCTGCGTTGATCCAAGTTGCGGATCTGGTGAATGATGCGCTGTGGCGTTGGATTACGCTGCGCTAATCCAACCTACGGATRTGGTGAATGATGCGCCGGGTGTGTTGGATTACGCTGCGCTGATCCAAGTTGCGGATCTGATGAATGATGCGCTGTGGCATTGGATTACGCTGCGCTAATCCAACCTACGGATATGGTGAATGAGCGCCGGGTGTGTTGGATTACGCTGCGCTGATCCAAGTTGCGGATCGGGTGCATGATGCGCGGTGACGTTGGATTACGCTGCGCTAATCCAACCTACAGGCCAGAAGCCGGGTAGCGGGTAGCGGGTAGGTCGGATTAGCGCGCAAGCGCGTAATCCGACAAGCATACGCAGCGATTACACCAATCTGCCTGCGGCAATCGTGATGGTCCGCCCGCAGCGCGCGGCGATCGAGCTGTCATGGGTCACCAGCACCAGGGTCGAGCCCCGTTCGCGGTTCAGCTCGAACATCAGCTGGATCACGGCTTCGCCGGTGGCCGCGTCAAGGCTGCCCGTCGGTTCGTCGGCGAACAGCAGCGGCGGTTCCGTGACGAAGGCGCGGGCCAGTGCCACGCGCTGCTGCTCGCCGCCGGACAGGTATTTCGGGTAGTGCTTCAGCCGGCTGCCCAGGTTCACGCGGCCCAGCATGGCTTGCGCCTTTTCCTTCGCAGCGGGGTCGCCGCGCAGTTCCAGCGGCAGCATGACGTTTTCCAGCGCCGTCAGGTGGGCCAGCAGCTGGAAGGACTGGAAGACGAAGCCCAGTTTTTCCTTGCGGAAACCGGCGCGGCCGTCTTCATCGAGGGCGAAGATATCCGTGCCATCGAGGATGACCTTGCCTTCGCTGGGCGTGTCCAGTCCCGCCAGCAAACCGAGCAAGGTGGACTTGCCGGAACCGGAGGCGCCGACGATGGCCAGCGTCTCGGCCGTTTGCACGGTAAAATCGACGCGATGCAGGATGGTGAGCTCACCATCGGCATCGGGAACACGCTTGGCCAGCTGCACCACTTCGATGGCTGGCCGGGCATTTTGGCTGTTTTGGCTGTTGCTTGCGGCGGGCTGCTGGGCTGCTCGCCGTGCTGCTGGCTCGGACGGGAGGAAATTGGTGGAAGTCGCTTTAGGGAATTCGGGCATGCTGATCTATCTTAAAAAATTTCGTGAACAAATAAGTGTCAAGGGCGGCGACCGCATGCGGCGGCGCACCCTGTCCTTGCTTCCTGCGGCAGCCCTGCTCCTGGTGTCAGGCATGACGAACGCCTATTCTGCACCAAAAACGCTGCTGGTGCTCGGCGACAGTCTCTCGGCCGAGTACGGGCTGGCACGGGGTACGGGCTGGGTGGCGCTGATGGAGCAGCGCCTGAAGGCGCAAAAGAACGACACGCGCATCGTCAACGCCAGCATCAGCGGCGAGACCACCAGCGGCGGCCGCGCCCGCCTGCCCGCCCTGCTGGCCAAGCAGCACCCGGACGTGGTGCTGATCGAGTTGGGCGCCAATGACGGCTTGCGCGGCCTGTCGCTGGCCGCCACCGAGGCCAACCTGCGCGCCATGGGCGAGGCATCGAAAAAGGCAGGCGCGCAAGTCGTGCTGGTGGGCATGCGCATGCCGCCCAACTATGGCCGCGACTATGGCGACAAGTTCTATGCCATGTATGGCAAGCTGGCAAAAGAATGGAAAGCGCCGCTGGTGCCCTTCATGTTCGAAGGCATCGCCGACCAGCCACAGCTGTTCCAGGCCGACCGCATGCACCCGAATGCGCAGGCGCATCCAGCGATCCTGAAAAACATCTGGCCGCGGTTGGCGCCGTTGCTGAACGCGAAGTAAGCAAAAGGCGGGGGTTATTTCTAGCCCGAGGCAGAATCCGGGGTCAGACGGGGTCGCCGAGACCCGCCGGGGGGATATGCCCCAGTGGGGCATATCCCGATCGCGAAGCGACTGCCCCCCGCTTTATGCTGCATATCCTGGTCAGGTCCGTGGCACGCACATTCCGCAGACAAAAAAAATAGCCGCTCAAGAGCGGCTATTTTTATGCGTGCTAACTGATCACGGCGCTTCTGGCGCTGCTGCAACCGGTGCAGTCACCGGCTTGACGATCTTCACCTTGGCCTTGGCTTTCAGGTATTCGACGTAATCGAACATTTCCTGTTGTGCCAGGATGCCGCTGATCTGGTCTTTTTCTTGCTGGCGGCGCGCCGCGTCAATCTGCTCGGGCTGCTGCACCTTGGCGATACGGTAGATACCGTAGCCCAGGGCCGGCAGCTCGACGCCCACATACGCTGGCAGCTTGCTGGTGTCGGCTTTCATGACTTGCGCGATGGCGGCACGGTTGATGCCGTCGAGCTTGCTGCGCGAGACCCATTGCGCGGCGCCGAAACCGGTGGCGTCACCCGAGGCTTTCAAGGCGGTCAGCTTGGCTTCGCCGGCTTTCTTCGCCAGCTTTTCCGCTTCTTCCATGGTCACGCGCTGACGGATCATCGCTTCGACTTCAGCCAGCGGACGCTTGCTTGCCGGCTTGAATTCCACCACGCGGCCAGCGATCAGCACGTTTGGTGCGACGGTCACGGCTTCCGTGTTGCGCTTGTCCTTCAGCGAGTCATTCGAGAAGATGGCCGTCAGGAACTTGGCATTATTGAACGGTGCATTGCCCAGTGCCGGCGACGGCGTGCGCGACAGGTTGGCGACGGTTTCCACTTTCAGTTTCAGCTTGTCGGCCACCGGCTTCAGGCTGTCCGATTGCTCGTACACGGTGTTGGTGAAAGTTTCCGCCATTTCCGAGTATTTCTTCGCGGCGAACTGCTTGCGCAGGTCGGCCGTGATTTCGCCGCGCACTTCGTCCAGCGCCTTGACATGCTGTGGCTTGAGCGAGGTCACGGTCAGGATGTGATAGCCGAAATCGGAAGCGACGACATCGCTGATTTCGCCTTGCTTGAGCTTGGTGACGGCAGCCAGCATCGGCGCAGGCAGGCCATCCTTGCCGATCACGCCCAGGTCGCCGCCTTGTTCGGCGGAAGCAGGATCTTCGGACTTGGCTTTTGCCACGGCAGCGAAGCTGGCAGGCGCCTTGCGCACTTCAGCCAGGATGGCTTCGGCCTTGGCCTTGGCGGCGGCCTTGTCGGCGGCGGAAGCATCTTTCTTGACGGCTACCAGAATATGGCTGGCCTGGCGCGCTTCTTCCGTCGTGTAGGCTTTCTGGTTTTTCGCGTAGTAGCTGGTCACGTCGGCGTCGCTGACGTCGATCTGTTCGCTGGCGGCGCTGTCGTCGAGCACCACGTACTCGATCTTCGCCTGTTCCGGGATTTCAAAGAACTTGCCGTTCTTGTCGTAGAAAGCCTTGACCATGGCATCAGTCACTTTGACTTCCGATACGTACTGGGCGATCGGCAGCAGCAGTTCCTGCACTTCACGCTCTTCCGAGGTGATTTCGGACAGGCGCTTGGTGACGGCGTTCGGCGCGAAGGCGGTGCCTTGCACGGCGCCGGCCAGTTGCTGCAGGGCGAGGTCGCTGCGGCGGCGCGCATCGTACATCTGCGGCGTCATGCCTTGGGCGGCCAGCATGGCCTTGTAACGCTCCAGGTCGAATTTACCGTCCGGCAAGGTCAAGCCTGGGATTTCCAGCACTTCCTTTTGCAGCACGGCATCGCTGATGACCAGGTGGCTACGGCCCACTTCGGCGGCCACGGCGCGCTCGGCGATCAGGTTGTCGAGGATGCTCTGGCGCGCTTCCGGCGTGTCGAACATTTTCTGGTCGAACTGCTCGCCCATCATCTGGCGATAGCGGTCGATCTGCTGGCGTTGCGCCTCTTCATATTGCTGCTGCGTGACCACCTGGTCGCCGACCTTGGCGATGGTGTTCGCGCCGTCGCCGAAGCTTTGGTAGCCGCTGATACCGACCAGTGCAAAAGACGGGACGATCACCAGCATCAAAAGAAACTGCATGAAGCGTCGATGGGTACGAATAAATTCAAACATGGTCAGCCAATTCGGGATGAGTGGATCACTATAAAAAAAGGCGAACATGCGTTCGCCTTGATTTCTTCGGCGGAATGGACGGGACAGATGTCCACTTCCCCTTTAGATTCAACAACTTGGCGCTGGAACTAAAGCAGGATTCTGACGCCCAAGCCATTATCTCCTGATTCTACAATGCCCATAGCGCTATAGCAAGAGTAAATCAGGCTGCGCGCCCTGCCCCCGCGCCGCCTGCGGCGCTGCCACAGGCATTGCCGGCGCAGCGCCAGGTCCGGCCATTAAACCCCGTCCAGCTTAAAGGTGATTTAAATACGCGCGCCGTGCTGATTCAGCATGGCATGCCGGAGATTCAAAAAAGGATGGCGGGAAGATAATCGGGCGCATAAAAGAAAAACCCGCGCTACTTATTCAGCAGCGCGGGCTTCTATATTCTGGCGGAGCGGACGGGACTCGAACCCGCGACCCCCGACGTGACAGGCCGGTATTCTAACCAACTGAACTACCACTCCTTAAGAGCGTATTTTTTTGGCGGAGCGGACGGGACTCGAACCCGCGACCTCCGACGTGACAGGCCGGCATTCTAACCAACTGAACTACCACTCCGAAAAATACACAGTACTACTTGCATCTGCATCCAAGGTTGTTATTCGAAGAACTTCAACCTTGAAATCGCGGCACCCGAAGGCGCCGCCAAATGTTTCCGGTGATTGTCACCTCACCGAAGTCCGTTAGTTTACAGCATCCTTCAAAGCTTTACCAGCTTTAAATTTCGGGACTTTTGCAGCTTCGATCGTGATCGCTTCTTTGGTACGCGGATTGCGGCCGGTACGCTCAGCGCGTTCGCTGACCGAGAAAGTACCGAAACCAACCAGCGTCACGCTGTCGTTGTTTTTCAAAGTTTCCGTCACGCCGCCGATAACAGCGTCGAGTGCGCGCGCAGCGGCGGCTTTGGAAATGTCAGCTTTTTCAGCAATGTGGTCGATCAATTCAGTCTTGTTCACTAGCATCCCCAATTACAAAGGTATAAAACGTTTACCGTATCGTTGCGGCACTTTTGGCACCACAGCTGTCCGGCGAAAAAAATGTGCAGGCGTATTAAACAAGCCACACTGTATATGTGTCAAGCGCTTTGGGGGCGCAATTCACGTTTCAATATAAAACAAGCGCTCTAAAAGCGCTTGTTTGGGAAAAACAGGGGTAAAACGTTAGTGTTTTACTACCTCGCCGGCCGCATCGGGCTTGGCCGCGGCGGCCGTGACAGCCTCCACGGCTGCGACTTCCGTCAACGGTTCCGGCAGCCTTTCGAGGGCGATTTCCAGGACTTTATCGATCCAGCGCACCGGCACGATCTCGAGTTTGTTCTTGACGTTGTCCGGAATGTCGGCCAGGTCCTTCACATTCTGCTCGGGAATCAGCACCGTCTTGATGCCGCCGCGATGGGCCGCCAGCAGCTTTTCTTTCAGGCCGCCGATCGGCAACACTTCGCCGCGCAAGGTGATCTCGCCCGTCATCGCCACGTCGGCACGCACGGGGATGCCCGTGAAGACCGACACCATCGCCACCGTCATGGCGGCGCCAGCCGAAGGACCGTCCTTCGGTGTCGCCCCTTCCGGCACGTGGATGTGGATGTCGCTCTTCTCGAACACGTCCGCCTTGATGCCCAGGCGCTGTGCCCGGCTGCGCACCACCGTGCGGGCTGCCTCGATCGACTCTTTCATGACGTCGCCCAGGGTACCCGTGCGGATGACGCCGCCCTTGCCCGGCATCGACACGGCTTCGATGGTCAGCAGATCGCCGCCCACTTCCGTCCATGCCAGACCGACCACCTGGCCCACCTGGTTTTCTTTCTCGGCGACACCAAAATCATAGCGGCGCACGCCAAGGAATTTATCCAGGTTCTTCGAGTTGACGATGACTTTCTTGTCGGATTTCTTCAGCAGCAGCATCTTGACCACCTTGCGGCAGATCTTCGACACTTCACGCTCAAGCGAACGCACACCGGCTTCCCGCGTGTAGTAGCGGATGATGTCGCGCAGCGCCGATTCGGCCACCGAAATTTCTTCTTCCTTCAAGCCATTGTTCTTGATCTGCTTCGGCAGCAGGTAGCGCTGCGCGATGCTGGTCTTTTCATCTTCCGTGTAACCGGACAGGCGAATGACTTCCATGCGGTCAAGCAAGGCTGGCGGGATGTTGTACGAGTTCGACGTGGCCACGAACATCACGTCGGACAGGTCGAAATCGACTTCGATGTAATGGTCGGAGAACGTGTGGTTCTGTTCCGGATCGAGCACTTCCAGCAGGGCCGACGAAGGATCGCCACGGAAATCGGCGCCCATCTTGTCGACCTCATCGAGCAGGAACAAGGGATTGCGCACGCCGACTTTCGACAGCGATTGCAAAATCTTGCCCGGCATCGAGCCGATGTAGGTGCGGCGATGGCCGCGGATTTCCGCTTCGTCGCGTACGCCGCCCAGGGCCATGCGCACGAACTTGCGGTTCGTCGCGCGGGCGATGGACTGGCCCAGCGAGGTCTTGCCGACGCCAGGAGGACCGACGAAGCACAGGATAGGCGCTTTGAGCTTGTCGACGCGCTGTTGCACCGCGAGGTATTCCAGGATGCGTTCCTTGACCTTGTCGAGGCCGTAGTGATCGCCTTCGAGCACTTTTTCCGCATTCGACAGGTCGTTATTAACCTTGGATTTCTTTTTCCATGGCAAGTTGACCAGGGTGTCGATGTAGTTGCGCACGACGGTGGCTTCGGCCGACATCGGCGACATCAGCTTGAGCTTTTTCAGCTCGTTGGTGGCCTTGTCGAGCGCTTCCTTCGGCATCTTTGCCGAAGCGACTTTTTTCTCCAGCTCGTCGAGGTCGGCACCATCTTCGCCCTCGCCCAGTTCCTTCTGGATCGCCTTGACTTGCTCGTTCAGGTAGTACTCGCGCTGCGACTTTTCCATCTGGCGCTTGACGCGGCCACGGATGCGCTTTTCCACCTGCAAAATGTCGAGCTCGCCTTCAAGCTGGCCCAGCAGGTGCTCGAGGCGCTTGGCCACGCTGAAAATTTCCAGGATGACTTGTTTCTGCTCCAGCTTCAACGGCAGGTGGGCAGCCACGGTGTCGGCCAGGCGGCCGGCATCGTCGATGCCGGACAGGGAAGCGAGGATTTCCGGCGGGATCTTTTTGTTCAGTTTGACGTACTGGTCGAACTGCTGCACGATCGCGCGGCGCATGGCTTCGACCTCCGACTCGTCGCCCGGCTCGGACTCGAGCGGCGTCAGGTCGGCGATGAAGTGCGTCGGCGCATCGCTGATGTGGTTGATACGGGCACGCTGTGCGCCTTCGACCAGCACCTTGACGGTGCCATCGGGCAGCTTGAGCATTTGCAGAATATTGGCGACGCAGCCAATTTCATAGATATCCGAAGGAGACGGCTCGTCCTTCGCGGCTGCTTTTTGAGCGGCAAGCATGATGCTCTTGCCCTGCTCCATCGCAGCTTCCAGCGCCTTGATCGACTTTGGACGGCCAACGAACAGCGGTATCACCATATGCGGGAAAACGACGACATCCCGCAGCGGCAATAACGGCAGTTGAGTTTGCTCAGTTAATTTGGAAGTTGTCATGGCGTACCTTATAGAAAGCGTGTTTACGATGTTGGCGCTCGCTGCCAAAACACAAGACCGGCGAGAATAAATAATTCTGTGAAACAAACATTTTGTTCATTTCGCAAAACACACCCGCATGACTGTAACAAGTGCAGTCCGAATAATAAAAAGCCACGCGCAGCTAAGCGCCGCGAGTGGCTTTCCGATTGAAGCCTGCACTCATTGATTTAAATTGTACTGCCATGCATTAAGGAATCAAAACCCTTTTTATGCATTTGTCTCAGCAGTAATCAATTTTCTCCGGAGGCCTTGGCAGTCTCTTGATAAATCAACAAAGGTTTGGCACCACTGGTGATGGTATTTTCGTCGATGACGACTTTCACCACATTTTGTTCGCTCGGCAGTTCGTACATGACGTCCAGCAAAGCATGTTCCAGGATGGAACGCAGGCCACGGGCACCGGTCTTGCGCGCCAGCGCCTTCTTGGCGATCGCATGCAGGGCGGCCGGACGAATCTCCAGTTCCGCGCCTTCCATCTCGAGCAGCTTCGAATACTGCTTGATCAGCGCATTCTTCGGCTCGACGAGGATCTGGATCAGCGCCTCTTCCGTCAACTCTGCCAGGGTGGCGATGACAGGCAGACGGCCTACCAGTTCCGGAATCAGACCGAACTTGACCAGATCTTCCGGTTCCGCCTGCAGCATCAGTTCGCTGGCCGTGCTTTGCGACTTGCTGCGCACCGTGGCCGAGAAGCCGATGCCGCTCTTTTCGGAACGGTTGGCGATCACTTTCGACAGGCCGTCAAAGGCGCCGCCGCAAATGAACATGATGTTGGTCGTGTCGATCTGCACGAAATCCTGGTTAGGATGCTTGCGGCCGCCTTGTGGCGGCACGGACGCCATCGTACCTTCGATGAGCTTCAGCAAAGCTTGCTGCACGCCCTCGCCCGACACGTCGCGCGTGATGGACGGATTGTCGGACTTGCGCGAAATCTTGTCGATTTCATCGATGTAGACGATGCCGCGCTGGGCCTTCTCGACATCATAGTTGCAGCTTTGCAGCAGCTTCTGGATGATGTTTTCCACGTCCTCGCCCACATAACCGGCTTCGGTCAGGGTGGTGGCGTCGGCGATCACGAACGGCACGTTGAGCATGCGCGCCAGGGTCTGTGCCAGCAGGGTCTTGCCCGAGCCGGTAGGACCGACCAGCAAGATGTTGCTCTTGGCCAGTTCGATGTCGTCTTTCTTGCCCAGGTGCTTGAGACGCTTGTAATGGTTGTACACCGCCACCGACAGGATGCGCTTGGCAGTTTGCTGGCCGATCACGTACTGATCGAGCAAGGCGGCAATTTCTTGCGGCGTCGGCAAGTCGGATTTGGTACCGGTCACCGTCTCGATGCTCGACGTTTCATCACGGATGATGTCGTTGCACAAGTCGATGCACTCGTCGCAAATGAAGACGGACGGCCCGGCGATAAGTTTCTTCACCTCGTGCTGGCTTTTGCCGCAGAACGAGCAATACAGTAATTTTTCGCCGCTAGAGGATTTTTTGTCTGACATAAGGCATTTTGGTTGGAACTGCATTAACAATATTGCAAAATCGCAAGCCGGAGTGCGGTAATTGCCCACAAAGGCTATTACCCATGGCGCAAGTCAACAACGTGCACAAGCTCCATGCTACCCGAAATAAAAGCGAAACGCCCGAACGTTTGATCGCCCGGGCGTTTACTTACATGCTTAGCAATACCGGTAGGGACTCATCAAGCGCGGCTGGTCAACACTTTGTCGATCAAACCATACTCAACGGCCTCGTCGGCGGACATGAAACGGTCGCGGTCGGTGTCCTTGGCGATCTGTTCGATCGACTGGCCCGTGCGCTCGGCCATGATGCCGTTCAAGCGGGTGCGCAGGTAAAGGATTTCCTTTGCCTGAATCTCGATATCGGACGCCATGCCTTGCGAACCACCGGACGGCTGGTGAATCATGATGCGCGAGTTCGGCAGCGAGAAACGCTTGCCCTTGGCGCCAGCGGCCAGCAGGAAAGCGCCCATCGATGCGGCCATGCCCGTGCACAGGGTCGACACGTCCGGCTTGATGAACTGCATGGTGTCATAGATGGCCATGCCGGCCGAGACCGAACCACCTGGCGAGTTGATGTAGAGCGAGATTTCCTTTTCCGGATTTTCGCTTTCCAGGAACAGCAGCTGGGCGACAACCAGGTTGGCCATCTGGTCATTGACCGGGCCGACCATGAAAATCAAGCGTTCCTTCAGCAGGCGCGAGTAAATATCATACGAGCGCTCGCCGCGACCGCTTTGTTCCACCACCATCGGTACCAGGCCGAGCATCTGTGTGTCCAGCGCTGGATTACGGTTCATACCTGTCATTTCATTTCCTTGTGAAGCAGTTAGGGGGTGCCGCCACTACCTCGCGGCGGCGGCGGCATCCGGATACCAACTGGTTTACGCTTGTGCGTTGCTTCCCATCAGTTCGTCGAAAGCAACTGCTTTCGTCGTGACTTTCGACAGGCCCAACACGTAAGTGACGACGTTTTCTTCCAATACAAGGGCTTCGATCTCACCCAGACGACGACGGTCGCTGTAGTAGTACTTCAGCACTTCGCGTGGATCTTCGTAGCTTTGGGCGAAATCTTCGATCTGCGCCTTGACTTGCTCAGGCGTTGCCTGCAGGTTGTTGTCGCCGACCAGCTGCGACAGGATCAGGCCCAGGCGTACGCGACGCTCGGCTTTTTCCGCGAACAGTTCTGCTGGGAAAGGCACGTCCTTGACGTTCATGCCGCGCTGCGCCATATCCTGACGGGTCATTTCGGCCAGACGCTCGGAATCCTGAGCGATCAGCGTTTTTGGCACTTCCAGCTCAGCAACTTTGATCAGCGCGTCCATGACGGCTTCCTTGTTGCGTGCTTTCACGCGGCCAGCGACTTCGCGCTGCAGGTTGACTTTGATGTCTTCGCGCATTTTGGCCAGGTCGCCATCGGCAACGCCCAGCGACTTGGCGAATTCGGCATCGACTTCCGGCAGGTGCGCCCATTCCAGCTTTTGCAGGGTGATGGTGAACGAAGCGGTTTTGCCGGCAACGTCTTTACCATGGTAGTCCTCTGGGAACGACAATGGGAAGGTCTTCGACTCGCCCACTTTCAGGCCCAGGGTCGCGGCTTCGAATTCTGGCAGCATGCGGCCTTCGCCCAGCACGAAAGCGTAGCCTTCAGCTTTGCCGCCCGGGAATTCAACGCCGTCGATCGAGCCGACGAAGTCCACGGTCACGCGGTCGCCGTTCGCAGCGATCGGCTCGCCGCCGTCGCCGTGTTCGCCAGCTTCGCCCTTGGTGTGGAAGTGCACGCGCTGCTTGCGCAGGATGTCGATGGTCTTGTCGATTTCGGCTTCCGACACGTCGGCTTGCACGGTTTCGATTTCAACGGCCGTCAGGTCGCCGATGACGACTTCCGGATACACTTCGAAGGTTGCGTCGAAAGCCAGCTGGCCTTCTGCTGCTTCTTCTTTCGGCACGATGTTCGGGAAACCGGCGACGCGCAGGTTGTTTTCGTTGGCGGCGTCGTTGAAAGCGCGGCCGACTTTGTCGTTCAGCACTTCCGATTCGATCTGGTAGCCGTATTGTGCTGCGACCATTTTCAACGGCACTTTGCCCGGACGGAAGCCCGGTGCCTTAGCCGTACGGGCTTGCACTTTCAGGCGCTTCTCAACTTCCGTGCGGACGTCCGTCAGCGGGAAGGAGATCGTGATACGACGTTCGAGTTTGCCCAAGGTTTCGACTGCAGTTGCCATGTAAAAAATCGTCCAAAAAATAAGATACTGTTGTTGCGAGAAAAGAAGACCCGACCCCTTGCGCCATCACTGGCGACAAGACATGGGTCCAGCTTCACTCGCTCGCATATTCATCTGTAACGTACTGAAGGCAGGACGATGGACCTGGTCTACCCGGCATGGGGTTGCCCCCACCAGGCACCAAACAATCCGCCGCCTTCAATACCGCGACAGGGCTCCGAGCGTCCAGCCATGCGTCTAGGTAAATGCAGGGCCGGCCATCATTCGGTAAAGCGTGGCATTATAACAAAGGACTACGGAGAAGTGGCTGGCTTTGCGGCCCGGCCACAGAGGATGCCAGCGGCAGCGAACGAGTCGCTACAGCCTGGGTGTGCCCTGTCTTTACTCTTGCTCCGGCATTCTTCATTTCGCCAGAGACAGGCTTTCCAGCCTGCTTCGTTCATTAGTATATGCGAACTGTCGCCCCGTCCGAAACAAAGAAATGCGCTCCAGACGAAGATTTCAGGCAAAAAACCTTTGATTTGCCTCAATTTGGCCATTTTTAAGGCAAACCTGAGCGCTATCTCTCCCCTCAAAGTGAATTTAAGGGAGAAAACATCATGAGTGACAGCATACCTGGCGGTTCCAGCAACGCCAAAGCCAAGCTGCAAATGGTCCTCAGCCGCCTGCTCGACGGCGTTTCCGATGACGATCTGCAAAAAATCCAGACGGAAGTCGATGAAATGGAATTGCGCATGCGGGGCGATGGCCACCACGACCACGACCACCCCACCGTGGCTTGAGGCGGCCGTGCCTGCGCCTGCCCTGCGCACCACGCCACCGGATCCCGATGTGCTGGGCGCCGTGGAAACGGCGCTGGTGCGCCACCGCGCCTTCGGTGACAGCGATTACATCCGCGGCCAGCTGGCTGTCGCCTACCGGCGGCGCCTGCACAAGCTCGGCAGCACCCTGCCCGAGGCCGCACGCCTGGCCCGCCTGCTGGACGCGGCGCCGGCCGTGCGCCAGCGCCAGCTGCTGGGCGACACGGTACTGCGCTGCGCCGTGCAGCACGCCATGCGCCAGTTGCACCTGGGCGACGACTACGGCCTGCCCCTGCCCCAGTGCGCCGCGCTGTTCCAGGCGGCTGGCACGCATCTGCAGTCCGGCTTGCCCGGCGGCCCGCTGACGGCGCACCTGCCCGCCATGGCGCGCCTGCACGTCGCGCCTGCGCATGAGCAAGCGGAAAGCGCTGCCGGAGCGGGCGAGAACGGGGCGGACGACACCTTTAGCGATACCTATGCCTATAACGCCCCCTATAACGACACCTATATATGGCACGCGTGGCACCAGGGCACGCCGTATGCGACGGCCTTCCTCGCCGTGATGGAAGATAATTATGGCGCGCCCCTGGCCACGCCCACGCCGCGCGAGCGGGCCCTGCTGCGCCGCGGCCTGCGCTTGCTGGAAACCCTGCTGCCCGCGCTGGCCGCCAGCGCCCTGTCGCACGTGCAGCTGATCGCCCTGTTTCCCAAGCTGGGCAGTTGGCGCGGCAAGGCGTCCAGCTCACAGTTCCGCGTCAATGGCAGCGTGTTCCTGAACCAGGAACTGATCGGCAACCCGTGGTGGCTGGCTGAGCATTTGCTGCACGAAGCGCTGCACCAGAAACTCTACGACTTTCGCCACGGCCACAGCCTGCTGGCGCCCGACTATGCGCGCGACGATGGCGCCAAGGTCTACTCGCTGTGGAACGCGCCCGATGATGACGGCAATCACTACTGGGATGCGCACCGCGTGTTTGCCGCCTTCCACGTGTATGTGCACCTTGCCTTGCTGTGCCTGCAGGCCGAGCGGCAGGAAGCGGCGCTGGCGCCCGAGTATGGCTGCATCGGCAACAACATGAGCGGCAGCCGGCGCGCCATCGACCGGGCCCGCTACCTGGGCGAACAATTGCTCGGCACCACCTGGCCGGAACTGGGGCTGGCCGGGCGCCAGATGACGCGCTGGCTGCTTGATGTGCTCGACACAATCGACACGCAGCCACGGCCGGCAGGCGCCACCCTGCACCTGCTGCTCGACCTGTACGAACGCCAGAGCCGCAAGCTCGACACTTTCCTGGCGCGGCAACCGCCACCCCGGGACGACACCTTGCAACGGCAGGCGGAACACGAGCTGGCGGCGGCGCGCGCGGCACTGCGTTTGCTGGACAGGGAGATGCCTGTGCCAACGCCAGAAACGGAGGGGCTGGACATGGCGCAGCGCTGGCCGCAGGCGCGGCAATGCGTGCTCACGGCGCTATGGCCGCTGACACACGAGGAAACACTGCTGAAAAGAACAGGCTACCCGCAGGCGCAGGCGCTGGTGACGCACATGGTGCAGGAATCGAGCCGGCAATTGGCGGCGCTGGGCGCACTGGGGTCATGATAAACTGATGGCGGGCTGACGTAGCCCTGACGACTCTCTTGATAGTGCTGCACGTCCGGGCTGGAACAACCCCGACTGGTGCGGATGGGGAGACTCGAACTCCCAAGCCGAAGCACTGGCTTCTAAGACCAGCGTGTCTACCAATTCCACCACATCCGCATTTTGTACGCAGCTTGTACATACCACTTGACTGCTGCTGCCGATTTTAACAACTCGGGAGCATTCTGGCTACCATGGACTTGTCAACCAGGCCCGCAGCAAAGCAAAGGCGGCATTCTACTGGATTTCTCAGAGGAATGCCGCTTTTTTTTACCGCCCGCACAGGGCGCCGCCGGGCCAGCCGGCGACATTTTTCAAGCCAAAAGCAGAGACCGGGGCCGCCCCTTCACGGTACGACCAGGCCCTTTTGCCGTCCGGGCACATGGGCGAAGGCGCCAGGCGGCCCCGCCCTGCGCCGTCACACGACTGGCGTGCCCGCTTGCCGGGCGTCAGGCTCCGGCTTTTTGACCCGGAACCAGGCCGCATACAGTGCCGGCAGGAACAGCAACGTTAACGCTGTCGCCAGGATCAGGCCGCCCATGATGGCGACGGCCATCGGCCCCCAGAACACGGAGCGCGACAAGGGTATCATGGCCAGCGCGGCGGCGGCGGCCGTCAGCACGATGGGGCGGCAGCGGCGTACGGCCGAGTCGATGATGGCATCCCATGGCGCCGAACCATCCTTGATGTCCTGCTCTATCTGGTCGACGAGGATCACCGAGTTGCGGATGATCATGCCGAACAGCGCGATGATGCCCAGGTTGGCCACGAAGCCCAGCGGCCGGCCCAGCGCCAGCAAGGCAAAGGCGGCGCCTGCCACGCCCAGCGGACCGGTCAGGAAGACCAGCAAGGCGCGCGAGAAACTGTGCAGCTGCAGCATCAGCAGGGTGAAGATGATGAAGATGGCCAACGGCAGATTCGCCGCGATCGACGCTTCAGCCTCGCCGCTGTCGGCCGCCACCCCTTTCACGGTGATGCGGTAGCCGGCCGGCAGCTTGGCGCGCAAGGCGTCGAGCTGCGGCGCCAGCTGCGTCGACACCGTCGCACCCTGGATGCCGTCGATCACGTCCGATTGCACGGTAATGGCCCATTCACGCTTGTCGCGCCAGACCACGCCCGGCTCCCATACGAAATGCACGCGGGCCAGCTGCGAGATGGGCACGGACTTGCCTGTTGCTGTCGGAATATTCGTGTCATTCAGCACGGAAATCGTCGCCCGCTCGGCCAAAGGCTGGCGCACCTGGATATCGATCAGTTTATTGTCTTCGCGAAATTGGCCGATGACCGTGCCCGACAGGATGGTATTGGCCGCCTGCATCACCGTTTTCGAAGTGACGCCCAGCGCGCGCATCTTGTCCTGGTCCAGATCCAGGCGCAGTACTTTCACCGATTCATTCCAGTTGTCATTCACGCCCAGCGTATTCGGATTGGCGCGCATGATGTCCTTGACCTGGTCGGCAATGGCGCGCACGCCAGCCACTTCCGGCCCCGTGACGCGGAACTGCACCGGATACGGCACCGGCGGTCCGTTCGGCAACAGCTTGACACGTCCCCGCACTTCCGGGAAATCCTTCTTGAAAACGTCGACGATTTGCTGGCGCAAGCGTTCGCGGTCCGCCAGGCTCTTCGGCAACACCACCACTTGCGACACATTCGTCTGCGGGAAGATC
>NZ_NRDQ01000132.1 GCF_002878455.1 Janthinobacterium sp. AD80
GGCCGTATCGACGGCTTCCGACCAGGGCTGGCGCCGCCCGCTCCTGGCCTGGCTGGGCGTGCAGCGCCTGCGCGCGGAGCAGTCCGGCGACCAGCAGGCAGCGCAGCGCATCGGGCGCCGCATGGACATCGTGGAAAAAAGCGGCAAGCCGCTGTAGCAGCCGAGGGTCTGGCAAGCGCGCTTGCTTGCCCAGGTGGCCTCAATCCGGGGCCAGCGGCCGCTCATGCCAGACGGGGAATGCGCCACCATGACGGCAAAAAACTGCTGCGGCATCCACTGATGCCGGCCGACCCTGCCTTGCCCTTATGGGAACGTTAATTCCAGACCAAGCATGCTGACACAGAAGAAGGTAACGATCCCCAGGCTCAGGAGCAGTAGCACGAAGATGGCGACCACCTTGCCGCTCGCGCGCAGCACCGCGCGATTCTGCTTCGCCTTATCCTTGTCTTTCTTCCCTTGATCGTAATGCCACTTGATGGCGTAGAACATACCCGTGCAGAGCACGAGAGCCTTGAACGTCACGAAGACTATAGGGGTCCAATCCATCATTTTGCATCTTTCCAGTTATTACTTGACACTATCTATCATGCGGGGCACACCCTCAAAACGCTGCGTCAACAGCGTCGCTTTTTTCAAGCCATCCGCAGGCATCCGGCCCCCATCTTTCATTATAGCCAGCCATGAAATACCCATGGCATGCAGCGCAGTGATGTGCCGAATCCGGGTGTGAGAGGAGAAAACGTCGGCGCCTGGCATGCAAGAAGGTATTGCCGCAGGTTCTGATGCATACTACTTGAAAACAATATCCATACATTGAGACAAAATGTCCCAGTTAAAAACCATGCAAGATGGACATTTAGCCATCTGGCTGCCGCGATTGGCAGGGAACAAAGGCCCACGGGGTTTTACGGATTGCCGATGCGTCCGCCGGTGGCAGGCGGGTCGCCGACACCGGGTGCGCGCACGGCAACGCCAGGCGCCGCAAGCCGTATTGCCCGCCATCCTCGAGCTGGCATGAAGTCCACGCCACCAGCGGATGGCGTGGACTTCGACGACCTGTTGCAACAAGGCTTGTCGCACGTTGCCATTGCCCGCCTTCCATGGCGCATCGCCGCAAGGCCGCCGGCAACGCATCGGCTGGAAGCATGCCGCGATTGTGTCAGCTGTTCCTGGCGGCCGGGCACGGCATGTCGCGGTAGAAGACAAAGCCGCCCAGGCCGATGGCATCCGTGTCGGCCTTGACGCCATACACCAGCGTATTTTGCTTGCCGTCGATGCGCAGCAGGTTCTTGTGCAGCACGACTTGCGCATGCGACAGCTCCAGCGAAGGCGTGGGCGCCAGCTGCAGGCTCAATTCGGACGTGGCGGGATCGTACGTCCAGCGGCCCGGATTGAAGAAGGCGAAGCCGCCATCGAAGCGCAGGCTGCCATCCTTGAACTGGGTCAGGCAAATGCCGGGAAATTCGCTGGGCGGGTTGTACCAGGTGGCGGCCACGGCGGCATTGGCCGGCGTCTTGCCCGGCATCTGCATGCCGGTATTGCCGCTCTGCCCGCCCATGCCGGCGCAGCCGGCCAGCGCCAGCGCGCACGCCAGCATGCCGCTGCGTGTGATGATCTTCTTGTGCATTACCGTCCCCTTGCTTTATAGAAACACAATCTTAAAGGGGGATGGCTGACCGGACAAGCGGCCAGCGCACATAAGGCATATTTAGTTGTCGCCGGCCGCCCTGGCCGCCGCTTCGCGCAATTTGTCTTTTTTACTTTTGCGCGCGCCCTTCACGCCGCCATGCACCGTATCCGTGACGCTGCTCACGGGCGCGGGCAGCTCCGTCGGCTCGAAACCGGCCACCACTTCGCGCACGATACGCAAGTCGTTGCGGTTTTCGATCAGGCGGAAATGCGCTTCCGTATCGGCCGTCACGAAGCTGACGGCCGTGCCGCTCTCGCCCGCGCGGCCCGTGCGGCCGATGCGGTGCGTGTAATCGACGGCGGAACGGGGCAAGTCGTAATTGACGACGGCCGGCAGGCCCGCGATGTCGATGCCGCGCGCCGCCACGTCGGTGGCCACCAGCACTTGCAGGCGGCCCGCCTTGAAATCGGCCAGCAGCTGGCTGCGCGTGCCCTGGCTGAATTCACCGTGGAAGGCGCCCACGTGCAGGCCCGCGCGCTGCAGCTTGTCGGCCACGTGTTCGGCCGCATACTTGGTGGCGACGAACACCAGCACGCGCTCCCACTGGTGCTGCAAAATCAAATAGCGCAGCAGCTGCGTGCGGCGCGGCACGTCGACGGTGATGGCGCGCTGCGCGATGTCCGGCTTGTCCTGCGGCTCGGACGCCACTTCGATGCGCACGGGGTCCGCCAGCAGGCTGTCGGCCAGCGCCTGCACGCTGTCGGGGAAGGTGGCCGAGAAAAACAGGTTTTGCCGCTTGGCCGGCAACAGCGCCAGGATGGCATTGATTTCTTCGGAAAAGCCCATGTCCAGCAGGCGGTCGGCCTCGTCGAGCACGAACAGCTGCACGCCGCCCAGTTTCACGGCGTTCTGGCGCACCAGGTCCAGCAAGCGGCCCGGCGTGGCAACGACGATATCGGCGCCGCCGCGCAGGTCCATCATCTGCGGATTGATCGACACGCCGCCGAACAGCACGGAAATTTTCAGCTTGACGGGCAGCGGCTTGGCCAGCGCATGCACCGTCTGCCCCACCTGCGCCGCCAGTTCGCGCGTGGGCACGAGGATCAGCGCGCGCACCTGGCGCGGACCCGCCGCGGGTGCCATCAGCGCCTGCAGCAGCGGCAGCGCGTAGGCGGCCGTCTTGCCGGACCCCGTCTGCGCCGCGCCCAGCACGTCGCTGCCGCGCAGGATGGCGGGAATGGCGGCCGCCTGGATGGCCGTCGGCGCTGCATAGCCGGCCTTGTCAACGGCGCGGACCAGGGCGGGAATCAGACCCAGTGAGGAAAATGGCATAGCGGGCCTTCTTGATATTTGTGCGTAAAGTGAGACCGGCCGCGAAAGGCGGCCGGTCGGAATAGCGACAGTATAAAGCAAGGGTGCGCCTGGCCGGACAAAATGCTCGGGGCCGGGCGCCATGCCGCGGACAGTACGAGGGTGCGGCAAGGCGATGGCAACAACGCCCGAGGATGTTATCGGCTACTGGCGCGGCATTTGCAGTTTTGGGTAGCCCGCTTCATCATAGCCCGGCATGCCGCGGCGGATGGCGTGCGAGAAATCCGCATCGTCATTCGCCGCCCGCGCGCGCGCCGTAATGTGGCCGCCGTCGCGCAGCTGCTGGAAGCTCAGGCCGGGCACCAGGCCCTTGACGTCGAACAGATAGCGGTCCAGGTAGCCGGAAGCGAGCAGGCGGAAGTCGACGGGCAGGCCGGGCACGATGCGGCGCACCATCTCGAAGACGATGGTGGTGCAGTTGGCCGTCAGGGTGTTGTAGAACTGCGGCTGGCGCTTCAGCGATTCCGCCTCGTCCAGGTAGGCGAGGAACAGCGAACGCATGGCCGCCTTGGGCATCATCACGCGGTACAAGTGCATGTCCTCGCCCCGTGCATTCGTGCGCACGCGCAGGATGTCGCGCTCGTCAGCCGCCACCAGGCTCATTTCAAAATGCTTGAAGAAGCCGCCGATGGCGGAAAAGCTCTCGCCCTTTTCCTTGCGGATCTCGATGGAGAACGTCAGGAAGCGCCCGTCCGCGAAGCCGAACGAAATCAGGGTATGCGCGATGTAGGGCCCGGTCCAGTACGACAGCGCCGTGTCCACCGTGCGCAGTTCGTCGAGGTTGTAGCTGCGCTGCTCCCACTTGACCGTGTAGTCGTCGTCGCTGCGCCAGTCGAAATTGCGCACATTCTCCAGCGTGGCGGTGCTGCCCTTCACGGTGCCCGTGACATTGCGCGCCACGTCGTCGGCCCACACGCGCTGCTGCTTCGGCGTGATCAAGCTCCACCACAGCAACAGCAGAATGAAACCGGCCGCATACGGCAGCAGCACGCGCGCGTCGCCGCGCAGCCACCACAACGCCACGCTGGCCACGCCCAGCGCGCCCCACAGCAAGGCGCCGATGCCTTGTGCGGCCGTGCCGCCGGACAGCTGGTACCACAGCGCCAGCGCACCCCACAGGGCAGTCAACAGGATAATCAGAGTAGCGGCCATTTTGCCGATGGTGCCCAGCACGGAGCGGGCACGGTGTGATAAGAAAGTCATGCCCCATTATAGGTGTAAGTGAAGATCGGCAAGTATTTCGCTGTACCAGGCCAGCCAGATCAGCGCGGCATCTTGCAATGATGGCATAATGGCCTCTTTGGCAAGCCGCTGGCGGCGTGCTTCAGCGACAGGGAGCAGCCAGGCCGACGGCGCCATCGCCTGCGTCACGGAACAGACGTGGATGGACGGCGCTGGCCGCCAACTGGCACGCGTCTCGATGCACGCTCCATGGGGCGTGGCATCCGTGGCGGGCATATCCATTTTTAGCGTACTGGCCGCGCAACTGGCGCGCCAGTGATTTCGCACCGGCCACCCGCAAGGCAACGACAGAACCTCCGATGAAAAAGTACCTTTCACTCTTGCCGGCACTGGCTAGCCTCTGCCTGTCCACCGCATGCGAACCGGCGGCGCGCGGCGGCGTGGCATTCCACCTGCAGAACGCTGGCGCGGAGCCCATGCGCCAGGTGGTGGTGCATGTCAGGGGCAGATCCTATGCCGTGGGCGATATCGCCGCCGGCGCCAGCGCCTCCGTCACCTTGCATCCGCGCGGTGAATCGCATATCGAACTTGCCCAGCCAGGCCGCCCCAGGCTCGTCGTCGACTGCTACATGGACAGCGGCTACACGGGCAGCATCCACGCCAGCGCCACGACGGAGCGCATCGTGGCGGTCGATGCTAAGGTCCTTTTCGCGGCTTACTAGCGCCTCGCCCATTCCATTCACCGCCGCCTCAGGAGTCCCCCATTGCAGCCCCCTTCCCTGTACGCCTTCGCCGGCAGCCTCAATTCCCTTTTCATTGTCGTCAGCCTGTTTGGCCTGTGGTCGCAGCTCAAGAAAATCTGGCAGCGCAAGCACGATGCCAGCGTTGGCGCCGGCAAGAGCACGGACATTTTGTCCATCAACCAGTTCACCGTCAGCTTCCTCGCGTATTGCGCCTTCTTCGTGTATGGCTATTCGATCACGCCGTTCAACCACTACATCGTCTGGCCGCGCCTGGTCGCGTCCCTGATCGCGCTGGCCATCCTGTGCGAGATTTACCGCGACCGCCGCAGCGCGACGGCCCGCCATGCGCTGCTGGCCTGCGCGCTGCTGCTGTGCGCGGGCCTGGCGGGCCTCGCCTTCGGTCCCACGTTCACGGATGAAAAGCGCGCGGTCTCGCAAAGCCTGATCGTCGCCGTCACCGTGCTGCTGGCGCAGGGCTATGCGCACCAGATCCGCTTGATCTGGCGCTCGGGCAAGACGGGCGCCGTATCGCTGAAAATGAGCCAGTTCATCCTGGCGATGGATGTCAGCACCATCTTCTTTGCCTGCGTCATGGGGCTGGCAACCGGCTGGCCCTTGCTGCTGCTGGCCTGCGTCAGCGCCACGACCAAATTGATCATTATGTGGCTGTTCCGCTGGGAAAAAATCAGCCCGGCCGCACGCATGAAACGCCAGGCGCTGGCCTGCGGCTAAAATAAGGCATCGCCACCTTGCTGAAAGCGCCGCCATGCATGCTCCCATTCCCATCCTGCGCATCTTTTCCGAAGAAAAAGCGCGCGAGTTCTACCTCGGTTTTCTCGGTTTTACCCTGGACTGGCAGCACCGCTTCGAACCCACGGCGCCGCTGTACCTGCAGGTGACGCGCGGCGAACTGGTGCTGCACCTGTCCGAGCATCACGGCGACGCCACGCCGGGCGCGGCGCTGCTCATTCCCGTCGACGATATCACCGCCCTGCATGCGGAATTGCGCGACAGGGATTACGCATATGCGCGGCCCGGCATCCGCGACGAGGACTGGGGCCGCATCCTGGAAGTGGCGGACCCGTTCGGCAACCGGCTGCGCTTCTGGCAGCGCGGCGAATAGCGCTTACTGCCCGCTCAGCGCGCGCATTTCCGCATACAGGTTGGCCTTGCCCTCGAAGCCGATGCCGACCAGGTCCGGCATGGTGATGTGGCCGTTTTCCACCCTGACGCCATCGGGGAAGCCGCCGAAGGGCTGGAACAGGTCCGGATACGATTCATTGCCGCCCAGGCCCAGGCCCGCCGCGATATTCAAGGACATCTGGTGGCCGCCGTGCGGGATGCAGCGGCTGCGCGACCAGCCATGCTGGTGCAGCATGTCCAGGGTGCGCAGGTATTCCACCAGGCCGTAGCTGAGGGCGCAGTCGAACTGCAGCCAGTCGCGGTCGGCGCGCATGCCGCCGTAGCGGATCAGATTGCGCGCATCCTGCATGGAAAACAGGTTCTCGCCCGTCGCCATCGGCTTGTCGTAATAGCTGCGCAGGGTCGCTTGCAGCTCGAAGTCGAGCGGATCGCCCGCCTCTTCGTACCAGAACAAATCGTACTGGCGCAGCGCCTTGGCGTAGGCGATCGAGGTGTCCAGGTCGAAGCGGCCGTTGGCGTCCACGCACAGCTTTTGCCCGTCCTGCAGCACTTCCATGATGGCGTCGATGCGGCGCAAGTCCTCATCGAGCGAAGCGCCGCCGATCTTCTTCTTCACCACCGTGTAGCCGCGGTCGATATAGCTGCGCATCTCGTCCTGCAGCGCACTCAGGCTCTGGCCCGGATAGTAGTAGCCGCCGGCCGCATACACGAACACCTTTTTGTCCGGCACGCCCGTGCCATGGCGCTCGGCCAGCAGCTGGAACAAGGGCTTGTTCTCGATCTTCGCCACGGCATCCCAGATGGCCATGTCGATGGTGCCGATGGCCACCGAACGCTCGCCGTGGCCGCCCGGCTTTTCATTCGTGTACATGCAGTCCCACACCTTGTGCGGATCGAGATTGCCGCCGTCGTCCGTGACGAGCGAAGCGGGGTCGGCGTCGAGGATGCGGGGGATGAAACGCTCGCGCATCAGCATGCCCTGGCCGTAGCGGCCATTCGAATTGAAGCCGTAGCCGACCACTGGCTTGCCGTCGCGCATCACATCCGTGACGACGGCCACCAGGCTTAAGGTCATCTTCGTGAAATCGATGTAGGCGTTGCGGATGGGGGAAGAAATGGGAATGGTCCTTTCGCGGATTTCAACGATTTTCATGCGGGTCTCCTGTGGCTGAAAACAATGACGCCAGCTTACCCGCGATATGGAGTCGTATAATTGACACAAATTTAAACCATTATTCACTTCAGGTTAACAATGAAAACTGACGCCACCACGGAAATGGCCTTCTTTGTGCTGCTGGCCAAGCTGGGCAGCCTGTCGGCCACGGCGCGCGAGCTGGGCATCACGCCGCCCGCCGTCAGCAAGCGCTTGACGCTGATGGAGCAGCGCCTGGGCGTGCGCCTGCTGAACCGCAGCACCCGGCGCATCAGCCTGACGGGCGATGGCGAAAGTTATTTGGCACAGGCGCGGCAGATTCTCGACGATATCCGCGCCATGGAAGAGTCCCTGGCCAGCGGCAGCGCGCAGCCGCGCGGGCTGCTGCGCGTGAATGCCACCCTGGGCTTCGGCCGCACGGTGATCGCGCCCCTGCTGTCGCAATTCGCCCTGCGCCACCCGCAGCTGGAAGTGCAGCTGCAGCTGACGGACAGCCCCATCAACCTGGTCGAGCAGGCGTATGACCTGGGCATCCGCTTCGGCGACCTGCCCGACACGCGCCTGTCTGCGCGCAAGATCATGTCGAACCGGCGTTTCCTGTGCGCCTCGCCCGCCTACCTGCAGGCGCACGGCGCACCGCAAACGCCGGACGAACTGGCGCGCCACCGCTGCATCGTGCACCGGCAGAACGACGACGCCTACGGCATCTGGCGCCTGAGCAAAGGCCGCGCCACGCAGACGGTGAAAGTGCGCGGCACGGTGGCCAGCAACGACGGCGACGTGGTGCTGGGCTGGGCGCTGGACGGCCACGGCATCCTGCTGCGTTCGGAATGGGATCTGGCACGCTATCTCGACAGCGGCCGCCTGCGCGTGGTGCTGCCCGACTACACGCTGGCGCCGGCCGACCTGTATGCCTACTACCCGAGCCGCCATCAATTGCCCGCCAAAGTGCGCGCTTTTATCAATTTTCTCAGCCAGCAATTGCAGCCGGAAGCGGCCACGGCAGCCGAATCAGGTTAAACTACAATATTGCGATATGGCAATATTATGAAGGAGTAGGTTTTGCTAGTCATACTCGGATTTCTCGTCGTGCTGTTTTCCGTCTTCGGCGGCTTCGCCATGCAGGGCGGGCATTTGGGCGCCCTGTTCCAGCCGCTGGAACTGCTGATGATCGGCGGCGCCGCGCTGGGCACCTTTTTTGTCGGCAATGACGCCAAGGCCATCCGCGCCACGTTCGCCGCCCTGCCCACCCTGTTCCACAGTTCGCAATACACGAAATCGCGCTACATGGAGCTGATGGGCCTGATGTATGAAATCCTCAGCAAGATCCGCAAGGAAGGCCTGATGTCGGTCGAGGACGATATCGACGACCCCTACCGCAGCCCCATCTTCGTCAAGTATCCGTACACGCTCGGCGACGAGCACATCCTGGAATTCATCACCGATTATTTACGCCTGATGGTGTCGGGCAATATGGATGCCTACCAGATTGAAAACCTGATGGATAACGAGATCGAGACTTACCACGAGGATGCGGAAATGCCGATCCAGACGATTTCGCAGCTGGCCGACGCCATGCCCGCCTTCGGCATCGTGGCCGCCGTGATGGGCGTGGTGCACACCATGGCCTCCGTCGGCTTGCCGCCGGCCGAGCTGGGCGTGCTGATCGCGCAGGCGCTGGTGGGCACCTTCATCGGCATCCTGCTGGCCTACGGCTTCATCGCGCCACTGGCCAGCTTGCTGCGCCGCAAGCACCATGAAACGGCGAAAATGTACCAGTGCGTGAAAGTCACCCTGCTGGCCAGCCTGAACGGCTACGCGCCGGCGCTGGCCGTGGAATTCGGCCGCAAGGTCATTTCCGCCACGGAACGCCCGTCGTTCAGCGAACTGGAAAACCACGTGCGCCAGGTCAAGACGCGCACCTGAGGCAGCCCTGGAAGATCCTTGACCTGATCATCATCGACATGAAGAGGGCAAGTGCCATACCGCACTTCCTCCAAGAAATAAGCGATCGGCAAGCGACAACATGGCGCCGCTTGCGGCAGCCTGGCGCGAGGCGAAGCAGCACTCTGCCGGCAAGGGGCGCAGCGCCGACGATGTCCGCTTGATGGCCTTGGCAAACCTGCATCGTGAATACGCCGGGGCACGCACGAGCGACGAAGTCCTGGCTGCATTGGGCGTCTGAGCGAATACGCACCTGGCTGCTCCAGCTCGCGTATCGCGTGGCTGCCCTCCTTGCGCCATAGGTAGCGGCCGGGGGCGAATGATATAGTGGCGGAAATGTATACACTGAAAGAAACTGCCATGAAAAACGACGCGACCGTTCGCCCGCAAGCAAACCAGGCACCTGCCAGACTCAGCAAAGGGGACTTCGTCACCGTGCTGCGCAAGCAGTTGCAGGAAGCGGCAAAGGCCGGCGAGACCAGCGTGGACATACGCGCCGCGAACCTGCACACCGAGGTTGGCGTTTATCCCGCGCGCGGCCACTCGATGCCGACCTGTTGCACGGTGATGTATGAGGAAATGCAGCCCGGTGACGAGATACTGCTGACGCCACCCGGCGGCAAAGGACCGACGCTGCTGGTCCGGTATAAATTCCCACGCTGACAATCGCGCTCTCAAGCTACTGGAAGCGATGCGGAGCGCTAATCAGTTCCGTCCGCTTCCGCCATAAAGCGGACGTCCAAACCCAGCTGACTCAAACGAACAGCGTGCGTTTTCCATTTGGTAGCGTACTGGCCATGTCGGAAAAGCCTCGGTAGAAAAACGGGATGTTATCGGCCCCGTCACAGCTCAACCGACTACGTATTCTTGCCCAGGTAGCAATGGCAATGTGCGTCTCAGGTTCGCCGACAACCAGCACGGGGCCTCGCTCCTCGTCGAGCCATGCGTACTCACCGCCGTACCTGGTGCGTGCAACCTCAAGGACGTAGCAAGCAAAGAGCTGAACTAAACTTGAACTCTCGGCCTGGGACATTTCATCGAGGTAGCCCGAAGCTTCCGCCAGCATCTCTTCCACGATTGAAAGGCTGTTCTCAGAGAAATCCAGACGGCCGCTCGACCGGTCATGAAAGGTTTCTATGGCGCGCTTCGCCGTATCGACTACATCTTGCAGAATTGTTGTCATCAATTTCGTTCATTGAATTTGAGGTTAATACAGTCGCGCATGTCCGGTTTTGGGCGGTTTCAGCCTTATATTTTATTGCCAACGGATTTTCCATCCAGACTCGGCAATGAACTGAGACACGCCACTCAAAGTCTCCACCCATGAATCAAAAGCACGATATGGATTTGGACCACCACTACCGTCCCACCATTCAACGATGAAATAGCCTCCTGTCTTTTCCGGGTCATGCTCAACTCGAACCTGATGAGTTGGATGCTCAGAATTCATGATAGTTCCTGTTGTGTTAATTTTTACCATATCCATCTCTGCTCGACGCGGTTTCACTATCTTTCGTCCGTCTGCTCCTGAGCGCTCGCCGACGTTGGCAGGTTCCGCCTCATTCCAGGCGTTCGCCAAGGCGTTCCTCCAATCCGTCCTTCCGCCACACAATTACCATAAAATCAATGCCACTGCTTTGGATTAGTCTAAATGAACCATTCCGTCCCAACCCGGGGGTGGCGCTGTCCCGGGCCACCGTGAGTCGACCTTGGGCTCATTCGCACACAGGGAGTTCATAACGAATTTACCGCTTGGCACTGCACGACAATCCCATCTCATAGCACCTCGATGAGAAATTTCGTCCCATGCCACGCCAATATCGCTCGGTAAAGGGAGCCGTGATTTTTCTGCGTCCGGGAATGTATATTGCACTACCTTAGTCACGTTAGCGGCCCAAGGTGCCCCATTGGCAACAGCAACAGGCGCCGCTGCGGGTTGAGATGCCGAGCACCCAAAGAGCGCACTTGTCCCGATGACCGCTACTACCGTCCCAAAATACTGTTTCATCGTAATAACGTCCTGTTGTCGAATTCTTGCCCGATCTGCGCAGTTCCGCTTTGGGCTAGCTGTTGCCTGAACTACCGAAGTAGGCGGATCAATGAAGTGCGTTCACAGCGTCCTGGATATCGCTGAGCCACTTCCACGTATTGCCGCACAATGCTGTTGCGTCATTGGGCGTTGGGGTTTCTCGATGCTTTTCGCCCCGTTCTCCAAGCCGTTCGCCGCCATCGATCTTTGCCACCAGCTTACGCGCGCCCCCAGGTTTCCAGGGAGCCAGCGAGCTTGTAGTCGGCAAGTCCATAAAGCAACATCTCGTCTGCTTGCAAAACCGTCGGCTGCTTTTCTGCCATTTATGGCGCCGTGGCCGCCTCTTCCGGGCAGCTGAGCTCTTCCTCCTGCGTATATAAAGTCATCGGCACGCGCTGGCCGTCGACTTCCAGTTCGCGTACTTTCGGCGGCACCAGCTGGAATTCGCCGGCCTGCAGTTTTTCGCGCAGGGGTTTGCAGCGCAAGGCGTCGGCGGGGAGCTGTCCGCGTGCAGTCCAGCTGCCATCGTCCTTCTCAGCCAGCAATACCGACGAGGCACGAGGGTCATTGCTGATCAGCAGCACTTCCTGCTTGCCGTCGCCATCGAAATCGAGCAGGTAGGCGTCGCACTGCTGCCCTGCCCGCTTCAGACAGGCGGGCAGGCGCCAGGCCGGGCCTACCTGCGTCCAGTCCTGGCGCACGAAGCTTTCCGGCAATTTCGCCGTCGCCGGGCGCAGGGTAAGGTTGATCGACACGTCGCTCAGGGCGCCCGTCTCGTCGAGGCGGTTCTGGCGCTTGAGCATGGCCGTGGCGCGGGCACGCACGATGGCCGCATCCGGCCCTTGCGTGCGTGTCGTCAATTCCTGCAAGGCCGCCTGGCCGTAGCGGGCGCCCTCGAAGCGCAGGTATTCGAAATCGAACTTGTCCACGCTGACCTTGCCGCTGTCCAGGCGCGCCATCTGGCTGGCCACGGAAATGCGCGCCGGGTCCGCCAGCGGCGAGAACAGCGCGAACAGCACCAGCAGGGTGACGCCGGCGGTGGCGACGTTGACGTTGGCGATCAGGTGCAGCCAGTCGCCATACTTGCTGGCGGCCCAGGCATAGCCGACGGCGTAGCACGTGGCGATCAATAGGCAGGCGGCGGCGATCAGGCGGTCGGCCGTCCAGCCATGCGACATCACGCGCAGGGTCAGCGCATAAATCGCGATGCCCACCACCCACGGCAGCAGCAAACAAGCCAGGCGCGTGCCCAGGCGGATGCCGCGCGCCACGCCATGGCCCACTTCGCCATTCTGGAAGGCGGCATTGATCAGCACGACCAGCACGCCGGCCATGCCCAGCAGCACGGAGGCCGCGTGGCGCGTGGCCCACAGGCGCTCGAAGCCGATGAAGGGCAAGGTCAGCAGGAAACCGGAGACCAGCACGGCGGCGATCGGCACCAGCCACGACAGCAGCACCAGCAGCAGGGTGCGAATGCCGCGCACGATGGACGGGCGCACGTCCGTGATGTGGATGGCGAACGAGAAGGCGAAGCAGATGACGGGTATCACGAACCAGGCCTGGCTCAGCAGTTTCTTCAGGAAACTCAGCTTGATCAGCAGGAACAGCTGCCCGCCCAGCCACAGCACCAGCCACAGGCCCAGCACGAACAGCAAGGAAAACAGCAGTTGAATGCCCAGCTTCCAGGCAATTTCAAAATAGGTCGGGTAGCGGGCGATGCGCCGGCCATCCTGGGCGCTGGCCAGCACCAGCGCGTGGGCGATATAAAAGCCCACCACGCTGAAACCGAACAGCTGGGCGGAAATCACGCGCAAGGGCGCGCCCGGCTTGTAGTTGCCCCAGATGACGTGCTCGGCGCCGCGCGCCACGTCATGCCAGGCCAGCACGGCCATCACGGCCGCCGCACCCGCCATCCACAGGACGATGCGCTTGGCCGACATGTGGCCCAGGCTGGACACAAGCAAAATGGGCAGCAGCAGGCTGACCAGCATCAACGGGCCCAGCAGATAAGCTTCCGTGGCGGGCCAGACCTTGTCTTGCGCCGTGCTGTACAGCCAGTACAGCAGCACGCCTTGCAGCAGGCCCGTCACCAGACGCGTTACCGCGATGCGCGGCGCCACCACCGGATCGAGCAAAGCCATGTTTTTTCCAGCGGCATCCTGCTGCATAGTCATTCCTTTATGAATCATTATTGCCATGCATTGCTGTATGGCATACAGGCGCATTATTGCATTTCGTTATCGTCATCTCAACAACGATTCGTGCGCATGCCCGCCTGGCGCACCTTCGCCGCGGCGCAACGGCAAGCTCTGCGCGAGGCCCCAGGCCAGTTCCGGCACGAGGAACAGCCATAGCAAGGGCTGGCCCGTCGCCAGCAGCGCCCACGCCATCCAGGTGGAAAACAGGTAGCGGGCCGCCGCGTCGAAGCGGCCGAAGCGCGGCTGCGGGTCGAGTATCCGCAATACCGACCAGACCAGCACCACGCTGCCCAGCAGGCTGCTGATGAGCAAGTGGAACGGTCCGAAGTCGGGCAGCGGCACGCCGCCAAAGCCCACGTTAAGGGCGCTCAAGTGCTCGCGCAGCAGCAAAAACGTCCACGGCGTGGTGAACGGGGCAATCATGAGCACATCATAAATGGCGCTGGCGCGCACCACGCGGCGAAAGGCGGAAACGGACAACATGGCAACTCCCAATCAGTGGAAAGCGCTCATGATCGAGCTTGGAGTACACTCCATGGTCAAGCATTTTATGAAAGATGGAACAATGCAGATCGGCGAGATGGCGCAGGCGACGGGCTTGAGCCGCGATACCCTGCGCTTTTATGAAAAGCGCGGCTTGCTGCGCGCGCGGCGCGGCGCGAACGGCTACCGCGATTACCCGCCAGAAGCGGCCGACTGGTTGCGCTATTTGCGCACGGCGCAGCAGCTGGGTTTTACCCTGGCGGAAATCGAGGCCGACATGCCGCTGCTGGCCAGCGCCGGCGATCCCGCCACGGCGGACCTGCTGCGCACGGCCCTGGCCCGCAAGCTCGGTGAAATCGATGCGCGCATCGCGGGATTGACGCAGTTGCGCGGCGAACTGGTGCTGCGTATGGGGCCGGCAGCGCCCGCGTGCCCGCTGCGGGGAGACGCCGATGCGAATCAATAAACTGCTGCCCTGGCTATTCCTGCTGGGCGCAGGCGGCACGCAGGCCGCCGCGGCCGAGCTGGCCTGCGGCGACTTCCTTTCCCAGCTGGGCAAGAAGCCCACGTATCTGGTCTACCAGGGGTGCCAGCAAAACATGGAACGCCAGGACCAGCCCTTCGAGGCACGCTACCACGTGGATGGCACGCATGCAGGGCAGGCGGAAGCGTACATGCGGCGCACCTATGGCTTGCCCCGGCTCAAACGTTATTGCTGCGCCTGGGACAGCTCGCGGCATTCCTGGCGCGACCGCCGCACGGGCTACGGCTACGCAATGGTGATGGCAACGGGCGAAACGCTGGTCAGGACGCGCGCCGACTGGCCGCGGATCGCGCGCTTTGTCGTGCAGGTCGACGGCTACGCGCAAGATCCCTGAACAATAAAAAACCGCCTGTGCGGTGCAGCAGGCGGTTTGATGCGGAAAAAAACTGGCTTACTTGGCGGCTTTGCGGCGGCGCAGGAAACCCATCAGGCCAAGGCCGGCCAGCAGCATGGCGTAGGTTTCCGGCTCCGGCACGGCGGCCATCACGGACACATTGTCGATCACGGCACCCGAATAATTGTCGTACGGCGTGCCCGCCTGGGCGGCACTGGCAAACGACAAGGTCGCCAAGCCGGTGGACGCGGCGGTGAAGCTCAGGGTGTTGCTGTACAGGGTGTTCGAGGCGGCAGCCGTCGAGTAGAAATTGCCTGCCGCGCCACCGAAGCTGACGGCCACGCCCTGGCCTGCCGGGCCGCCGGGATTGCGCGCCATGTCAAAGCTCAGGTTGTAGGTCTGGCCGGCCACGACATTGAAATCCTGCGACAGGAAACCGGGGCCTGGCGTGCCCAGCATGTCGATGCTATAGCCGCTGATGGCGTTGTAGGCATTGTGGATCAGGTCGACGGAACCGCCGCCAACTGTCCAACCCATGATCGCGATGGAACCGCTATTGACCACCTGGTAACCGTCGGAAAACGCGTAGCCGGGCACCATGATCTCGAATTCGCCATTCGTGATCAGGTTGACAGGGCTGGCGCTGGCCGTACCGGCGGCGAACAGGGCGACAACTGCAGCGATGGTGGCGATTTTCATGGGTTATTTCCTTGCCTTGGCGATATTAAAGTTACCTTAAGTGAAATCATATCCCAGTATGAATAAAAATCAAAGAAATTTGCAAAAAATATATTAAATGTAGATATTATGTAACGCTTATGGCGGTTGCCGCCGCATAAAAAAAACGCGCCAGGCGGCGCGTTGGGTGATATGGGCGATGGCGGCTCAATCGAGTTCCTGGCGCGCCACCAGGATGCCGTCGGCATCGGCATACACCCAGTCGCCCGGATGCACGGCCACGCCGCTGATTTCAACGCGCACGTCGCGCTGGCCCGTGCCTTCCTTGTTGCTCTTGCGCGGATGGGTGGCCAGGGCGCGCACGCCCAGCTGGCAGACATTGATTTCCTCGCTGTCGCGGATGCAGCCGTGCACGACGATGCCGGCCCAGCCATTGCCCTCGGCCAGCACACCCAGCTGGCCGCCCACCAGCGCGCGGCGCAGGCTGCCGCCGCCGTCGATCACCAGCACATGGCCCTGCCCCGGCGTTTCCAGCGTGCTGCGCACCAGGGCGTTATCTTCAAACACGCGCAAGGTGGTGGCCGGGCCGCTGAAGCGCACGCGCTGGCCAAAGGCGCGGTACACGGGCGGCAGCACCGCCAGGGTGCCATCGTCCAGCATGGCCGCATAATCGTCGCACAGATCGGTGGTGGCAAAAGTCATGCTCGCTCCAGGAAGTGAATGAATGGTTTCGGATGGAAACGATTCTATGCCTTTTGCAGCGCTGCGGCACGCGTTTTACCGCCGACACCGACGGCAGTGGCAATCGCCAGCGCCTGGAACACGCCGATGAAGAAAAACAGCAGGGCCGGATGGTTGCCGTCCATCAGCGCGCCAAAGAACAGCGGACCGACGGCCAGGCCACTGTCGAGGCCGGAATACACGACGCCATACACGCGTCCCGTCGCATTCTTGGGCGCCGCCGCGCGTATCATCAGATCGCGCGATGGGCCCGCCACACCGGACGTCAGGCCGATGGCGCCCATCAGCACCACGGCGCCCCAGACCGGCACGACAGCCATGCCCAGCAGCACGGCCAGCAGCGCGGCGGCGGAAAAAGCGATCGCCACGTTGCGGTCCGGCTGCTTGCTACGCGCCCCCACCACGCCGCCGGCCAGCATGCCCACGGCCGAGGCCAGCATATAGGCCGTGTAGGCGCTGGTGGCCAGGGCCAGGCTCATGCCGTACAGCTTGACGAGGGCCACGCTGGCGAAACTCTGGATGCCGCCCAGGGCGATGGCGGTAATGAAGAAGAAGGCAAAGCACATCCACACGGCCGGCAGGCGCAGGAAGTCGAGCGTGCCTTCGCCGCTGGCCGCCGCGCCCCGCGCGGCCAGCTTCAGCGGCTCGGGGCGGATGGCGTGGCGGTTCAGGAACAGCACCAGCAGCACGCCGAACGGCAGCACGGCCGCGCACTGCAGGGCCACGCGCCAGTCATAATGCGTGGCCACGTAGGTCATGAACAATGGCGCCAGGGCCCAGCCGATGTTGCCGCTGATGCCATGCACGGAAAAGCCGTACGCCACGCGGGCGGCCGAGACGCGCTGGTTCAGAATCGTGTAATCGGCCGGATGGAACACGCTGTTGCCCACGCCGGCCAGCATGGCGCCCAGCATCAGGGCCGTGTAGCTGTGGGCGGTGGACAGGGCCAGCGCCGAGACGCCCAGCAGGAAGACGCCGGAAAACAGCACGGCGCGCGCGCCGAAGCGGTCGACGACAAAGCCGGCCAGCGCCTGGCCCACGCCCGAGATGATGAAGAACACCGTCATCAGCAAGCCCAGTTCCGCATACGACAGGTTGAACGCGGGTTTCAGCCAGACGAACAGGGCCGCCAGGATCAGGTGGTAAAAGTGCGACACGCCATGCGCCAGGCCCACCAGGCCGATGACGCGCGCATCGCTGCGCAATGAGGGAAGTTCGGATGGCGAGTTAGTTGTTATCATGTCATACCCTGTCTTATACTGGTGAAGCTCAAGTGTATGCAAAATATCATCGTCTGTTTTCCGACAGGACGACATAATTTATCGAATTAAGGCCAAGCTGATGGGTGTACCTATCCTCCACCATACCCGCATGTGTCCGCCACGGGAAGCGCCCAGCGCGACCATTCCCGTGACCATGATCGCGCGCGACCTGCAACCCGATGAATTTCTCTCGCCGCACACGCATCCGTGGGGCCAGGTCACCATGGCGCTCGAAGGCGTGCTGCGCATTACCGCCAACAACAGCAGCTGGGTGCTGCCGCCGATGCGCGCCATCTGGATCGCGCCGAACGTCGAGCATGCCGTCACGATACTGGAAAAAACCCGCTTGCGCCCCCTGTGCATCCACGCCGGACGCGCGCCCTTCATCGGCCGCGACTGCAAGGTGCTTGAAGTGTCCAGCCTGCTGCGCCAGCTGATCATGGCGCTGGAACAGCTGGACCCGGGGCAGGAACCGGCGCGCGAGGCGCTGCTGGCCGAGCTGATCCTCGACGAATTGAAACGCTCGGCCACGCGCCCCATCCGCGTGCCCTTGCCCAGCGACAAGCGCCTGAAAACCCTGTGCGACGGCCTGATCGACAAGCCCGGCTCCAACCAGACGCTGGAACATTGGGCGCAGCAAGTCGGCGCCTCGGAACGGACCCTGGCGCGGCTGTTTGAACGGGAATTGGGCATGAGTTTTGGCCAGTGGCGCCAGCAGGTGCGCCTGGCCCATGCGGCGCCCCTGATCGCGCGCGGCGTGCCGCTGTCGCAGGTGGCCGAAGAACTGGGCTACGCCAGCCAGTCGGCCTTTTCCGCCATGTTCAAGAAAACGTTCGGCAGTTCGCCGTCGGCGTTTTTTGCACAGGCCGGGCGCGCCTGACAGCGTAGTCAGAGCATATTCAAGGCCAGGCGCGGCAACGCCGCCCTGCGTGGCGGCTGCCGCGTCAAGCTGGCTCAGGCCATGAAATCGAACAGGGAATTCTTGCCGGTGTAGCCCGGCAGCGCCGAGTTCGTCCCCATCTGTTCCTGCGCCGAATACGCTTTGACCAGCGCCTGCGCCTGCGCCGTCAGCGCCTTGGCCAGCACGGCTTTCTTGTTGGTCAAGGTAGTGATCTCCTTGCCGACCGTTTGCACTTCCTTGCGGATAATGCTCGTTTCGCCCGTCAGCTCGCCGATCTTGCTGGCGAACTGGTCCGCCACGCCCTTGCCGTTATTGGTAAACAGCTTGCTGACGGCATCGGGATCGGCCTCGATGGCGGCCTTGAGTTTTTTGTCGTCCAGCACCAGCTCGCCGCTCTTGCCCAGGGTCACGCCAGCGCTGCCCAGCACCGACGACGGCACGCCCGTGCTGGCCGTGCGCAGCACCTGCTCCATCTGCGAGCGCACTTGCCCCAGGGCCGTGTCGGACTTCAGGTCGCCCTGCTGCAAGCTTTGCAGCTTGCTGTTAAGGTCGTTATACGCCGTGACGAAGCTGGCCACGTTGCTGGCGATCTGGCTGTTGTCCTTGGCAATGACGAGGTCGGTGATGCCCTTCTTCTTCAATTCGATGGTGGCGCCTTCGACGGCCGTCGTCAGGGTATTCGTGGCGCTCTTGATTTCCTTGCCGTCGATGGTCAGCAGCGCGTCCTGCGCGGCAGCCGTCTGCTGCAGGCCCTTGCCGGAGCCGGGCGCATAAGACAGCAAATTGCTGACGGCCGCGTCGCCGGAAACGCTGATGCGCATGCTGCTGTCGGCGCCGCTCTTGCCGTTGATGGCCAGCGAGTAGCCATCGGCGCCCTTCACCACGCTGGCGTCGACGCCCTGCTGTTTCAGGGCGGCGGCGATACCGTCCAGGCTATTGTTGCTGCTGTCGATGGTCAGCGAAATGATCTTGCCGCTGCCGGCCGTGAATTGCTTGCCGTCGGCCGTGCCCACTTCGATCTTGACCAGCGCGGACGCGCCCGTGCCGATCGCCGCGCTCGAAGATTTTTGTGCGCCGCTGAGCAGGGTCTGTCCCTGCGCCAGCTGCTTGATGTTCATCTCGTAGCTGCCGCTGGCGGCCTTGTCGGTGGTGGTGGCGCTGACGACGTCCTTGGTGCTCGACGTGGCCGAGGTGGCCAGGCCGCTGCCGGCCATGTTCTTGGCCACGGTCTGGAACTTGGCCAGCGCCGATTGCAGCTGGCCCAGGCCGGAGAACTTGGCCTGGTCGCGCGCCAGGCTGGCGTTGAGCTTGACCACGCCCGTGTTCTGCGATTGCATCTGGCGCTCGACCTTGGCATATACGTCGGCCGAGATATTCGTCTGCGTCGTCTGCTGCGTATTGTTGGTGTAGGCCCTGCTGTTGATGGTCGAGTTAAACATGGTGGCTTTCATCCTGTGAAGGTATGCTGCCCACGGATCAGGCTTGACCGTGCGCTGCGTCTACAGGAGATGAGGCGGCATGCGCTCGGGGCGCGGCAGCGTCGTCTCCACTGATTGACAATTATGCAGCATGGCTAAAAGATCAAAACAGCGAGCAGAGCCATGTTTACCGCCGTGCAATGTGTTTGCACCATTTTAGCGCATTTAAAAAGTGGCGCTTGAGAAATGTGCATCGCTGCAAGCCTTGCCGCAGACAGGACAAGCAGTCCGGTCAAGCGGGGGCTGGCCGCAACGGTTTTTCCCGGACTCCTAGCGCATGAATTTGGAGATGGCGCTGCTGACGGCCATATCCAGGTTCATGAACGTCAGTCCCACCTTGAAACCGGCGCTGCTGAAAATACAGTGTGATACAGCCGTGCGCGCTTCGATGATGTGCGCCCTGCCGTCATAAAACAGCTCGAACAGCACCTTGCCCTGCTTGCCCGTGGGCACCGGATCGGCGATCACGGCCGACATGCCGCCCGGCCCCACATCGAGGGTGCGCGCCGCTACTGGCCCTGCCCCATCCATGACCAACATTGCCTTGGCACGCAAAATCTTGCGTGCGCCCTGCCTTTGCTCAACTGACACTGTATTCCGCTTCTCTATCAATTCATTGTCGATGCGGATTCACGGGGTGAATCCATCGGACAAATATTATAGTTCCAAACGGAAATTTTGTTTGACTTGTCTCAAGCTTGGCATTTACACCATACCAACTCTTACTCGTGGTCGCGCAGCTTGTTGAACGCTTCATCGATACGCTCGACGCCGATGACCTTGAGGCCTTCGATGACCTGCTTGGGCAGGTTGGACTTGGGCACCACGGCAAGGGTAAAGCCCAGCTTGGCCGCTTCGCGCAAGCGCTCCTGGCCCCGTGGCGCGGGGCGGATTTCACCGGCCAGGCCCACCTCGCCAAACACCACCAGCCCGCGTGGCAGCGGCTTGTTGCGCATCGACGAGTTAATTGCCAGCAAGACGGCCAGGTCGGCGGCAGGCTCCGTGATCTTCACGCCGCCCACCGCGTTGATGAAGACATCCTGGTCAAACGCGGCGATGCCCGCGTGGCGGTGCGCCACGGCCAGCAGCATGGCCAGGCGGTTCTGTTCCAGGCCGACGGACAGGCGGCGCGCATTCGGCAAGTGGCTGGTATCGACCAGCGCCTGGATTTCCACCAGCAAGGGCCGCGTGCCTTCCTGCGTCACCATCACGCAGGAACCGGGCACCTGGTTGTCGTGCTGCGACAGGAACAGGGCGGACGGATTCGACACGCCCTTCAAGCCCTTTTCTGTCATGGCGAACACGCCCAGTTCATTGACGGCGCCGAAACGGTTCTTGATGGCGCGCACGAGACGGAAGCTGGAGTGCGCGTCGCCCTCGAAATACAGCACCGTGTCGACGATGTGTTCGAGCACGCGGGGACCGGCCAGCGCGCCCTCTTTCGTCACGTGGCCCACCAGAATGATGGTCACGCCCGTCTGCTTGGCCGCGCGCGTCAGCTGCGCCGCGCATTCGCGCACTTGCGCCACGGAACCGGGCGCCGAGCTGAGGGCGTCCGAATACACGGTCTGGATCGAGTCGATGACCACCACTTCCGGCTTCAGGTCATTCAAGGTGGACAGGATCTTTTCCAATTGGATCTCGGCCTGCAGCTTGAGTTCCTTGGCGTCGATCACCAGGCGCTTGGCGCGCAAGGCGATCTGCGCGCCCGATTCCTCGCCGCTGACATACAGCACGCGCTTGTGATGCGACATATTCGCCAGCGCCTGCAGCAGCAGGGTCGACTTGCCGATGCCGGGGTCGCCGCCGATCAGCACCACGCCGCCGGCCACCATGCCGCCGCCCAGCACGCGGTCGAATTCCTCGATGCCGGTGCCGAAACGGGGCACATCGATGGCGTCGATATCGTCAAGCGACAGCACGGGCGCCGTCTGCGCCAGCGACATGTGCTGCGGATTCGAATAGCGGTTGTTGCCGCCCGTCTCGGGCAGGCTTTCCACCATGGTGTTCCACTGGTTGCACGAGGTGCATTGCCCCATCCATTTATTGCTGACGGCGCCGCAATCGCTGCAGGTGTAGACGGTCTTGACTTTTGCCATGGTGTATTTTGCTCGGTAAAGTGATAATGCTGTTTATATATACAGTGGATTCACAGTATATACAAACAAGGCGACGAGGTCACGCCTCGATCACCGGAACGCGCGGCGCCAGTGCGCACATCAGCTCGTAGCCGATGGTGCCGGCGGCCAGCGCCACCTCGTCGATCGGCATGCCCTGCCCCCACAGGGTGACGGCGCTGCCGACCTGGGCACCGGGCACCTGCGTCAAGTCGACCATCAGCATGTCCATCGAGACCCGGCCGATCAGTCCCGTGCGCACGCCATCGACCAGCACGGGCGTGCCTTCGGGCGCGTGGCGCGGGTAGCCGTCCGCGTAGCCGCAGGCCACCACGCCCACCTTGATGTTGCCGGCCGCTTCATAGCGGCTGCCGTAGCCGACCACTTCGCCGGCGGCGATATCCTGGATGCCGATGATCTGGCTGCGCAAGGTCATAGTAGGGAGCAAGCCGAATGCCTGCGCCGAGGTGCCGCCGGGAGCGCCGCTGGGCGTGCCGCCATACAGCATGATGCCGGGACGCACCCAGTCGCTGTCCAGCTGGTGCAGCAGCAGGCCGGCCGAATTGCACAGGCTGCGCGGCAAGGCAGTGCCGATGCTGGCGGCGCCCGCCTCGAAGCGCAGCATCTGCTGCGCCAGGGGCAAACGCGTGGGCGCCGCCTCGTCGGCATTGGCGAAATGCGTCATCAGGGTGATCGTGCCGATATGCGGCATGGCGCGCAGGCGCGCATACGCGGCGGCCACGGCGTCCGGCGTGAAGCCCAGGCGGTTCATGCCCGTATTCATCTTCAGGTGCACGTCGATGGTGCCGGGCAGGCGCGCCGCTGCCAGCATGGCGATCTGCTCATTGCAATGCACGCTGCCATTCAGCTTGTGCTGCGCCATGACGGGCAGGTCTCTGGCGTCGAAAAAACCTTCCAGCAGCAAGATGGGTTTGGTCCAGCCCAGTTCGCGCAAGCGCACGGCGTAATCGACCTCGACCAGCGCCAGGCCGTCGGCATGGGCAAAGCCGCGCATGGCCCGTTCCAGGCCATGGCCATAGGCGTTTGCCTTGACGACGGCCCACACCCTGGCGCCGCGCGCGCAGGCGCGGGCACGCGCCAGATTATGTTGCATGGCATCGAGATGGATGCTGGCGATGAGTGGCCTGGGCATAAGCGTCGTGTACGGCGAGTGGGAAAGCCGTATTTTACCGGATGCACAGGTCGCGGACACGGCAGGCGCCCACGGTCGTGTGCAGCGGACATCATTTATAAAATGCTCACATGTGATGTATTTTTCTACGGCAGAATAATTAAGGTTCGCTTAGGCAAATCTCTGCAAAGCAGGCCCCTCCAAACTTGGGGTTTGCCGTTTTTTCGTGGTATAAAGCAAGCCAGATATGATTTCAGGCATTCCAGAATGAATCGTGGTTTTTATACCATCATGGCGGCGCAGTTCTTTTCCTCGCTGGCCGATAACGCCCTTTTTTTTGTCGCCGTCGATTTATTGGTGTCCATGAAATCCCCGGCGTGGATCACGCCGCTGCTTAAACTGTCGTTCGTGCTGTTCTACGTGCTGCTGGCCGCCTTCGTTGGCGCCTTCGCCGATGCGCTGCCCAAAGGCAAGGTCATGTTCATCGCCAACATGGTCAAGATCTTCGGCTGCGCCCTCGTCTTCTTCCATGTACACCCGCTGCTGGCCTACGCCGTCGTCGGCTTTGGCGCGGCCGTGTATTCGCCTGCCAAGTACGGCATCCTGACGGAATTGCTGCCGCCGGAAAAACTGGTGGCGGCGAATGGCTGGATCGAAGGCCTGACCGTCACCTCCATCATCCTCGGCACCGTCATGGGTGGCGCGCTCGTCAGCGGCCACGTGTCCGACATGCTACTGTCCTTCGACTTCCCGCTGATCGACACGGGCATCACCAACAAGACGGAAGCGGCCCTGTGCGTGGTGGTCGCCATCTATGCGCTGGCAACCCTGGCCAACCTGAAGATTCCGGACACGGGCTGCGTGTATCCGCACCAGGAACGCAATCCTATCAAACTGATTACCGATTTTGCCAATTGCTATTCCATCCTGTGGAAAGACAAGCTGGGCCAGATCACCCTGGCAGTAACGACCCTGTTCTGGGGCGCCGGCGCCACCTTGCAGCTGATCGTGCTGGAATGGGCCAAGCAGTCGCTGAACATGCCCTTCGACAAGGCGACCAGCCTGGTGGGCGTGGTCGCCATCGGCGTGGCCGCCGGCGCCGTGCTGTCGGCACGCTTCATTCCGCTGCGCAAGTCGCTGACCGTCATTCCGCTGGGCATCGCCATGGGCGTGATCGTCATGATGATGACGCAAGTACACTCCGTGTGGATCGCCTACCCGCTGCTGATATTGATCGGCGCCCTGTCCGGCTTCTTCGTCGTGCCGATGAATGCCCTGCTGCAGCACCGAGGCCACGTGCTGATGAGCGCAGGCCACTCCATCGCCGTGCAGAACTTCAATGAAAACCTGTCCATCCTGACCATGCTGGCCGTGTATTCCATCATGATCCGTTTGCACCTGCCGCTGAACATCATCATCACCCTGTTCGGCCTGTTCGTCGCCGGCACCATGTTCGCCATCATGCGCAAGCACAAGCTGAACCAGGCTGAACATGACAATCTGTCTTTGATTGGCGAGCAGAAGCATTGACAACGGTGGTGTCGGATTACGCGGCGTTGCCGCTAATCCGACCTACCTGACTGAGCGCGATAATTTGTCGCTGATTGGTGAGCAGAAACACTAAACCCAAGCAAGGGCTGGGGTCAGACCTTGAGGGTCTGATCCCGGATGTCGTTTCGGGTTACTCGTTTTAAATCGGCAAGGTACCTGCCAGCCGCCGCGCGGCAGCCTGCTGCGTCCAGTCATGGGGCACGACAAAGCCGCGCGTGCGCTCCACTTCCCAACCTTCGACATTCTCCACGGCGGCCACCAGTACCGGCTGCGCCAGATCTCCCAGTTGCGCCCGCAAGGCCGCCACATCAAACACTTCCAACTCGCGTCCCTTGAACGGCGCCAGCCATTGCAGGCGCGGCAGCACCACGTAGCGCTGCGCCGGCAAGTGCGCCGGCGCGCACCAGAAGCCATGTCCATGTTCCCGGGAAATACCGTCCATGCCCGGCGCGGTGCCGATGGCATAAAACAGCCAGCCCTTGATCAGGGCCTGCGCGGCGCGCACGGGCTGGGCCAGCAGGCTTTGCGCGGCCGGGTGGCGCGACAGGGCCAGTTGCTTGTCGAGTATCTTGCGCATCTTCAAGCCCAGGGTATCGGCCAGGTTCGGGCCGATCAGGTGGTTGAAGGTACCGGGATCGGGTGCGCCTTGCAGCAGATAAAACTTGGTGGCGAATTCCCAGTGCAGCAAGTCGCACCCGTCATGCAGCAGGTAATCAAACTCGCCCACCGTGTCATTGCGGTTGATTTGCACTTGCAAGCCATGCGCGTGCAGCAGTCCCTGCTGCTCAAAATAAAAGGCCAGCAGCTTTTCAGCGTACAGGCCCAGGCGGGAATAGAATTTCGGGCCCAGCGCCGCATCGAGTGGCGACGGGTCGTTCTGCAAGGCTTGCAGCCACGCGGCCACGGCAGGCGTGACGGGCGGCAGGCTGGCGATGCGCCCACCCCAGTGGGGGCTGGCCGGGTCGAGCAGGTCAGGCGAATCGAGCAGCCAGGCCAGCGCGCGCACGCGCGGGTGCGTCAGATGCCCCCAGCGCTGTTCGAAACGGGCCTGGAAGGTGGCAGAGGTCGCAGCGGCCGTATCACTCACCGTGCGCGCTTTTCGCCAGGCACAAATCGGCCCAGGCACGCGCCTTGGCCTTGCCCGTTTCATCCTGCAACAGCATTTCCGGATGGAAGGTGGCGATGACGGACGCGCCGCCCAGCTGGCGCACCGTGCCGCGCACGGGCTTTTCGCCGGGATTGATGCCGGCGGCGGCCATCGACCCCAGTGTCAGGATGGTGCGCGGCTGCAGCAGGGCCATCTCGCGCTCGACATACGGGCGGCAGGCGGCCGACTCGGCCTCGGTTGGCAAACGTTCCTGTCCCGCCTCGTCCAGCGGACGGCATTTCAGCAAGTGCGTGACATACGCCTCGCTGGCCGCGTCGACGGCGATGGCTTTCAGCATATTGTCGAGCAAGATACCCTGCTCGCCCGGCAAGGCGCGGCCTTCCCGCTCTTCCGCGCGCGAGGGGCTGCTGGCCAGCATCAGCCAATCGGCCTGGCGGTTGCCACGGCCCATGACCACGCCCTTGCGCGTCTTGCACAAGTCGCAGCGCGCGCATTTGGCGACGGCCGCCGTCAAGCCATCCCAGTCGAGGGCGGCGATATCGGCATCGCTGAGCTGCCTGGCGGGCGGTGGTGGCGGCGCGTCGTCGAACCAGGCCGTGTCATCGGGCGCGGCAGCCGGGGCTGGCGCGGCTGGCGCGGCTG
>NZ_NRDQ01000133.1 GCF_002878455.1 Janthinobacterium sp. AD80
GGCTATCTGGCGCACGGCTTGCCGCTGGCGCGCGAATTGCTGCAGCGCCAGGCCGCCGCGGGCACGCGCAGCATCGCGCTCGATGCGCAGCAAGTGCTGCTGCTGTCGCGTTGCGCGCAGGCGCTGGCGCCGGGCGGCAGCGCCGAAGGCTGGCAATGCTGCGAACTGGCCGCGCATGGCGGCGACCGCGCGGCGCAGCTGGAACTGGGGCTTGGCTATGCGCGCATGGATGCGCATGGCCAGCGCCTGGCCACGCGCAATGGCGCGGCCAATTTCAAGCGCGCCGTGCGCTGGCTGACGCAGGCGGGCGAGCAGGGCCTGGCCGAAGCCTGGTTCGTGCTGTCGCGCATTTATACCAAACCGGAATTTTCCCAGCGTAATGTGGTCGAAGCGCATTCCTGCCTGGAACGTGCGGCCGACCTGGGACATGGCCCGGCCCAGCTCGAATGCGGCATGCATGCCTGGCGTAACCGCCGCGACGGCGTCAACAGCGATGTGCGCGCCGCCTACTGGCTGTTGCAGGCGCAGGCGCAAGGCAGCACGGAAGCGCAGGCGGTGCTGGAGAAGATCGCGCCGCGCGGCAGCCCTGGCGACTGGGGGCAGGGCAGCGTGCCGCACGCGGGCGCGCAGCTGCGCCAGCTGGGACAGAATCATCCGCTGCTGGCGGCACGCCTGGAACTGGCGCGCTGGTTTGACCTGTCGCGCGCCGAAGCCTTGCTGCTCGACGTGGTGGCGGCCGACCAGGGACATTGTTTGTTGATCGACATCAGCGCCACGCATGGCCGCGGCAAGCGGCGCCTGGTGCTGATCCGCACGGCGCAGGAGCGCCAGGTGCTCGACCGGGTGGTGCGCCTGTTCGAGCGCGTCGATTGCGGCGTGGATGGTCCGGAAGGCAATTACCGCCAGCGCCTGTACCGCCTGAAGTGCTACCTGGCGGAACAGGATGTGTCGCAGGAACCATTGTCATCAGAACAGCAATTCCAGGCGGCATGATGCCAGCCGCGATGCGCGGCTGAGGCGCGTTGGCGTTACAGCTCGATCGTGCCTTCGAACACGGTCACGGCCGGGCCCGTCATCAGCACGGGCTGGCCCGCGCCTTGCCAGGCGATCGACAGTTCGCCGCCGCGCGCGCTGATGCGCACGGGCGAGTCGAGCAAGCCGCGCCGGATGCCGGCCACGGCGGCAGCGCAAGCGCCCGTGCCGCAGGCCAGGGTTTCGCCCGCACCCCGTTCAAATACGCGCAGTTTCACGTGATGGCGGTCGACGATCTGCATGTAGCCGGCATTGACCCGGCGCGGAAAACGCGGATGGTGCTCGATCAGCGGACCCGATGTTTCCAGGTCTTGCGCCTCGACATCGTCGACTACTTGCACGGCGTGCGGATTGCCCATCGAGACGACGGACACCAGCACCGTGGCGGCGTCGCCCGGCAAGGCCAGGTCCAGCGGCCACAGCAGATCAGTACCCGCGGCCACGCCCGTCAAGCCAGCCGCATCGAAAGGCACCAGTGCTGGCTCCAGCACGGGCGCGCCCATGTCGACCGTGATGCTGCCGTCGAGTTCCAGGCGCGGCGCGATGACGCCGGCCATGGTTTCCACGCTGATGCTGGTTTTGTCCGACAAGCCTTTTTCGCTGACGAACTTGACGAAGGCGCGCGCGCCGTTGCCGCATTGCTCGACTTCGCCGCCATCGTTGTTGTAGATGCGGTAGCGGAAGTCGCAGCCGGGCAGGCGCGGCTTTTCCACCACGAGGATCTGGTCGGCGCCGATGCCGAAACGGCGGTCGGCCAGGCGCTGCCACTGGGCCGGGGTGAAGTCGATTTCTTGATTGATGGCATCGATGACGATGAAGTCATTGCCGGCGCCATGCATCTTGGTAAATTGCAGTTTCATGTTCTGGCGTTTCACTTGTGCTGGTTATAGAACGACGCTTCGCCTCCCGGACGCGTCTTGAAGCGTTTATGCGTCCAGAAATACTCGGCCGGCGCTTCGCGCACCCGTTCTTCGATGAACTCGTTCATGCGGCGCGTGGCGGCCGTGATGTCGTCGCCCGGATAGTCATCCCAGGCCGGGTAGTACGTCACCTTCCAGCCCTGGTAGTTGGGCAGGAAGGTGGCGATGACGGGGATCACCTGCGCGCGGGCGGCCAGCGCCAGGCGCGCCGTGGCCGTCAGGGTGGCGGCCGGGACGCCGAAGAAGGGCACGAATTCCGCATCCTTTTCGCCGAAATCCATGTCCGGCAGCATGAAATACGGCAAGCCGTCGCGCAGCGCGCGCAGAATCGTCTTGATGCCGTCCTGGCGCGTAAACAGCTTGGGCGGCTTGAAGCGCGAGCGGCCGTTGCGCAAGGCCTGGTCGAAGGCGGCGTTCTTTTGCTGCACATACATCGACGAGGCGGAAATTTCCATGGCCGTGGCGGCGCCTGCCACGTCGAGGCAGACAAAGTGCGGGCACAGCAAAATGGTGGGTTTTGCAGCGATCTGCTGGCCCGGGAAGGCGGGCACCTTTTTGATCAGGCGGTTCAGGCGCGCTTCCGACGACCACCACAGGATGCTGCGTTCCCACACGCTGCGCGAATACGCCTGGAAATGCTGGCGCGCCAGGGCCACGCGCTGGGCTTCCGTCAGTTCCGGCATGCACAGGCGCAAGTTCGTCAGGGCGATGGCGCGCCGCGTGGGCATGGCGATGAACAGCAGGCTGCCGACGGCCACGCCGAAGCGCCCGAGAATGGGCAGGGGCAGCCAGTGCAGCAGCCACATGAAGGCGATCAGCAGTCTCATGCCGGCTCCTTGGCAGCTTCGGCGCTGGCGGATGTCGGTGGCGGCGCGCCGCGCGGCACCTTGTAGCGGTTGTAGCTCCACAGGTATTGCGCGGGGCTGCGGGCGATCAGTTGCTCCATGGCCGCGTTGATGGTGCGCGCCTGCTCGGCCGAGGTGCTGTCGAGCGACTCGGTGAACGGCACGAAATGCACGACGTAGCCGCGCCCGCCCGGCAGGCGTTCCGCGTAGGTGATGATGACTTCGGCGCCGCCCATCTGCGCCAGCTTGGCCGGCAGGGTCATGGTATAGGCAGGGCGGCCAAAGAAATCGGCCCACACGCCTTCGCCTTCCTGCGGCACCTGGTCGGGCAGCAGGCCGATCGGCTGGCCCTTCTTCAGGCACTTGGCGAAGATGCGCACGCCCGACATATTGGCCGGCGCCAGCATCAGGTTTTCGCGCGCGCGCGCCCCTTCGATCAGCGGTTTCAATGCGGCGCGCTTGGGCGGGCGGTACATCACGGTGAGCGGCGTGCGCAGGGCGATTTGCTGGGCGACGATTTCAAAGCAGCCCAGGTGTGGTGTCAGGAAGACAATGCCGCGGCCATGCTGCAGCGCTTTTTCCACCAGTTCCCAGTTTTCCACGGTGGCATGGCGCGCCACGCGCTCGGCCGGCGCGCACCAGATGAAGGGCAATTCCAGTACGCTCTTGCCCGCTTCGGCCACGGCCGTGTGCAAGTGTTGCGAAAACCCCGCACCTTGCATGTTCTCGCGCATGCGGCGCCGGTAGGACGGGGAAATGGCGTAAATCACCCAGCCAAGCACGGCGCCGAGGCCATGCAGGACGGGCAAGGGAAAACGGGATAAAAAGCGGAAAATAGGGACTAACATGAATGAGCTGGTTCCAGGAATGGCGTGTTGCCGTGCCAAAATTTTTTAAGAAGCGTAAAATACCACGTATGCAGTAACCGCTGAGTTAATAGACAACTTGCGAAGCGGAATATAAATATCGCTAAAGCGTCGCAGGCAAAATCCTCTTTACTGCGACAGAACATTCACATAGTAATCAGGAGCTTGCAATGTCAAACGACTATCTCTTCACTTCCGAATCCGTTTCGGAAGGCCATCCCGACAAGGTTGCCGATCAAATTTCCGACGCCATCCTTGACGCCATCCTGACCCAGGACCCAGCGGCCCGCGTGGCTGCCGAAACCCTGTGCAACACCGGTCTGGTGGTGCTGGCTGGCGAGATCACCACGCACGCCAACGTGGATTATATTCAAGTTGCGCGCGAAACCATCAAACGCATCGGCTACGACAACACGGAATACGGCATCGACTACAAGGGTTGCGCCGTGCTGGTGGCTTACGACAAGCAGTCGCCGGACATCGCGCAAGGCGTCGATGAAGGTGCGGGCATTGACCTGGATCAAGGCGCTGGCGACCAGGGCCTGATGTTTGGCTACGCCTGCGATGAAACGGCCGAGCTGATGCCCGCCGCCATCCACTACGCGCACCGCCTGGTCGAGCGCCAGTCGCAGCTGCGCAAGGATGGCCGTCTGCCATGGCTGCGTCCGGATGCGAAATCGCAAGTGACCCTGCGCTACGTCGACGGTCGTCCGGTTGGCGTGCACACCGTCGTGCTGTCGACCCAGCATGCGCCGGAAATCTCGCATTCGCAGATCGAAGAAGCCGTCATCGAAGAAATCATCAAGCCGATCCTGCCGCGCGAATGGCTGACCGACACCAAATTCCTCGTCAACCCGACGGGCCGTTTCGTCATCGGCGGTCCGCAAGGCGATTGCGGCCTGACCGGCCGCAAGATCATCGTCGACACCTACGGTGGCGCGGCGCCGCATGGCGGTGGCGCGTTCTCGGGCAAGGACCCGTCGAAAGTCGACCGTTCGGCAGCCTACGCGGCCCGTTACGTGGCGAAAAACATCGTTGCCGCCGGCCTGGCGCGCCAGTGCCAGGTGCAGGTCAGCTACGCCATCGGCGTGGCCAAGCCGATCAACATCACCGTCTACACGGAAGGCACGGGCGTGATTCCGGATACGGAAATCGCCAAGCTGGTGCTGGCGCACTTTGATCTGCGTCCAAAAGGCATCGTGCAAATGCTCGACCTGCTGCGCCCGATCTACCAGAAGAGCGCCGCCTACGGCCACTTCGGCCGCGAAGAGCCGGAATTCACGTGGGAGCGCACGGACAAGGTCGCGCTGCTGCGCGACGCCGCCGGCCTGAAGTAATCTAGTTCGACTTGCAAGAAAAGCGCCCCGGCTTCTGGCCGCGGGCGCTTTTTTTATGTGTTGTTACGCGGCAATGCATGGCGAACAGGCTGGCGCGCCGGCCTTGCCGATGTTAAACTCCCGTGTCCGAGGAGCGTTGCGACGAAGAAATTCGCCAGGCTCGGAATATCCTGCAACCGCGCTCACGTACCTTTTTCAACTGAAAGGAGGGCGTGATGAACGCCGTACTCAAATCGCAACACGACTACACCATCGCCGATATCACCTTGGCCGCATGGGGCGACAAAGAAATCAAGATTGCTGAAACGGAAATGCCCGGCCTGATGGCCATCCGCGAAGAATTCGCGGCAGCGCAGCCTTTGAAAGGCGCGCGCATCACCGGTTCCATCCACATGACCATCCAGACCGCCGTGCTGATCCAGACCCTGGAAGCACTGGGCGCGCAAGTGCGTTGGGCATCGTGCAACATTTACTCGACGCAAGACCACGCCGCCGCCGCCATCGCTGCCGCCGGCACGCCGGTGTTCGCCGTCAAGGGCGAGTCGCTGGACGACTACTGGGAATACACGCACCGCATCTTCGAATGGCCGAACGTGGACGGCAAGGCGGTCTACTCGAACATGATCCTCGACGATGGCGGCGATGCCACCCTGCTGCTGCACCTGGGCGTGCGTGCGGAAACCGACCTGTCGGTGCTGGCCAACCCCGGCTCGGACGAAGAAATCTGCCTGTTCAACTCGATCAAGAAGCACTTGCTGGCCGATCCGACCTGGTATTCGAAGCGTCTGCCGGAAATCCTCGGCGTGACGGAAGAAACGACGACCGGCGTGCACCGTCTGTATCAGATGCACAAGGAAGGCAAGCTGGCTTTCCCTGCGATCAACGTGAACGATTCCGTCACCAAATCGAAGTTCGACAACCTGTATGGCTGCCGCGAGTCGCTGGTTGACGGCATCAAGCGCGCCACCGACGTGATGATCGCCGGCAAAGTGGCCGTCATCGCCGGCTACGGTGACGTCGGCAAGGGTTCGGCCCAAGCCATGCGCGCGCTGTCGGCGCAAGTGTGGGTGACGGAAGTCGATCCGATCTGCGCGCTGCAGGCGGCGATGGAAGGCTACCGCGTCGTGACCATGGATTACGCGTGCGAACACGGCGACATCTTTGTCACCTGCACCGGCAACTATCACATCTTGACGCACGATCACCTGACGCGCATGAAAGACCAGGCCATCGTCTGCAACATTGGTCACTTCGACAATGAAATCGATGTCGCTTCGTTGAAACAATACGAGTGGGAAAACATCAAGCCGCAAGTCGATCACATCATCTTCCCGTCGGGCCGCCGCATCATCCTGCTGGCCGAAGGCCGTTTGGTCAACCTCGGCTGCGGCACGGGCCACCCGTCGTACGTGATGAGCTCGTCGTTCGCCAACCAGACGATCGCGCAGATCGAACTGTACGCGAACACGGCCAACTACCCGGTCGGCGTGTACACCCTGCCGAAACACCTGGATGAAAAAGTCGCCCGTTTGCAACTCAAAAAGTTGAATGCGCAGCTGACGGAACTGACGCAAGAGCAAGCCGACTACATCGGCGTGCGTCAAGAAGGCCCTTACAAGCCAGAGCACTACCGCTACTAAGATGGTTGCCTCATGAACCTACTGCGCGGTGCGGGGCGCGGCCGGCGATGCTCGCTGTACCTTCGTACAGCTGCGCTTCTCGGCCACGCCGCGCATCCGCTCGCTACGGTTCCTGAGGCAACAAGACTGATCGGTATATCTTTTGTGCCGGCTGTTGCCGGCCTGACTTTCTTTGACAGGCTAGAGAAATGCGCTTGCTACTGATTTGGTTTATCAATGCGGCAGCCCTGTTTGCCGTTCCTTATTTGATGCACTCGGTGACGATGAGCAGCGGCTGGACCGCGCTGCTGGCCGCTGCCGTGCTGGGCCTGGTCAATGCGCTGATCCGTCCCCTGCTGATCCTGCTGACCCTGCCCGTGACGTTCCTGTCGCTGGGCCTGTTCATCCTGGTCATCAACGGCTTCATGTTCTGGCTGGTGGCGCAGATGATCGATGGTTTCCATGTCGCCAGTTTCTGGTCGGCCGTCGGTGGTGCCATTCTGTACAGCATCATTTCATGGGCCCTGTCGACCTTACTTTTGAGTAATGACGATGGAAAAGCATAATTTCAGTATTGAGTTTTTCCCGCCGAAAACCCCGGAAGGGGCGGAAAAGCTGCGCGCCACGCGTGCCAAATTGTCTGAATTGCATCCGAAGTATTTCTCGGTGACCTTTGGCGCCGGCGGCACCACGCAGCAGGGCACGCTCGACACCGTGCGCGAGATCCTGGCGGCCGGCGAACAGGCTGCACCGCATCTGTCTTGCGTGGGCGGTTCGCGCGATTCGATCCGCGCCGTGCTGGCCGACTTCAAGGCGGCTGGCGTGAACCGTATCGTGGCCTTGCGCGGTGACTTGCCGAGCGGCTACGGCGCCTCGGGCGAGTTCCGCTACGCCAACGAGCTGGTGGAATTCATCCGCGCCGAGACGGGCGACCATTTTCATATCGAAGTGGCCGCCTATCCGGAAGTGCATCCGCAAGCCCGTTCGCCGCAGGACGACCTGAACGCGTTCGCGCGCAAGGTGCAGGCCGGTGCGAATGCCGCCATCACCCAGTACTTCTACAATGCCGACGCGTATTTCCAGTTTGTCGAGCAGACGCAGAAGATGGGCATCAACGTGCCGATCGTGGCCGGCATCATGCCGATCACGAACTACACGCAGCTGATGCGCTTTTCGGACATGTGCGGCGCGGAAATTCCACGCTGGGTGCGGCTGAAGCTGGCCAGCTTTGGCGACGACAGCGCGTCCATCAAGGCCTTCGGCCTGGACGTGGTGACGGGCTTGTGCGAACGCCTGCTGGAAGGCGGCGCGCCCGGCTTGCATTTCTATAGCATGAACCAGGCGGCCGCCACGACGGCCTTGTGGCAGCGCCTGGTCAAGTAATCGCCGTCTGATGCGTCAGAAAATGTCGCCCTCGGTCACGATGTGATCGAGGGCGATGTCGTATTCGCTGTTGGGAAAGCTTGCCGCCAGGCAGGCATAGGCAATGCCCAGGGTGCGCGGACGCGGCGTGGCCGCCAGGGTACGGTCGTAATAGCCGCCGCCATAGCCAAGCCGGAAACGTTGCACATTAAACCCCAGGCAGGGCACCAGCACAGTGGCGGGCGCCGCACGCAGGCGCAAACGGGCCGGCACGGCCACGCCCATGCCATCTTTCACCATGGCTTCGCCCGGCGTCCAGTCGCTAAATGCCAGCGGCGCGTGCTTTTCCAGCACCACGGGCAGGCACAAGGCCACGCCGCGCGCTGCCAGCTGCGCATACGCGCCGTGCAAGTCCGGCTCGCCGTGCAAGGGCCAGTACACGCCCAGTTCCCCGATATTTTCGTCTGCGCACCAGTCCAGCAGGCGCTGCGCGATGGCCGCGTCCCACTGCGTGCGCGTGGCGTCAGGCAGGGCGCGCCGGGCCGTCAGCAAGGCTTTGCGCAAGCCGGCTTTTTCCTGCGGCGCAATGGGTGGCCGTGTAGCCGGATCGCATGTTATTCTAGGGTCGCTATTCATATCACCATCAAGTTAAGATTGAGAGTCGTACATTGATTTCCCCACTGAAATGGATCGCCGGCACGATGCTGTGTGTTGCATCGGCCATCTCTCCCCTGGCCGCCCTGGCCCAGGTATCGACCACCGTATCCCCAGCCGCCCCCGACACGCGCAGCGAGGACGATGCCTTCCTGCTGCTGCGCGACGCCGCGCGCAAGGATGATATCGACAAGGCCGACTTTTATGCGGCACGCCTGACGAATTACCAGATTCCCTCGTATGTTGACTATTATCGGCTGAAACCGCGCATCAAACAGTTGAGCGAAGCGCAATTTCGCGATTACCTGAACCGCTACAAGGGCAGCGCCATCGCCGACCGCTTCCGCAACGACTGGCTGCTGGAGCTGGGCCGCAAGCGCGACTGGGTTATTTTCGATGAGCAATATCCGCAATTCGCCCTCGACGACGATACCCAGCTCAAGTGCTACGCGCTGATGTCGCGCGCCGCCAAGGGGCAGAACGTGGCGCCCGAGGCGCGCAACCTGCTGGTGTCGCCGCCTGGCTACGGCGAAGCGTGCGGCAGCCTGATCGCCGCGCTGGCGCAAAATGGCCAGTTCGACACGAATGACCTGTGGGCGCAGATCCGTCTGGCGGGCCAGACCAATGCCACGGGCCCGGCGCGCCGCATCGCGCTGCTGCTGGGCGCCTCGGACGCGAAGATGGCGCAAGCCATCGATTTGCCGGCGCTGGTGCTGGCCAAGGGCGCTGGCGCCAGCCGCGCCGACCATGAAATGTATCTGGTGGCGGTGGGCCGCATGGCGAAAAGCACCCTGAAACTGGGCGTGGCGGCCTTGCAGAAGGCCAGCGGGCAATTGACGGCGCAGGAGCAGGCCATCGGCTGGGCCAGCCTGGCCCTGCAAGCGTCGTATTCGCTGGCACCGGAAGCGTTTGAGTATTGGCAAAAAACCAATGGCGCGCCATTGACCCAGGAGCAGATGCAGTGGAAGGCGCGCATCGCCTTGCGCGAAGGTAACTGGCCCGTGGTCAAATCGTCCATCCAGGCCATGCCGGCATCCCTGCGCGCGGACCCCACCTGGATCTACTGGCTGGCGCGCGCGCAACAGGCGGAAACGCCGGACCGCCCGAACGCGCAGGCGGACGCCCTGTACCGCACGATCAGCGGGCAATCGAATTTCTATGGCTTGCTGGCAAATGAAGAGCTGGGCAACCACCTGGTCTTGCCGCCGCCGGGCCAGCCCGTCAGCCCGGCGGAAATTGCCGCCATGGCCGCCAATCCGGGCTTGCAGCGGGCCTTGAAGTTCTTCAACATGCGCTTGCGCTTCGAAGGCACGCGCGAGTGGAACTGGGAATTGCGCTCGATGACGGACCGCCAGCACCTGGCGGCCGCCGAATTCGCGCGCCAGAACAATGTGCTTGACCGCATGGTCAACACCTCGGACCGCACGCGCCTGGAAGTGGACTACACGCAACGCTACCCGACGCCGCACGACGACGTCATGCATCCGGCCACGCAGACCCTGGGCCTGGATAAAGCCTGGGTATATGGCCTGATCCGCCAGGAATCGCGTTTCATCATGGATGCCCAATCGCACGTGGGCGCTTCCGGCCTGATGCAGGTGATGCCGTCGACGGCCCGCTATGTGGCCAAGAAGATCGGCCTCACCGATTTCGTCACGGAAACCTTGAGCGATGTGCGCACCAACGTCTTGCTGGGCACCAATTACCTGAACATGGTGCTTGGCGGCCTGGACGGCTCGCAAGTGCTGGCCAGCGCCGCCTACAACGCGGGGCCGGGGCGCTTGCGCATCTGGCGCGCCACCATGACGCGCCCGCTGGAAGGCGCCGTCTTTGCCGAGATCATTCCCTACACGGAAACGCGCGGCTACGTGAAAAACGTGATGGCCAATGCCACCTATTACGCGGCCTTGTTCGAGAAAAGCCCGCAGTCGCTGAAGGCGCGCCTGGGGACCGTGGGTCCGAAAAACAGCGCCGTCGCGGCCGATTTGCCATCATCCAACTAAAGAGTGCCGAGCATGCAAACCACCATCCTTGATCCCAGTTTGACGCAAGCCCTGGCCGCCGCGCGCGAGCCAGGTCTGACCCTCATCATCGGCAACAAGAATTACTCGTCGTGGTCGATGCGGCCGTGGGTGGCCATGACGGCGTTCGGCATCCCGTTCCAGGAAGTGCGCGTCTTGCTCGACCAGCAGGACACGGCGACGAAAATCGCCGAATACTCGGCCTGCGGCAGGGTGCCCGTGCTGCTGGCCGGCGAAATGACGATCTGGGACAGCCTGGCGATCTGCGAATACCTGGCCGAACAGTTTCCGGACAAGCATTTGTGGCCGCAGGACGTGGCAGCGCGCGCCATGGCGCGTAGTGTCTGCGCGGAAATGCATTCCGGATTCGCCGGCTTGCGCACGGCCATGTCGATGAATATCAAGGCAAAACTGCCAGGCCGGGGCCGCACGCCCGCCGCGCAGGCCGACATCGGCCGCGTCAGCGAGATCTGGGAAGAGTGCCTGTCGCGCTTTGGCCACCACCAGTTCCTGTTTGGCGATTTTTCCATCGCCGACGCGTATTTCGCCCCCGTCGTCATGCGTTTCCGTACGTATGGCGTGAGTTTGGCGCCGGCCCTGAACGCGTATTGCGAGCGCGTGCAGGCGCACCCTGCCGTGGCCCGCTGGATCACGGAAGCGCTGGCCGAGACGGAAGTGGCTGCCAAGCACGACGCGGAACTGCCTGACTAAGAAAAGAATGTTATGAAGATATACACGGTCGGTGGCGCGGTGCGCGACCAACTGCTGGGCTTGCCCGTGAAAGACCGCGACCATGTCGTCGTCGGCGCCACGCCCGACGACATGCTGCGCCAGGGTTTTCGCCCCGTCGGCAAGGATTTTCCCGTTTTCCTGCATCCGAAGACGCAGGAAGAATACGCGCTGGCCCGCACGGAGCGCAAGACGGCCCCCGGCTACCGGGGCTTTGTCTTCCACACGGCGCCCGACGTCACCCTGGAAGAAGACCTGGTGCGGCGCGACCTGACCATCAACGCCATCGCGCAAGCCGAGGACGGCACCTTGACGGACCCGTTCGGCGGTATCGCGGATATTCAGAATAAAATGTTTCGGCATGTCTCGGACGCGTTTGGCGAAGACCCCGTGCGCATCCTGCGCCTGGCGCGCTTTGCCGCCCGTTTCGACACCTTTACCGTTGCGCCGGCCACCATGGCGCTGATGCGCCAGATGGTGGCCAACGGCGAAGTCGACGCCCTGGTGGCCGAGCGCGTGTGGCAGGAAGTGGCGAAAGGCTTGATGGAGGCGCGACCGTCGCGCATGCTGGCGGTGTTGCAGGAATGCGGCGCCCTGGCGCGCATCGTGCCGGAACTGCAGGTCGACGCGCACCTGCTGCAAGTGATCGACCGCGCGGCCGGCGCGGGCCACGAGCTGTGCGTGCGCTTTGCCGTGCTGATGCTGGCCGTGCCGGTGGCGCAGATCAATGCGCTCAGCGAGCGCCTGCGCGTGCCCAACGATTGCCGCGAGCTGGCCGTGATGGCAGCGCGCGAGCAGGCGGTGGTCGCCGGTGCGCTGGCCCTGGGCGCCGACGAACTGGTGAGTTTGTGCGAACGCTGCGACGGCTTGCGCAAGCCGCAGCGTTTCGTGCAGATGCTGAACGCCATCGCCTGCGATGTGCAGGCAGACGATTCCGCGTTTCCACAGTCCGCCTGGCTGCAAACGATGCTGGCGGCCGTGCGCGGCGTCGATGCGGGAGCGCTGGCACAAGCGTGTGCACACGAGCCAAAACGCATTCCTGCCGTGATCCATGCGGCGCGGGTCGAGGCCGTCATGAACGTGATCAGCAGCACGGAACGGCCATGACCCTGCCCAAACTGTTCCAGAACCCGTTTCGCCGCTGGCTCAAGGGTCATGCCAGCGCTCGTCCTGTCGTGCTCGTCAAGCAATTGCACGAGCGCGACCGGCGCCGCATGATGAAGCATTTCCTGAGCCTGGAAAAAAGCGACCGCCTGCTGCGCTTTGGCAGCGCCTTGCCCGATGAACTCGTGGCGCAGTATGTGCAGAAGATGGATTTTTCGCGCGACATGGTCTACGGCGTCTACAACAGCCTGTTCAAGCTGGTGGGCGTGGGGCACCTGGCCTTCGCGCCGAAAGACACGTCGCCGGCGAAAAGCGTCGTGACGGACAAGGAGCAGGTGGCCGAGTTTGGCGTGTCGGTATCGAAATCCATGCGCGGCATGGGCGTCGGTTCCAAACTGTTCGAGCGGGCGGCGATTCACTGCCGCAACAACGATGTCGATACCCTGTATATGCATTGTTTGTCGTCCAACAAGACGATGATGCATATCGCCAAAAAGGCGGGCATGGAAATCCAGCGCGACTATGGCGAAGCCGATGCGTATTTGAAACTGTTGCCGCCGAACCCCAGCAGCATGCTGCAGGAAGCCGTGCAGGAACAGTTCGCCATGTTCGATTACACCTTCAAGGCGAATGCGCGCGCCGCGTCCAAGCTGTGGGACCGCTTGCCGGGCCGCAAGAAGAGCAAGCCGGCAGCGCCGCCGCCAGCCCCGCCCGCGGACTGATTACACCAGCGGCAGGGCCGTCGTATCCTTGATGCGCTGCAGCGCAAAGCTCGATTTCACGTCCAGCACGGCCGGGTGGCGCAGCAGGGTCGCCATCATGAAGCGCGAAAAGTGCTCCATGTCTTCCACGTGCACGCGCAGCAGATAATCCATTTCACCCGTCATCGCATAGCAGGCCACCACTTCCGGCCATTGCGCCACGGCCACGGCGAAGTCGGCGCGCGGCGAGGTATTCGTCACCAGATTCGGCGCCAGCACCCGCGCCGTGCTGTGCGCGGTGGCGTCGCTGTGCTTTTCCAGGCGCACATTGACGTAGGCCAGCAAGCCCAAGCCGATCTTTTCCGGGTCAAGCAGGGCCACGTACTGTCGGATCACGCCCGCTTCCTCCAGCCGTTTGACGCGGCGCAAGCATGGCGACGGCGACAGGCTGACCTGCTCGGCCACATCCTGGTTTGACAGGCGGCCATCGGCCTGCAGGACGGCGAGGATCTTGCGGTCCGTTTTATCCAGCGTAATTTTGCTCATGCTTCCTCCGGAGGATCTTGTTTCACGCAATATTATTGCGCAAATCATGATTGTTCGGGAGATCTTTGGCATTTAATGCCCACAGACCGCGCCTATACTGTGCGCTACTTCTTGGAGGAGACATCATGCAATTTCAGCCTTGGGATAACCCGATGGGTACCGATGGTTTCGAGTTCGTCGAGTATGCAGCACCAGACCCAAAAGCATTGGGCAAGCTGTTCGAGAACATGGGATTCACGGCCATCGCGCGCCACCGCCACAAGGATGTGACCCTGTACCGCCAGGGCGACATCAATTTCATCATCAATGCCGAACAAGATTCGTTCGCGCAACGTTTTGCCCGTCATCACGGCCCGTCCGTGTGCGCCATCGCCATTCGTGTCGATGACGCGGCCTTCGTCTACCGCCGCGCGCTGGAACTGGGCGCCTGGGGTTTCGACAATAAAAACGGCCCGATGGAGCTGAACATTCCCGCCATCAAGGGCGTGGGCGATTCCCTGCTGTACTTCGTCGACCGCTGGCGCGGCAAGGGTGCCGACAAGCCGGACGCGGCCGCACCAGGCGGCATCGGCGACATCAGCATCTATGACGTCGACTTCGTCGCCATTCCCGGCGCCGTCGCCAACCCCGTCGGCCATGGCCTGACGTATATCGACCACCTGACGCACAATGTGCACCGTGGCCGCATGAAGGAATGGGCCGGTTTCTATGAAAGCCTGTTCAACTTCCGCGAAGTGCGCTACTTCGACATCGAAGGCAAGCATACGGGTCTGAAGTCGAAAGCCATGACTTCGCCATGCGGCAAGATCCGCATCCCGATCAACGAATCGTCGGATGACAAGTCGCAGATCGCCGAATACCTGGATCAGTACCACGGCGAAGGCATCCAGCATATCGCGCTGGGCACGGACAATATCTACGCGTCCGTGCAAGGCATGCGCGATACGGGTATCGATTTCCAGGACACGATTGAAACTTACTATGAGCTGGTCAACCGCCGCCTGCCGAACCATGGCGAGCAGCTGGAAGAACTGCGCCGGCTGCGCATCCTGATCGATGGCCACAGCACGGAAAACGAACGCGAACTGCTGCTGCAAATCTTCACGCAGACGGTGATCGGCCCGATCTTCTTCGAGATCATCCAGCGCAAGGGCGACCAGGGCTTCGGCGAAGGCAACTTCCGCGCCCTGTTCGAGTCGATCGAGCTGGATCAGATCAAGCGCGGCGTGCTGAAAGATACGAGCGCGGCGTAAGTTGGTGGTGTTTGTCGGCTTACGCCGTTCCTGCTAAGCCGACCTACGGCTGGGGCCAGTAATGTAGGTCGGGTTAGCCAGGTTGGCGTAACCCGACATGCCCGCAAAAAGAAGCATTAAAAAGCAGCAAAAGGTACGAACGCAGGAGTGCAGTGCAGCAAAAGAACTGCGCGCCTTCCTGTGGTAGTCTACGACAAACAAGTCATTTTTCCGCACCGGCATTGCTCATAAAGCGCGGCCGGTACGTGTGAGTTCAACCGACTTTGCACGCGTAGCACAGAGAATAATGGAGACAAGTAATGAATGCACCAATCAAGGGCTCGAGTCTTGAGCCGGGCGCGCACGCGTCCGAAATTTCCCTGAACGACAAATACACGCTGGAACGTGGCCGCGCCTTCATGACCGGCACGCAGGCGCTGATCCGCCTGCCCATGCTGCAGCGCGAACGCGACCTGAAAGCGGGACTGAATACGGCCGGCTACATTACCGGCTACCGCGGTTCGCCTGTGACGTCCGTCGACATGACGGCGATCAAGGCCAAGAAATACCTCGACGAACACCACGTCAAATTTCACCCGGGCCTGAACGAAGACCTGGCCGCCACGGCCGTCTGGGGCACGCAGCAGACCAATCTGTTTGAAGACGCCAAATATGACGGCGTGTTCGGCATGTGGTACGGCAAGGGTCCCGGCGTCGACCGCTGCGGCGACGTGTTCAAGCACGCGAATAACGCTGGCTCCGCCAAGCACGGCGGCGTGCTGGTGCTGGCCGGCGACGACCATGCGGCGAAATCGTCGTCCACGGCGCACCAGTCCGACCATATCCTGAACGCCTGCGGCATTCCCGTGCTGTACCCGTCGTCGGTGCAGGAATACATCGACTACGGCTTGCATGCGTGGGCCATGAGCCGCTATACGGGCCTGTGGGTGTCGATGAAATGCGTGACCGACATCATCGAGTCGGGCGCCGCCGTCGACTTCGATCCTGACCGCGTGCAGATCACCCTGCCGACCGACTTCGAGATGCCGGCCGGTGGCCTGAACATCCGCTGGCCCGATACGGTGCTGGAGCAGGAAGTGCGCATGAACAGCTACAAATGGTATGCGGCGCTGGCGTATGCGCGTGCCAACAAGCTCAATAAAATCATCTGGGACAGCCCGAAAGCGCGCATCGGCATCATCACGGCCGGCAAGTCGTATCTGGACACGCGCCAGGCGCTGGCCGACCTGGGCATCGACGAGCAGACGGCATCCGACATCGGCATCCGCCTGTACAAGATCGGCATGACCTGGCCGCTGGAAGCGGACGGCGTGCACGAATTCGCCAAGGGCCTCGACGAGATCCTGGTGGTGGAAGAAAAGCGGCAGATTCTCGAATACGCGCTGAAGGAAGAGCTGTACAACCTGAAGGATGGTGAGCGTCCGCGCGTGGTCGGCAAGTTCGACGACACGGGCGAATGGAGCAACCAGAAGGGCACGGGCCACGGCGACTGGCTGCTGCCGGCTACCTATGAACTCAATCCCGCCATGATCGCGCGGGCGATCGCCAGCCGCATTTCGCGCTACTACGCGGGCCATCCGGTCGAGCAGCGCGTGAAGGAACGCATCGCCTACCTGGAAGCCAAAGAGAATGTGCTGAAAGCGATCAGCGTGAAACCCGATCCGCAAAAAGACCGCACGCCGTTCTTCTGCTCCGGCTGCCCGCACAACAGTTCCACCAAAGTGCCGGAAGGCTCGCGCGCGCTGGCCGGCATCGGCTGCCACTACATGGTGCTGTGGATGGACCGCGAAACGTCGACGTTTACCCACATGGGCGCCGAAGGCGTCACCTGGGTGGGACAGGCGCCGTTCACGAACGAGAAGCACGTGTTTACCAACCTTGGTGACGGCACGTATTTCCACTCGGGCATCCTGGCCATCCGCGCGGCCGTCTCGGCCAAGGTGAACATCACCTACAAGATTCTGTTCAACGACGCGGTAGCCATGACGGGTGGCCAGGAATTCGACGGTCCGCTATCGCCGGCCATCATTTCGCGCCAGATCGCCGCCGAAGGCGTCGGCCCCATCATCGTCGTCACCGATGAACCGGAAAAATACCCGTCCGACTACGCCTGGGCGGAAGGCGTCACCGTGCGCCATCGTTCGGAATTGATGGACGTGCAGCGCGAACTGCGCGACATGCCGGGCGTGTCGGCCATGATCTACGACCAGACCTGTGCCTCGGAAAAACGCCGCCGCCGGAAACGCAATGAATACCCGGACCCGGCCAAGCGCGCCGTCATCAACGAAGCCGTCTGCGAAGGCTGCGGCGACTGCTCCGTGCAATCGAACTGCCTGTCGGTGGAACCGCTGGAAACGGAACTGGGGCGCAAGCGCCAGATCAACCAGTCGTCCTGCAACAAGGACTTTTCGTGCACCACGGGTTTCTGCCCCAGTTTCGTGACGGTGGAAGGCGGCGGCCTGAAAAAGCCGAAGAAGGCGGCCAGTGCCGACAAGGGCGGCCCGGAAGTGCCGGCCTTGCCGACGCCGACGATCCCGTCGACGGCGGAACCGTTCGGCATCCTGGTCACCGGCATCGGCGGCACGGGCGTCGTCACGGTTGGCCAGATCCTGGCCATGGCGGCCCACGTGGAAGGCAAGGGCTGTTCCGTGCTGGACATGAGCGGCCTGGCACAGAAGGGCGGCCCCGTGATGTCGCACGTGCGCCTGGCGGACCGCCAGGAAGATATCCATTCGACGCGCGTCGGCACCGGCGCGGCGGACCTCGTGATCGGCTGCGACCTGATCGTCACGGCCAGCCGCGACGCCCTGTCGCGCATGGGAGAAGGCCGCAGCTGGGCCATGATCAATTCGACCAGTTCGTCGACGGCGGCCTTCGTGAAAAACCCGGACTGGCAATTCCCCGGCGTCGGCGCGCGCCTGGAAATTGAAAAGGCCTGCGGCGCGGATCACGTGGACTTCATCGACGCGGGCCAGATCGCCACGGCGCTGATGGGCGACTCGATCGCCACCAACATGTTCATGCTGGGCTACGCCTGGCAAAAAGGCAAAGTGCCGCTGAGCGAAGCGGCCATCATGAAGGCCATCGACTTGAACAACGTCTCCGTGGCGTTCAACAAGGCCGCCTTCAACTGGGGCCGCGCCGGCGCGCATGATGCGGCCAGCCTGGTGCGCATGACCACACCGGCGAAAGTGGTGGAATTCAAGCGCATCGAAACGCTCGACGACCTGATCGAAAAGCGCGTGGCCCTGCTGACGGCCTACCAGGACCGCGCGTATGCGCAGCAGTACCTGGACTTCGTCGGCCAGGTACGCGCCGCCGAAAGCGCCCTGAATGGCCCGCACCTGCGCCTGACGGAAGCCGTGGCCCGTTATTTCTACAAGCTGATGGCGTACAAGGACGAGTACGAAGTGGCACGCCTGTACACGGACGGCGCCTTCCAGGCGAAGATCGCCGCCATGTTCGAAGGCGACATCAAGCTCAAGTTCCACCTTGCGCCGCCGATCATGGCGAAAACCGACGCCCAGGGCCATCTGGTGAAAAAGGAATTCGGCCCGTGGATGATGAAAGCGTTTGGCCTGCTGGCCAAGCTGAAAGGCTTGCGCGGCACGGCGTTTGACATCTTCGGCCGCACGGCCGAGCGCAAGATGGAGCGCGCGCTGATTCTGGAGTACCGCGCGACGGTGGGCGGCCTGCTGCCGAAACTGACGACGGCCAGGCTGGCGCAAGCCGTGGCCATCGCCAGCATTCCGGAAGACATCCGCGGCTATGGCCACGTGAAGGAGCGTCACTTCAAGGCGGCAAAAGAGAAGGAAGCGAGCTTGCTGATCGCCTTTAATGCGCCGCTGGAAGCACCTGTCCCCGCATCCCTTGCCGCGCCAGCTGCGGTGGCGGCCACCGTGGCCTAAGCGCTTGCGCAACACACGATGAAAATGGCGCCTGCGGGCGCCATTTTCATGTCGCAGAAAACAAGGCAGGGACTTGGGAGGTGAAGCCATCTGGCCAGCCCCGCTGGTTTTGACGTGATTTAGGACCAGTCTTATAGCACGCGGGAGAGACGTGGCTTTAGAGTGACAATGTCCAGCTTGTGCAGACCTGCAGTTCGCCGGGAAATAGCGCTTTGGCGACGCCATCGGCGCCGAATCGGGAAAATTTGTTGTCTTGTTAGACGTTTCTTACGCGCAAAATTCATTATAATTTTTAGATAATTTCTCCTGGAAAGTTACTCATGCGTTCAGTGCACCTTAACTCCCTGGCTGTTCCCTTCGTCTTGCTGCTGAGCGCCTGCGGTGGTGGCGGCGGCAGCAGCGCGCCGGCCGGCAATCCCGTGACTTCGACGGGCCCGACAGCACTGGTAGCCTCATCCACGGTGGCGAACCGCTGCGAAAAGCCGCGTCCTGGCAACGGCGTGGACGCGCAGGGCAGCTTGCTCGATGAACTGACGTGGGTGCGCAGCTGGATCGATGAAACCTATCTGTGGTACCGCGAAGTACCGACCACCTACCAGCCGCAGAGCTTTGCCACGCCCATCGCGTATTTCGATGTACTGAAAACCACGGCGACGACGGCGTCCGGCAAGCCCAAGGACCGTTTCCATTTCACGAATGCGACGGCGGAGTGGGAGGCGTCGCAGAACGGCATCGAACTGGGCTACGGCATGCTGCTGGCCGTGACGCAGACCACGCCGCCACGCAAGGCCGTGATCACGATTGTCGAACCGGGTTCGCCGGCGGCGCGGGCCGGCCTGCAGCGCGGCGACGTGCTGCAAACCGTCGATGGCGTCGACTTCGTCAACGCCCCCGATACGGCCAGCGTGAAGACCATCAATGCGGGCCTGTTCCCCGAGGCGCAGGGCACGCATACGCTGGGCTTCAGCCGTGGCGGCACGCCGCTCAGCGCGTCGCTGCAAGCCATCGAGGTCAATACGAGCGCCGTGCAAAACGAGCGCATCATCGATACGCCCACGGGCAAGGTCGGCTATCTGACCTTCAACACGCACAACAACGTGGCCGAACGCCAGCTGATCGACACCATGCGCCGCTTCCAGGCGGCCGGCATCAGCGACCTGGTGCTCGATGTGCGCTACAACGGCGGCGGTCTGCTGGATGTCGCCAGCGAGCTGGCCTACATGATTGCCGGCCCGCAGGCGACGACGGGCAAGGTCTTCGAGCAGGTGCTGGCCAACGACAAGACCCGTCAGGAAGCACCGATGCCTTTCCACGCGCGCAGCCTGGGCTTTCCTGCCCCGAATCCCGTCGCCTCTGGCACCGCGCTGCCTTACCTGGGCCTCAAGCGCGTGACCTTGCTGACGACCGCCAACACCTGCTCGGCCAGCGAGTCGATCATCAACGGCTTGCGCGGCGTGGATGTGCAGGTCAACCTGATCGGCGGCACGACGTGCGGCAAGCCGTATGGCTTCTACCCCAAGCCGAACTGCGGCACCACCTATTTCGCGGTGCAGTTCCAGGGTGTGAATGCCAAGGGTTTCGGCGACTATGCCGACGGCATGGCGCCGACCTGCGAGGTGGCGGACGATTACCAGCACGCGCTGGGCGATACGGCCGAGGGGATGCTGGCGGCGGCGCTGCGCTACCGCACCGCCGGTGCCTGCGCCGCGGCCTCGGTGTCGGGTGCGACCCGGCTGCTGGGCGCGGTGGAGAATCCGACCGAGACCGCCATGCGCGTGCTGCGGCCCCAGTACAAGGAAATTTCGATAAGAAAACCATAAACGGGGCTTTTCTTTTCCTGGCCGCGCCCATGGCGGCGCGGTTTTCTTCTCTGAAATATTTCTATATAACAATGATGGTATATAGAAAGAACAAAGTATTCGTTCTGTAAATACTGACATCTTGATATCTTTCAGTCTTTCTCCCACCTTGAGAAGCGAAAAGATGTCTATACAGTTCAAGTTATCAGCGTTCAGCGTTGCTGTCCTGGCCCTCGTCGCCAGCGTTACCGCGCAGGCACAGACCCAGACAGCCGCGCCTGCCGCGCAGGGCCAGCCGGAAGCGGGCGCGCATGCGGTCGTCGTCACCGGTTCGCGCATTCCCCGCGCCAGCCTGGAAGGCCCGTCGCCCGTCACCATCCTGACCGGCGACGAGATCACCAAGCAGGGCTATAAAAACGTATATGACGCCCTGAGCAACCAGGTGCAGAACAGCGGTTTTACGCAAGGCGAAGATTTCGGCAACACCTTCACGCCGTCGGCCAATACCATCAGCCTGCGCGGCCTGGGCCCGAACCACACCCTGATCCTGCTGAACGGGCGCCGCCTGGCCGACTTCCCCGTCGCCTACGAAGGCACGGTGAACTTCACCAACCTGGCAAATATCCCGTCGAGCATTGTCGACCGCATCGAAATCCTCAATGGCGGCGCCTCGGCCATCTATGGCTCGGACGCGATCGCCGGCGTGATCAACGTGATCCTGAAAAAACAGACGGAAGGCTTTGATATCAACGTCAAGGCGGGCAGCACCACGCGCGGCGGCGGCGGCAACCAGCGCGTGCAACTGACGGGCGGCGGCAATTTCGACAAGCTGCATACCCTGTTCAGCGTGGAGCTGAGCCAGCGCGATCCGCTGTCGAGCCTGGACCGCGACTTCATGTCCACGCGCTCGGGCACGCCGACGAATATCGCCTCGCGCCGCGTGGTGCAGGCGGGCACCTCCGGCACCTATCAGGACCTGGGCGACACCTGCAGCCAGTTCGGCGACCTGTTTGGCGGCAGCGTCATCAAGTACCAGGCGAAGAACGGCAGCTATTGCGCCAGCCCGAAGGTGGGCCCGACCTACTGGACCACGCAGACCAAGAACCGCAGCCAGAACGTGTTCGGCAGCGCCAACTATGAGCTGTCGCCGGAAACGACCTTGTTTGCCGATTTCCTGATCGGCAAGAACGCCACGGAAAACAATACGCGCGGCCCGTCGTGGACGTCGCAGTCGACGGGCAACAGCTACTTCAAGAACCAGACCACGGGCAAGTACGAGGCCTGGACGCGCTACATCGCGCCCGAGGAAATGGGCGGCGTATCGCGCTACAACCGCAAGTGGGACGACCTGGCCACCGCCATCTCGCTGGGCGCCAAGGGCCGCATTCCCGGCACCGCATCGTGGCAGTATGAAGCCAACTACAACGCCTCGCTGTACAAGAGCGAAAGCCACACGCCGCGCGCGCTGGCCAATATCGACAGCTTCTTCCTGGGCCCGAAACTGGGCACGGACGCCAGCGGCGTGGCCATTTATGCACCGGACCCTGCACGCTTGTCGCGCCGCCTGACGGCCGCCGAATTTGACAGCATCACGGGCAATTCCGACAGCGACGACAAGGCCTGGACGAATACCCTGAGCCTGGCCACCAATGGCGACCTGTTCCAGCTGCCGGCCGGCGTGGCGAAGATCGCTACCATCGCCGAAGCGGGCAAGCAGGGCTTCAGCAATGTGCCCGATGCGCGCCTCAACGAAGGCTATTTCAACGTCGCCACCAAGTCCGACATCACGGCCGGCACGCGCACGCGCTACGCGCTGGGCGCCGAGATCAACCTGCCGTTGCACGAGAAGCTGACGGGCACCCTGGCCGGACGCTATGACCGCTACAACTTTGCCGGCCGCAGCGACGGCAAGTTCACCTATAACGGCGGCCTGGAACTGCGCCCGACGCGCGAACTGCTGTTGCGCGCCAACTACGCCACCAGCTTCCGCGCGCCGGACATGAACTACATCTACAAGGCGCGCGGCACGGGCTACTATTCGAGCACCACCGATTACTACCGCTGCGGCGTCGCCGGCCAGGCCATCGAGGACTGCGACTACGCGAACAAATCGCCGGGTGCCGATTATGTGCAGAACGGCAGCAAGGATCTGCAGTCGGAGAAGGGCAAATCGTTCGGCGTCGGTGCCGTCTGGTCGCCGAGCTCCAATTTCGACGTCTCCGTCGACTACTGGAACATCAAGATCGACGATCTGGTGACCAATCTGAGTGCCGACAAGATCCTGCGCGACGAAGCCGATTGCCGCCTGGGCAAGACCGACATCAACTCGCCGACCTGCGTCGATACCCTGAACCGCGTTGAGCGCTTCGCGGCCAATGCGCTCAACCGCGCCGGCGAGATCAAGACCATCACCGTCAACCCGATCAACGCGGCGAAACAAAGCACCAGCGGCGTCGACATCAGCCTGAAATATCTGCTGCGCACGACGGACTATGGCCGCTTCGCCTTCAAGGCCAACTACGCCAAGGTGCTGAGCAAGAAATCGCAGCAGTTCGTGGGCGATGAAGAGATCGACGAGCTGAAGGACATGAGCAGCACGGATTGGCCGGACAAGCTGAACCTGAGCGTCAACTGGAGCGCGGGCGACTGGTCGAACACCCTGCTGGTGACGCGCTACGGCAAGATCCCGAACGGTGCTGGCACGGCCTATCTGACGCCAACGGCGCTGGCCAATATCAGCACCGTGTACCGCATCAACGACCGCGCCACCCTGTCGCTGATCGTCAACAACGTGTTCGACAAGATCAAGCGCGACAACAGCGGCGGCTGGCCGTACTACCCGGTGGGGAACTACAGCCCGCAAGGACGCCAGGGCTGGGTTGAATTCAACTATCACTTTGGCAGCTGATTTCACCCGGGAGCCAAGCCGGGGGCAGACCCGTCGGGTCTGACCCCGGCATCACAGCCGGGACAGCCAACGCTGTCCCGGTTTTTTATTTCCCCGTCAGTTTTACACCTGCCGCCGCCCCTATAATTGCCCGCTTGTCCACTCTCGCCGGAGCCTTCCGATGCTACGCCACGCCCTGCTGTCCGCCGCCGTGTTATCCACCTCCTTGTTGTCCACCGTTGCCTTGCCTGCGTCCGCTGCCTCGCCGCTGAGCACCGTGGCCGAGCGCTCGGGCTTTCTGCACACGGGCCGCTACGCGGAAGTGGAAGCGCTGTGCCGGCAGTTCCAGGCGCGCTATCCGAAGCAGGTGCGCTGCGTGGAATTTGGCCGCACGCCGGAAAACCGGCCCATGCTGGCGCTGGCCGTGACGAATACGGGCGCGCTGACGCCGGCCGAGGCGGCGCGCCGCAAGCTGCCCGTGCTGCTGGTGCAGGGCGGCATCCATGCCGGTGAAATCGACGGCAAGGATGCCGGCTTCCTGGCCCTGCGCGAAGTCCTGGAAGGCAAGGCGGCGCCCGGCGCGCTGGACAAGCAGGTGCTGCTGTTCGTGCCCGTGTTTAACATCGATGGCCACGAGCGCTTTGGCCAGTGGAATCGTCCGAACCAGCGCGGCCCCGTGGAAATGGGCTGGCGCAGCACGGCGCAAAATTTCAACTTGAACCGCGACTACGTGAAGGCCGATGCGCCCGAGATGCAGCACATGCTGGCGCTGGTGAACGCCTGGGACCCGCTGGCGTATGTCGACCTGCACGTCACCGATGGCGCGCAGTTCGAGCCGGACATCTCGATCCAGGTCGAACCCGTGCACGCGGGCGATGCTGCCTTGCGCGTGGCCGGCACGGCCCTGCGCGACAATGTCCTGGCCGACCTGGCAAAGCAGGGCTCGGATCCGAAGCCGTTCTATATCTCGTTTGCCGAAGAAGACAATCCGCAATCGGGCTTTGTCGACTCGACGCCGAATCCGCGTTTTTCACATGGCTATTTCATGCTGCGCAACCGCTTCGGCATGCTGGTGGAAACCCACTCGTGGAAGGACTATCCGACCCGCGTGCGCATCACGCGCAACACCATCGTTTCGCTGTTGTCGCAAGTGGCGCAGCATGGCGCGCAGTGGCGGCAAGTGGCGCTGGACGCCGACAGCCGCGCGGCGCAGCTGGCCGGCAGCACCTTGCCGCTCACTTACAAGACGACGGACAAGAGCCACATGATCGCGTTTCGCGGCTATGCCTACACGCGCACGCCATCGGACATTTCCGGCGCGCTGATGACGCGCTACGATGAAAACACGCCGCAGCTGTGGACCGTGCCGCTGCGCGACGAGATCGTACCCGACCTGCAGCAGGCCGCGCCGAAGGCCGGCTACCTGGTGCCGGCCGCGCAGGCGCCGATGGTGGCGGCCAAGCTGCGCCAGCATGGCGTCAGTTACCAGGTGCTGGCCACGGCCTGGGGCCAGCAGCCAGTGCAGGCGTTCCGCGCCACGCAGGTGAAATTCGGCGCGCAGTCGTTCGAGGGACGCCAGACGGCGGCCGTGCAGGGCGCATGGCAAAACGAGGCGCGCGTGATCGGCGCCGGCGACTTGTACGTGCCCGTCAACCAGGCCAAGGCGCGCCTGGTGGTGGCGCTGCTGGAACCGCGCGCGCCCGACTCGCTGCTGGCCTGGGGCAGTTTCAACACGGCTTTCGAGCGCAAGGAATACATGGAAGACTATGTGGCCGAGGACGTGGCGCGCGCCCAGCTGGCGGCCGACCCGGCGCTGGCGGCGCAGTTCCACGCGCGCCTGGCGAATGATCCCGCGTTTGCCAAAAGCCCGCAGGCGCGCCTGGAATTTTTCGCCCGCCGCCACAGCTCGTGGGACGAGCGCCTGAACCTGTATCCGGTGCTGCGCACGGATGTGGCGCCGGCACAGAAGTAAGGAAGGCCGCGCCGCCTTGTGCATGCACAAGCTGCGCGGCCAGGAAAATGCTATTGTGCTTGCTTTCCCGATAAGGGTTTCCGATGGAGCAACAGCGCATGTCGCAGCCAGCAGCGAAAAAAATTCTGATCCTCAGCGTCTCGGCCGGTGCCGGCCATATGCGCGCGGCACAAGCCATCGAGGCGTATGCGGCGCACCCTGGCGGCGCCACGCCTGCGGCGACGGCCTGCCATCTGGACGTGATGGATTTCGTGACGCCCGCGTTCCGCAAGCTGTACACGGATTTCTACATCAAGCTGGTCAACAAGGCGCCTGCGCTGTGGGGCTACCTTTACCACGCCACCCATGACGCGCCCAAGGACAGTTCGATACAGCGTTTGCGCCGGGGCGTCGAGCGCCTGAACACGCGCGCGCTGATGGCGAAGATCGCCGCATTCCGGCCCGACGCCATCGTCTGCACGCATTTTCTGCCCGCCGAGCTGCTGTCGCGGGCACTGCGCCAGCACCAGCTGGCGTGCCCCGTGTGGGTGCAGGTCACGGATTTCGACCTGCACCGCATGTGGGTGCACGAGCATATGCAAGGCTATTTCGCCGCTACCGACGAAGTGGCGTTCCGCATGCGCCACGAAGGCATTCCCCCCGAACGCATCCATGTCACGGGCATCCCGATCATGCCCGCTTTTGCGCAGGCGCCCGCGCGCGTGCCATCCGCGCAAGCCTTTGGCCTCGATCCGCGGCGTACGACGATCCTGCTGATGGGCGGCGGGGCAGGGCTGGGCAGCCTCGATGCCGTCGCCGCGCGTCTGCTGGCGCTGCCGGGTGATTTCCAGCTGATCGTGCTGGCGGGGAAAAATGCCGCCGCCCTGGCGGCGCTGCGGACATTGGCCAGCCAGTATCCGGGCCGCCTGCTGGCGCAGGGCTTTACCAGCGAAGTCGAGCGCCTGATGGCGTGCGCCGACCTGGTGATCACCAAGCCGGGCGGCCTGACCACGTCCGAATGCCTGGCACTGGGCTTGCCCATGATCGTCAACTCGCCGATTCCCGGCCAGGAAGAACGCAATGCCGACTACCTGCTGGAGCAGGGCGTGGCCCTGAAAGCGTTTGACGCCGTGACCCTGGAATACCGCGTGCGCCTGCTGCTCGCGCAGCCGCAGCAGTTGCAAGCCATGCGCGCCAAAGCGCTGGCGCTGGGCCGCCCACGCGCCGCCTGCGAGGTGCTGGCGCGGGTGCTGGCAGACGGCGTGGCGGCGGAGCAGGCGTGACGGGGGGCGTGGCCAAACCGTGGCAGATCGCCCTGACCCTGGCCTGGGTCGCCTTGCTTGGCCTGTTTTTCGCCCAGGTGGAAATCCAGATCGAAGGCGCTGCCGGCTGGGCCGCGAACTTGCCGACCTGGCGCATCGAAAGCCATTGGCTGCTCGACATCTTCTGGGGCGGACGGCCCATGACGGGCTACCACGCCTGGGTCTTTCCCTTCATTGCGTTGTTCTTCCATTTCCCCATGATCTTCCTGGGGCAATGGTCGCTGCGCTTCGAATGCCGCGCCATCGGCTGCATCATGCTGTTCTGGATCATCGAAGACTATTTGTGGTTCGTGCTCAATCCCGCCTATGGCGTGGCGCATTTCAATCCGGCGCATATCGCCTGGCACAAGCACTGGCTGTGGTTTGCCCCCACCGATTACTGGGTTTCGCTGCTGCTCGCCGGCGTGCTGCTGTGGTTTTCATACAAGAGGAAGTCATGATCTTGCCGCATCTGCTGCTGTTATCCCTGCTCCTGGCGGCCAGTTCCGCTGGCGCCCAGGCGCCTCCGCCTCCGCCACCGGAGCGCAACGCCGAGTGGGCCACGCCGCTGCCCCACGTCTCCAATCTGCACCAGGTGACGCCGCGCCTGTACCGCAGCGCAAAGCTCGACACGGCAGACGTGGCGCAGCTGCAGGCGCTGGGGGTGAAGACTGTCATCAGCCTGCGTTCCTTCCATGCCGATACGCAGGTGCTGGAAGGCAGCGGCATCCGCGCCATCCGCATTCCCATCAATACCTGGGCCATCCGCGACAGGCATGTGATCGAAACGATGCGTGCCATCCGCGCGGCTGGGCAGCATGGGCCCGTGCTGCTGCATTGCCTGCACGGCGCAGACCGCACCGGCATGATGGCGGCCATGTACCGCATGCTGTACCAGGACTGGCCGCGCGAGAAGGCGATCGACGAGCTGAAAAATGGCGGCTACGGCTACCACGCCGTGTGGAAAAACATCGAACGCTATCTGTCGCGCGTGAATGTGGACGAGATGCGTGCGCGTATCGACGCGCCGCAGCCCTGATACACGGTCCGCGTCGCCTGGCGCGGCAGCAACTTCACGCAGGCGCGCCACTTCAGGCATGATGTCGTTTCATCCACACATCTGCCCGGAACCCGCATGGAACACCACAGCTTTCTCATCAACATACTGTTTTACCTGGTGGCCGCCATCATCATGGTGCCGCTGGCCAAGCGCCTGGGCATGGGCGCCGTGCTGGGCTACCTGGTGGCAGGCGTCGTCATCGGACCGTGGGGCCTGGGGCTGATCAAGAATGTCGACGTGATCCTCAGCTTCTCCGAATTCGGCGTGGTGCTGCTGCTGTTCCTGATCGGCCTGGAACTGGAACCGAAGCGCTTGTGGCTGCTGCGCCGCCCCATCTTTGGCTGGGGCGGGGCGCAGGTGGCCGTCGTCAGCGCGGGACTGTGCGCCGTGGCCATGGCCTTTGGCGTCGACTGGCGCACGGCGCTGGTGGGCGGGCTGGGCCTGTCGCTGTCGTCGACGGCCATCGTGCTGGCCACCCTGGGCGAACGCAAGTTGATGAGTACGCCGGCCGGTTCCGCCGGCTTTTCCATTTTGCTGTTCCAGGATATCGCCGCCATTCCCATGATCGCGCTGGTGCCGCTGCTGGGCGGCCTGGTCACGCATGCCGGCGAACCGGGCTGGCTGCGCGTGGCCAAGCTGGCCGCCGTGCTGGCGGCCCTGGTGATCGGCGGGCGCTTCCTGGTCAACCCCATCCTGCGCTTCATCGCGAAAACGGACTTGCGTGAAATCTTCACGGCGTTCGCCCTGCTGCTGGTGATCGCCATCTGCGTGCTGATGGAATCGGTGGGCCTGTCGATGGCCCTGGGTACCTTTGTTGCTGGCGTGCTGCTGGCCGATTCCGAATACCGCCATGAGCTCATTTCCGACCTGGAGCCGTTCAAAGGCCTGTTATTGGGCCTGTTCTTCATCGCCGTCGGCATGTCCGTCGATTTCGGCGTGCTGCGCGCCCAGCCGCTGCTGATCCTGGCCCTGGTGGCCGGGCTGCTGGCGGTGAAGATCGCCCTGCTGTATGTGTTGTCGAAGTTCTTCGACATTCCCCGTGGCCAGCAGCTGTTCTTCGCGCTGCTGCTGTCGCAGGGCGGCGAATTTGCCTTCGTCGTGTTTGCCGCCGCCGTGGCCGCGCACGTGTTTTCGCCGGAGACGGGCGCCCTGCTGGTGGTCGTCGTCACCGTGTCGATGGTGGCCACGCCCCTGCTGCTGCTATTGCACGATAAATTCGTCGCGCCGCGCCTGCAAGGTGACAAGAAGCGCCGCCCGGACGACCATATCGAGGCGCAGGACAATCCCATCGTCATCGCCGGCTTTGGCCGCTTTGGCCAGATCATCGGCCGCCTGCTGGCGGCCAACAAGATCGGCGTGACGGTGCTCGACCACGATCCGGACCAGATCGACCTGCTGCGCAAGTTCGGTTTTAAAGTGTTTTACGGCGACGCCACGCGCGTCGATCTGCTGGTGGCGGCCGGCATCGAGAAGGCCAGGGCCCTGGTGATCGCCATCGACAACGTCGACGACAGCCTGGCCCTGGTCGACGCCGTGCGCCTGCGCCTGCCGCAGCTGACGATTCTGGCGCGCGCGCGCAATGTCACGCATTACTATGAATTGATGAAGCGGGGCGTGACCCTGATCGAACGCGAGACGTTTGCGGCGGCCTTGCTGCTGGGCGAGCAGACCTTGCGCCAGGTGGGCTTCAGCGAGGAACGGGCGCAGCGCGCTGCCGGCATCTTTGGCCGGCATAACCTGAAAACCCTGCTGGAAGTAGCGCCGCACTTCCAGGATCAGCAAAAAGTCATGTCCCTCACGCGCCAGGCGCGCGAGGAACTGGAAGACATGTTCGAGAGCGATGCAGCCGCGTTTGCGGCAGAGAAGGTGGAAAACGGCAGGTCGGATTAGCGGCGCAGCCGCGTAATCCGTACAGTGCTGGCGGTGTCGGCTTACGCGCTTTGCGCTAAGCCGACCTACGCCTTTTACGCCTCCTGCGCCACCTACGCCATATCCCGGCTTTATTTCCCCCGCTTCGCTTCAATCGCCTCGATCTGGTCCATGATGCCATTCATGCGCGCCGCCAGCGCCTGGTAGGGTTTCGGCGTGGCCAGGTCGACGCCGGCCGCTTTCACCAGTTCATACGGGTAGGCCGAGCCGCCGGAACTGAGCATCTTCAGGTAGGCGGCCAGCGCGCCCGGTTCCTTGTCGAGGATGCGCTGCGAGAAATCCTGCGCCGCCGCGATCGAGGTGGCGTACTGGAACACATAGAAGCCGTGGTAGAAGTGCGGCACGTAGGCCCATTCCAGCGCGTAGGCCGGATCGATTTTCATGACGCCCTGCGCTTCGCCGTGGTAGCGCTTGAGGATGCCGGCGTAGATGGCCGTGATCTCCTCCCCCGTCAGCGATTCCCCTTTATCCACCTTGCCGTGGATGGCGGCTTCGAATTCGGCGAACATCGATTGGCGGAAGAAGGTGCCGCGCAGGTTTTCCAGCGCCGCGCCCAGGTACAGCAGGCGCTCGTCGTCATCCTTGGCCTGCTTCAGGCGCGCGTCGAGCAGCAGTGCCTCGTTGGTGGTCGAGGCGATTTCCGCGACAAAGATGCTGTATGGCGCATAGATCGATGGCTGCGCCTTGTTGGCCAGCACCGAGTGCATGGCGTGGCCCCATTCGTGGGTCAGGGTGCTGACGGCTTCGTAGTTGTCCGTGTAGTTCAGCAGCACGAACGGATGCACGTCGTACGCATCGCCATTCATGTAGGCGCCCGCCACCTTGCGCGGGCGCGGATACACATCCATCCAGCGCGCGTTCACGGCGGCCGTCAGCGCCTTGACATAGTCGGGCCCCAGCGGCGCGACGGAATCGAGCATCATCTGCTTGCCGTCGGCCAGCGGGAAGCTGCGGTCGCTTTTCAGCAGCGGCGCATACACGTCGTAGTACGCCAGGTCCTTCACGCCCAGCATGCGCGCGCGCAGCTTGAAGTAGCGGTGCAGCGTGGGCAGGTTGGCATTGGTCTGGGCGATCAGGGTCTGGTAGACGGCCGGCGGCAAATTGTCGGCGTCCAGCGCGGCGCTTTGCGAGTCGGCGTAGTGGCGCACTTTCGCGTAGGCGGCATCCGTCTTGAGTTGGCCGTACAGGGTTTCGCCAAACGTGCGCTCGTACTCTTTCCACTTGCCGAAGAAGGCGTCAAACACCAGCTTGCGGTCGGCGCGGTTGTCGTCGCCCCGGTATTTCGTATAGGCCGCCTGGTCCAGGCGCACCTCCTTGTCATCCGACAGTTTCACTGTAGGCCAGGGGATTTCCGCGTTGGCCAGGGTGCGGTAGACGCTGGCGGCCGAACTGGTCGCCAGGCCGAACTGCGCCACCAGCTGCTCGCCGGCCGCGTCCAGCGTGTGCGGCGCGCTGCGCAGCATGTTGCTCAGTTGAAAACGGTACAGCTGCAAGCCCTTGTCCTTCGCCAGCATGGCGTCGATGCGCTTGCTGCCCAGGGCGAGGATTTCCGGCTGCAGGAACGTGGTGGCCTGGTTGAACTCATTGCCCAGCAGGGCGGCGCGCTGGTTCAGCTGGTTGCCCTTGCTGTCGCCCGTGTCCTGGTCGTAGTACTGCGCCGCATACGTGTACAGCATGTTGACGCGCTTGCGCGCATCCGCGTACAGGTCCAGGCAGCTTTTCAGGCGGGCTGGCGAGGTTTTCAACTGTCCCTTGCAGCCGGCCAGCTGCTGCAGCTGGGCCGAGAACTTTTTGGCATCGGCATCGAAGGCGGCATCGTTTTGATACAAGGCGGTCAGATCCCAGCGGTCGGCCTGGCGGTCGGTGGGTACGGGGACCTGCGCAGGGGCGGCGAAGGCGGTGGCGAGGCTGAGGGCAAGCAGGGAGAACAGCAGGGGGCGCTTGAGCGCGGATGGCGTCATGGTTCATTCCAGTGAGGTTGTCGGAAGAATGCGTGCTGACCGCCGGGCAGGGATGCGCGCGTGACACATCGCATACCGGCAGAGCTAACTACGGTACCTCAAATGGACGCGGGGGGAAAGGGGCAGGGCGCCGCCACCTGGGCGGTGGCGGCGAAACAACAGGAGTTTACAACAGCCGATTACAGCGGCTGCAGCGCGATGGTGCCAAAGGTGGTCGGCGTCGAGCAGGGTTCCTCGTCAAAGGCGATGTCGCCCATGGGGTTGGCCAGGCCGTCGGCCTTCAAGTCCTTGAAGCCGAACAGTTTCGGGTCCATCAGGTGCGACGGCGCCACGTTCGACAGGGCCGAGAAGATGCTTTCCACGCGGCCGGGGAATTTCTTGTCCCATTCGCGCATCAGGCCCTTGATCTGCTTGCGCTGCAGGTTTTCCTGCGAGCCGCACAGGTCGCATGGAATGATGGGGAAGCCTTTCACTTCCGCATAGCGCTGCGTGTCTTCTTCCTTCACATACGCCATCGGGCGGATGACGATGTGCTTGCCGTCGTCCGATTGCAGCTTGGCCGGCATGCCTTTCAGTTTGCCGCCGAAGAACATATTCAGGAAGAAAGTTTCCAGGATGTCATCGCGGTGGTGGCCCAGGGCGATCTTGTTGGCGCCCAGTTCGTCGGCCACGCGGTACAAGATGCCGCGGCGCAAACGCGAGCACAGCGAACACGTCGTCTTGCCTTCCGGGATCAAACGCTTGACGATGCTGTAGGTATCCTGGTTTTCGATGTGGAAGGCCACGCCCAGTTCCGTCAGGTAGGCGGGCAGGATTTCCGGCGGGAAGTTCGGCTGCTTCTGGTCCAGATTGACGGCGACGATATCGAAGTGAATCGGCGCGCGTTCGCGCAAGGTCATCAAAATGTCCAGCAGCGCGTAGCTGTCCTTGCCGCCGGACAGGCAGACCATCACCTTGTCGCCGTCTTCGATCATATTGAAGTCGCCGATGGCTTGCCCCACCAGGCGGCACAAACGCTTGTGCAGCTTGTTGTTTTCCAGGGCGATCTTTTCCGCCTTCTTGCGCGCCAGTTTCTGCGCTTCCACGTTGGCGGGGATTTCCACGGCCGTTTCCAGTATTGCTGTGTTGTTCATGTCGTTCATGCTTCATCCTTGATCTTGAATACTTCCACGCCCACGCCTTCGCAGTCGGGATATACGTCCGGTTTCATGCTCGACACGCGCGCGGCGCGCACGCGCGGGTGCGCCAGCATGGCGGCCAGCACATCGTCGACCAGGCTTTCCTGCAGCTGCACGTGGCCCTGCGCCATGCGCTTGGCGATGGTTTCGCGCATGAAGTCGTAATCGACCACTTCTTCCAGCTGGTCATCCTTCGGTGTCGACAGGGCCAGGGGAATGTACAGGTCGACGTTGATGAGGACGCGCTGCTCGCCCTTTTTCTCGAAGTCGTAGACACCGATATTGATGAGCACCTCGTAATTGCGCAGGAACAGGCGGCGGCAATCGGCCAGGCGGGGGTGGAACAGGGCGGACGACATAGTTTTACCTTTTAGGAATGCTGGAATGCTGGAATGCTGGAATGCTGGTTGTTTGGCAGGACTGCTGATTATTTGGTTAAAAACATGACGTCGCGTGGCAAGCCGATCAGGTGCTGGCCGCCGTCGACGAGCAAGGTCGTGCCCGTCAATGCGCGCGCGCCGGCCACATAACAGACGCTGTCGGCCACGTCCTCGGGCGTGCTGGAACGGCCCAGTGGCGTGTTTTCATGTGCCTTGGCAAAGTTCGCTTGCGTTTGCTCGCCGGACACCATGGTGATGCCGGGGGCGATGCCGACCACGCGCACTTTCGGCGCCAGCGCCTGGGCCAGCATGGTGGTCGCCGACAGCAGCGCCGCCTTGGACAAGGTGTACGACAAGAAATCAGGATTGAGATTGTACAGTTTTTGGTCCAGCAAGTTGATGACCACGGCTTGCCCGCCGCTGGGCGTGGCCTGGTACAGGGCTTGCGCCAGCAGGATGGGCGCGGCCAGGTTGGCGTGCATGTGGGCGTCCAGCGCGGTGAACGAGAAATCGCCGGCATTGTCGTATTCAAACAACGAAGCGTTGTTGACGATGCAAGTCACGGCCCCCAGCGCCGCCTGCACCTGCGGCAGCAGCTGGCGCACGGCGTCTTCCTGCGCCAGGTCGCAGGGGAAGGCCTGGGCGCGCCGGCCCAGGGCGGTGATTTCCGCCACCAGGCTCTGCGCTTCCTCATGCGAGGCGCGGTAGTGCACGGCGATATCCCAGCCGTCGCGCGCCAGGCCCAAGGCGATGGCGCGGCCGAGGCGGCGCGCCGCGCCCGTGACGAGGGCGACGCGGGGTGTGCTGTGTGGCAATGTCGATGCTGGTGTCATGTATTTACTGTATTGATATGTGAAGTGAGCGGGTTTGCCAGGGCCGGTACTGGCGGCCCGCGCCGCCGATTCGCTACAATACGGTATGTCTCTTCCCGCACCCGATAGCGACGCGCTGGCCGCGTCCCATGCCTTGCAGCACCAGATTGCCGCCGAAATCGCGCGCAATGACGGCGCCATTCCCTTTGTCCGCTTCATGGAACTGGCGCTGTATGCGCCTGACCTCGGCTATTACAGCGGCGGCGCCGCCAAGCTGGGCAAAGATGGCGATTTTACAACCGCACCGGAAATCTCGCCTTTGTTCGGCGCCACGCTGGCCCATGTGGCAGCCGCTATTATGGCGCAAACGGCCCCGCGCATCCTCGAATTCGGCGCCGGCACGGGCAAGCTGGCCTTCGACATCCTGACGGAAGCGGCGCAGTCCGGCATCGCTATCGAACAGTATGCGATCGTCGAATTGTCCGGCGAATTGCGCGCGCGCCAGGAGCTGGCGCTGGCCGCCTTCCCGCAAGTGGTGTGGCTTGACGGCTTCCCCGACAGTTTCGAGGGCGCCGTGTTCGGCAATGAAGTGCTGGACGCCATGCCCGTCAACCTGATCAGCAAGACGCCAGGCGGCTGGTGCGAGCTTGACGTCAGCATCGCCGATGGCCAGTTCATCTTTGTGGAACGGCCCGCCGGCGCCGACGTGGCGGCGCAGATCGCCGCGCAGGTGCCCGAGGCGGATGCCTTGCCCGTTGGCTATGTCACGGAAATCCACGGCGTGGCCTGCGGTTTCATGCGCTCGCTGGCGCAGATGCTGACCAATGGCAAGGGCGGCGCGGCCGTGCTGTTCGACTATGGTTTTCCCGCGCACGAGTATTACCTGGACTTGCGCGCCACGGGCACCCTGATGTGCCATTACCGCCACCATGCCCACGCGGAACCGTTTTATTTGCCCGGCTTGCAGGACATCACGGCGCACGTGGACTTCACGGCCATGGCCGTGGCGGCGCAGGATGCGGGCCTCGATGTGCTCGCCTACATGAACCAGGCCACCTTCCTGCTGGGCGCCGGCATCGGCGACCTGCTGCTGCGCACCGACCCGCAGGAAGTCAAGACTTACCTGCCGCAGGCCAGCGCCGTGCAGAAACTGCTGTCGCCGGCCGAGATGGGCGAGCTGTTCAAGGTGCTGACGGTGGGCCACCGGGTGGAATTGCCGGAAGCCCTGTTGTCAGGCGACCGCAGCCACCGCCTGTAATCGCTCAAGCCAGGTCAAGGCAGGGCGTGCGCGTCCTGCAATTTCCTGTCCGCCGGTGGTTATTATCTTGTCATATCGTATATGATGATTGATACAGCACGGTTCCATCCTGCAAGAACCCGTCGCCGCGCACCGATTTCAAGATAGAACGATGGGAAAGATACATACACACTATGACAACCTGAAAGTGGCGCGCCTGGCGCCGCAGGAAGTCATACGTGCCGCGTACAAGGCCCTCAGCCAGAAATACCATCCCGACAAGAATCCCGGCGACGAGAAGGCGGCCCGCATCATGGCTATCCTCAACAGCGCCTATGGCACCCTGTCCGACCCGCAGCGCCGCAAGGAGCATGACGAGTGGATCGCCGCCGAGGAGTGGGAAATCGAATGGCTGGAAAGCACCCATCAGGAAGAAGGCAAGGCCAGGGAAGGCCGCCACCATGCGCAGCAGGCCGAGCAGGGCTGGGCCCAGGATGTGCCGCCTGCGGGCAAGGCGCGGCGCGGCCACGTGCCGATCTGGCGCAACTGGCGCTGGTGGCTGAGTTTGCTGGTCTGCCTGCTGCTGGGCTGGCTGGCCGCCTTGCTGATGCTCGATACGTCGCAGCCCGTGCCCAGCGCGCTGGCGTCGGCCTGGAGCGGTCTGGCCCGCGATGGCGGCAAGCCGCGCGCGCCGGCGTCCGCCGAGGGCGAACCCGGCTTGCTGCCGGCGGCCAAGCCGGAAGCGGTAGCCGTCGACAGCTGGGCCGTGGGCAAGCCCTATGCGGCCGAGCCAGCGCAAGCCCGGTCGCCCGAGATCCGCGTGCAGGCCGTCTCTCAGCTGGTGCTGAAAAGCAGCAAGCCCGTGTGCGATGACAGCGGTCCCGCGCCCGCGCTGGTGGCGCCGAATGGCGAACCGTGGCCGGCGCAGTCCGGTTATGTGGATGGCTTCCCTATTGGTAACAAGGGCGAGGAACTGGCGCTGACCATCGACAACAGCGCCAACGCGGCGCCCGTGTTCGTCAAGCTGTACGACACGGAGCGGCGCTCGAACGTGCGCTACCTGTTCATCCTGGCGCATGACAAGCTGACGGTGGAACAGCTCAGCGCGGGCAAGTACGAAGTCCGCTATCAGGTGGTCGAACCCGGCCAGGATGGCTGCGGCGACAAGGCCAAGCATGGCACGCCCGCGACCGCCGCCAACCCGTCCATTGGCGAAGCCGGCACTCAGAATCCTGTTGTAAGCAGCATCTAATCTGATTATGCTTGATAGGCGTCAATGCAGCGTCCACATCGAACTTATCCATTAGGAGTATTCATGACCGACCTCAAAGCCGATGCAGATGATAACTGGCTGCTCGACGAGGATGAGCCGGTGGCCAGTCCTGCCGGGCTGGCCGCACCCGACCAGCGCCTGTGGCGTGTCTTGATAGTCGATGACGATGTCGATGTGCATGCGGTTACGCGGCTGGCGCTGCGCAATGTCAGTTTCAAGGGCCGCGAACTGGAACTGTTTTCCGCCTACAGCGGCCGCGAGGCGTTCGAGATCCTGCGCGACACGCCCGATATCGCGCTGGTGCTGCTCGACGTGGTGATGGAAACGGATGACGCGGGCCTGATCCTGGCCAAGCGCATCCGCGCCGAGCTGAACAACGCCATCGTGCGCGTCGTGCTGCGCACGGGCCAGCCGGGCCAGGCGCCCGAGCAGCGCGTCATCATCGAATACGACATCAACGACTACAAGGCCAAGACGGAGCTGACGACGCAGAAGCTGTTTACCACCGTCATCTCGGCCCTGCGCGCCTACGAGAGCCTGATGATGCTCGAGCGCAGCCGCATCGGCCTGGGCAAGATCCTCGCCGGCGCCACCAATCTGTACCAGATCCATTCGCTGCGCGAGTTCGCCTCCGGCGTGCTGAACCAGGTCAGCGCCATCCTCGACGTGGGCGCCGACGGCGTGCTGTGCCTGATGCAGGGCGGCGCCGGGCGCCCCGAAGTGGTGGCCGCCACGGGCACCTATGCCGTGCTGGCCGAATCGGAAGCCTTGCCGGCCGACCATGCATTGACGCCCACCATCGACAAGGCCTTCGCGGAAAAGCGCAGCCAGTTCGAGCATCCGGCCAATGTGCTGTTCATCCACACGGAAGGCAACCGCGAGCTGGCCATTTCCGTCACGCCGCCGTGGCCGCTGGCGCAGATCCAGCGCGATCTGCTGGAAGTGTTTTGCCAGCGCATCGCCGCCGCCTTCGACAATCTGTACATGTTCGGCCAGCTGCGCAAGGCGCAGGAGGCCACCGTGGTGGCGCTGGCCGACCTGGCCGAGTTCCGCGACAGCGACACGGGCGGCCATGTGCGCAGGGTGCAGCAATTGTCCGACGCCATCGCCCGCCGCATGCAGCAGCGCGGCGTGTATGCCGACGAGCTCACGCCGCAGCTGCTCGACATGATCGGCCTGGCCAGCATCCTGCACGACGTCGGCAAGGTGGCCACGCCGGACGCCGTGCTGCTGAAACCGGGACGCCATACGGACGAGGAGCGGGCGCAGATGCAGCTGCACGCCAGCGTCGGGCGCACCATTCTGGAACGGGCCGCCAACATGGTCGACGGCGTCAGCTACCTGACGTATGGCGCGCAGATCGCCGGCGGCCACCATGAGCATTTCGATGGCGCCGGCTATCCGAACGGCATCAAGGGGCGCGACATTCCCGTCGCCGCGCGCATCGTTGCCGTGGTCGATGTTTTTGACGCCTTGCTGCACGAGCGGCCCTACAAGGAGCCGTGGCCGTATCCGCAGGTGCGCGAATATATCGAGCAGCGCAGCGGCAGCCAGTTCGATCCGGAAGTGGTGGCCGCGCTGCTCGACCTGATCGACCACGAGCCGCAACTGTGGCATCCGGAGCGCGCCGTCGCCTGATTTGCCGCTTTTCCTCGCCATTCGGCGCCGCGCCATTCCCTTGCGCGCGGCGCCGTCATATACTCGGCAGCCTCATGCTGGCTGGCGCCACGCACCAGTGTGGCGCGCCGCTGAGTTTTCGGACATCACGACATGAAAGAACTCAAGGGCCTCAGCGCACTGATCATCGAGCCGCATCCGGGCATGCGTTCCAGCCTGCACAATATGCTCAACCTGTGCGGCCTGGCGAAAATCGATGACGCGGCCAGTTCGGGCCAGGCGATCCGCATGCTGGGCAGCAAGTCGTATGATTTGATCCTGTGCGAATACGACCTCGAAGGCGGGCAGGATGGCCAGCAGATGCTGGAAGACTTGCGCCACCACAAACTGATGCATGCCTCGACCATGTTCTTCATGGTGACGGGCGAAGGCAGCTTTGCCAAGGTGGTCAGCGCCGTCGAGCTCTTGCCCACCGATTACATCCTGAAGCCGTTTACTGCAGATAACATGCTTGAGCGCATCGGCCGCGCGCTCGACAAGCGCAATGCCTTCGTGCCCGTGTACGCGCTGATCGACGTGGGCAACGAGCGCGCGGCGATTGCCGCCTGCGCGGAGGGCGCCAGCCTGTATCCGCGCTACGCCACCGATTTCCTGCGCCTGCGCGCCGAGCTGCATTTGCTGCTGGGCGAGGCGGCCGACGCGGAACCCATTTACGCGGCCCTGTATGAAAGCAAGGCCATCGGCTGGGCGCGCCTGGGGCAAGCCAAGACGCAGTTCCTGCTGGGCGAGTACGACGCCGCGCAAGGCACGCTGGAAGGCTTGCTGGAAAACAACAAGCGCTTTCTCGACGCGTATGACTGGCTGGCGCGCACGCATCTGGCGCAAGGCAAGCCGGAGCTGGCGCAAGCGGCCCTGAGCGAGGCGGTGGCGCTGTCGCCGCACGCCGTGCGCCGTCTGCGCCGCCTGGGCGAGGCGGCCCTGGCGGCCGACGATATCGAGACGGCGGAAAAAGCCCTGAAGCTGGTCGTCAGCAAGGCCAAGTATTCCGAATTCCGCGACCCGGAAGACCATGTGCGCCTGGTGCAGACCCTGGTGCGCAAGGGCGATCCGCTGCAGGTGGGCGCCGTCATCCGCGACCTCGAAAAGTCGATGGGCGGGCAAAAGAATGCGGAACTGTGCAGCGCCCTGTGCAGCGCCATGCTGCATGCGCATACGGGCAACGCCGAGCGGCTGCAGCAGTCGCTGGACGCGGCCCTGGCCGCCAACCGCCACAGCGTGGGCGGCTCGAATGCGCTGAAGACGGAACTGGCGCGCCACTGCCTGGCGCACGGGCGCGAGGATGGTGCCGCCGAGGTGATGCGCGAAGTCATGCGCAATGCGCCCGACAGCGCCGCCATGACGCGCGCCATGGCCGTGTTTGAGCAGGCGGGGCGCGAGGAGCTGGCCAAGGCCCTGGCGCGGCAAAGCCGCCAGGAAGTGGCCGACATGGTGGCGGCCGGCGCGGCCAGGGCGGGCGAGGGCGACTTCCGCGGCGCCGTTGAATTGATGGGCGAGGCTGTCACGCGCCTGCCCGACAATCCGCAAGTGGTGTTCAATGCGGCCGTGGCCGTGCTGAAATGCCTGGAGCACGAAGGCTGGGATGAGCGCATGGGGCAGCAGGCGCTGGTTTTTATTGCCGGCGTGCGCCGCCTGGATCCGCGCAACCCCAAATTGCCCGTGCTGTCCGGTCTGCATCAGCAGTTGTTGCGTAAATATAAGCCGCATGGCACCTCCTGGATGCACCCGCCCGATGCCCGTTGAGCAGGGGGAATATGGGGCAAAAGACGGGAAAATGCGGCCTGCAAGGGAGGGACTTAAAAAAAATGCGAAAAAAGACGACTTTTTCGCGCCAACCCTTGCACATTCTCAAATCGGGAGCTTATAATCACGCCCCGAAGCAGCCAACTTCTTCTTTATAAGCAAATGCAGCAGTCAGGCATCAGTAAATAAGGTTGACAGTTGTGAGTAGATGCTTCATACTCTGCGGTTCCCGCGGAGGGGTGGCCGAGTGGTTAAAGGCGACAGACTGTAAATCTGTTCTCTATGAGTACGCTGGTTCGAATCCAGCCCCCTCCACCAAGTTTTTGCAAGGAAAACTGGGTAGTAGCAAAAAGCAAGTGAAGATAAAGTGAACGATACCTCGCGGGTGTAGCTCAATGGTAGAGCAGAAGCCTTCCAAGCTTACGACGAGGGTTCGATTCCCTTCACCCGCTCCAGTTTCCGTTCAGATGCTTGATGCATCGCATGCAACAAATTACAGCCCTTGTAGCTCAGTGGTAGAGCACTCCCTTGGTAAGGGAGAGGCCACGTGTTCGATCCACGTCAAGGGCACCAGAATTCGCAGCAGGCAGCACAGAAGCAATTCAAACCAGACCGTCGGGCGTGTGCCTGAGCAATCTAATCAAATCATTAGGAGTTCAAAATGGCAAAAGGTAAATTCGAACGGACCAAGCCGCACGTCAACGTCGGCACCATCGGCCACGTCGACCACGGTAAAACCACGCTGACCGCTGCAATCGCAACGGTTCTGTCGAAGAAATTCGGCGGCGAAGCTAAAGCATACGACCAGATCGATGCAGCTCCAGAAGAAAAAGCGCGCGGTATCACGATCAACACCGCCCACGTCGAGTACGAAACGGAAACCCGTCACTACGCTCACGTTGACTGCCCAGGCCACGCCGACTACATCAAGAACATGATTACCGGTGCCGCGCAGATGGACGGCGCGATCCTGGTGTGCTCCGCAGCTGACGGCCCAATGCCACAGACCCGCGAACACATCCTGCTGGCCCGCCAAGTTGGCGTTCCATACATCATCGTGTTCCTGAACAAGTGCGACCTGGTCGACGACGCAGAGCTGCTGGAACTGGTTGAAATGGAAGTGCGCGAGCTGTTGTCGAAGTACGAATTCCCAGGCGACGACCTGCCAATCATCAAAGGTTCGGCACGTATGGCGCTGGAAGGCAAAGAAGGCGAAATGGGCGTTGACGCAGTGCTGCGTCTGGCC